>JBBDWS010000134.1:1788-13410 GCA_040902755.1 Actinomycetota bacterium
CCTTGACCTCGGCACTCCTCGCAACCTCTTGGCATTCCCGGCCTCTTCCCGGCCATCACATGTGAAAGAGGGCATCGCCTAGGTTAGCGACGTACTCCTGGACCGGACTTCCCGTGGGGCTCGGACGTGCGACGGAGTTGCGCGCTGGCCGGGGGCCTCTGGCCCCCGAATGCAACGCAGGCCCTATCGAAGCGGGCGAGCTCATCGAGGTGGCGCTCGCGGTCGACGTCGTGGTCATCGTGTTCCTGATGGTGACGAAGCCGACGCTCTAGCCCGACGATCGCAGGGACGCCAGCGAAGGGCGGCCCTCGCGCTCCGCGGCGAGCCAGCGCTCGAACGCCTCGCGCGCGGCCGGCCACTCCCGATCAAGCATCGAGAACCACGCCGTGTCGCGGTTGCGGCCCTTCACGACCATGTGCTGGCGGAACACCCCCTCGAACGTGAACCCGAGCCTCAGCGCGGCTGCGCGCGATCGCTCGTTCAAGGCGTCGCACTTCCATTCGACGCGGCGATGACCGAGCCGGTCGAACGCCTCGCGAAGCATCAGGTAGGTGGTTTCGGTGTTCGCTTCGGAGCGCTGCGCCCTCGGCGCGTACCAGATGTGCCCGATCTCGATCCGGCGCATCGCCGTGTCCGAGTTCAGGAAGCTCGCCATGCCGATCGGCCCCTCGTCGCCCTTCACCGTGAGGAACAGCGGGTCCTCCGACGGCGCGACCTCCTGAAGCCAAGTGCGCATCCGATCGGCGTCCTCGAACGGCCCGTACGGCATGTAGGTCCACATCTCGACGGCTTCCGCGCTGCCGTCGTGCGCCGCTCGCCACAACGCCTCCCCGTGGGCGGCAGGATCGACGGGCTCGAGGGAGACGTGCCGTCCGGCCAGCGGCCGGCGTTCCGGCGCACGAGCCGTACCGCCTTCGACGGGGTCACCGATCCGGAGCGAACACATCGGTTCAGCATCGCATCCCGCAAGAAGGGGAGCCGGTCATGCCGGCTCGGTTCAGATGGGGCCGGTTCGGGTAGAAATATGGGTCGCGACGAGAAGAGGAGGCCGACATGAGTGTGGGCACGACGATGCGATGGATGGGCCGAAGCGCCCGAAACCGGGCAGAGGTGGTCGGCCATCAGATGAAGGACCGCGCCCTGGACAAGCGTCTGGAGCGCGCCTCGGACGAGGCCGATCGGCTGCGGTTCGAGAACGAGATGCTCCGGGACGAGGTGACGGAGAACCGGACCGAGCACAGTCGAATCCTCGAGCTCCTGGAGAAGCGGTTCTCCGCCCCACAGCAGATCGAGGTCGAGGTGGAGAAGAAGTCCCACAAGGGACGGTGGCTCCTGTTCCTCATGGCGCTCGGTGGTGGCGCCTACGCCTGGATGAAGAACCGATCCAACGGCACCGGCAGCAACGACGAGTGGGCGGGACATCTGGGCGACTCACCGACGACGACTCAGAGCGGCACCTCGACGCTGTAGCGCGAGGTTCCATCGCTCCGCAGACGGCCCCTCCTCGGAGGGGCCGTCGCTCCCTCTGCGGCGTCCGGCTGTCCGGTCCTCGCCACCGCGATCACCCCACCACGATCATCGCGACGGCCGCGAGAGCGAGCGCGAGACCGACGACCTGCACCCGGCCGATGCGTTCGTCGAGCACGAAGCGGGCGAGCACCACCGTCACCGCCGGGAAGAGCGAACCCAGGACGGATACGAGCACGAGCGATCCGCGCTGCAGCGCGAGCGCCAGCGAGGTCGTGGCGGCCACGTCGACGACTCCGGTCCACACGGCGAGACGCACGTTCCGCCGTGGCGCCCGCGGCCCGTCGCTCGTCCGGGTCGCGAGCACCACCGACCAGAGGACGATGCCCGCCACGAGCTTCGTGGTCGTCACGGGCCAGAGACCGGACTCGTCCGACGTCTGCGCGAACGCCACGTTCGCCAGGCCGAGGGTGGCGCCTGCGGCCGCGGCGAGGCCGAGAACGCGGATCGACGACCTCGGTTCGGTCGGTCCCGGCGCGCTCGCGCCCCCCACCAGCGCGACCGCCACGATCGCGAGCACGACGCCCGCGAGGGCCAGCGCGCCGGGCCGCTCGCCCTGAACGAGCCCGATCGCGGCGGGGACCATCGCCGCGACGACGGCGATCGTCGGAGCCGCGACGTTCATCGGTCCGATCGCCAGCGAGCGATACAGCAGGGTCGCGCCCACCGCGCCGGCGATCCCAGCCGCGGCACCCCAGGCGAGGTCCGGTCCGGGAGCTAGGGCGCCCGTGATCGCGGGCGCGAGGAGCAGCAGCACTCCCAGGCCCACGACCTGCGAGATCGCCGCGACCCGCTCGGCGCGCCAGCCCGACGCCGCGAGCCCGCCGAGGAAATCGGCGGTGCCCCACAGGAGCGACGCGAGGCCGGCCAGCGCGATCGGCATCGGCGGGTGAGCCTACCGGGAGATCGCACGCCCACGCTCCACCCGCCCCTCGCTCACGCGCATGCATGCGGCGAACCGGTGGCGGCTATCCTCGGACCATGGTTGCGTACCGGCTCCACGAACCCGACGAGCCGCTGGTCGCGCCGGCGATCGTCGCGGCGTTCGACGGGTGGATCGATGCCGGCGGCGCGTCGACGGCCGCCGCCGATCACATCGCAGCGGGCGCGGAGCCGTTCGTCACCTTCGATTCGGACCTTCTCTACGACTACCGGTCGCGAAGGCCGGTGCTCGACATCGTGGACGGAACGCTCACCGAGCTCACCTGGCCGCAGCTGACGATGAAACGCGCTCGCGTCGGCCGCCGCGACCTCGTGGTGCTGACGGGGCCTGAGCCGGACTTCCGTTGGCGAGAGCTCGGCCGCGACGTCCGCGAGGTCGCCTCGCGATTCGGCGTGCTCGAGTGGGTGAGCCTCGGAGCGATCCCGGCCGCGGTCCCACACACGCGCACCGTCCCGATCCTGGCGACGGCGTCCAAGCCGGGGCTCTTGCACGAGGACGAGCAGCAAGGTCCGCAGGGCCTGCTCCGCGTGCCCTCGGCAGCCTTGTCGACGATCGAGCTCGAGATGGCGAGCAGCATGCCCACCGTCGGGTTCTACGCGCAGGTCCCGCACTACGTCGGCGGCTCGTACCCGGCGGCGACGATCGCCATCCTGGAACACGCCGCGAGGCACCTCGACGTCGAGCTTCCGCTCGGCCCGCTTGCGGAGGAGGCAATGACCCAGCGACAACGTCTGGATGCGGCCGTCGCCGCGGACGAGGACTCGCGCACGTACGTGGAACGGCTCGAGACCGTCGTGGACAACGAGGAGCTCCCCACCGGGGACGAGCTCGTCTCGGAGATCGAGCGGTTCCTCCAGCAACGAGACGGCGGCGGGTCAGGTCAGGGACCGCTCAGCTAGGAACGGCGGACCTCACCCTTCTCACGTAGTCAGATGCGCCGTCGCCTGGTGGGCGACGAGCTCTTCCTCCTCGGAGAACATCGCTCCGCACGTCGGGCACTCGAATCCCGCGCCGGCGCCCTCCCACGCGTCCGGCAGCTCGTGCTCGTGCTATTCGAGCTCCAGATCGGTCTCGAAGCTCTCGCCGCAAACCGGACATCGAACGGCCATCGGATGACCTCCTCGAGGGTTCGGCCTCACGCATAGCATCTCCACGCGCCCGACTCTCCGAAACCTACACGCGTGTCCCCTGGAACACCGTCGCCCGGAACGGCTCCGCGAGCCCGTAGGCTTCGCGCCGATGGAACTCGGAACGCCGCAGCCGACCCTGCGAGGGAACATCCGGAGCATGCCGGGCTCGGCCTGGGTGCTGTTCGCGGGCTCGTTCGTGAACCGACTCGGCACCTTCGTGCTTCCCTTCATCACGCTGTACCTCACGAGCCGGGACTTCTCGCCGCCGCAAGCGGGGGTTGCGATCGCGGCCTACGGTCTCGGAGGGCTTCTCTCGCAGGTCTTCGGCGGGCTGCTTGCCGACCGGATCGGTCGGAAGAACGCGATCGCCCTGTCGATGACCTCCGCAGGCTTGCTCACCCTCGCGCTCTGGCAGGCGGACACGCTCGCGCAGATCTACACACTGATGTTCGCGCTGGGATGCATGGCCGAGCTCCACCGGCCGGCGGCGGGCGCCTTGATCGCCGACCTGCTGCCGAGCGCGCAACGCGTCACTGCGTTCACGCTCTACCGGCTGGCCGTCAACGTCGGCTGGGCGGTCGGTCTCGCGCTCGGCGGGTTCCTCGCCGAGCGATCGTTCGACTACCTGTTCATCGGCGACGCCGTGACGTCGATCGCGTTCGGGGTGATCTCCTTCGTGGCTCTGCCGCACGGCACCCGGACGGCGCGGCGCGAGGAAGCGCACCTGCAGACGGCGCGCGCGTCGATCCTGGCCGACCGCGGCTTCCTCCTGTTCCTGGCCGCGGTCCTGATCACCGGATCCGTGTACTCGCAGAACGTATCCACGCTTCCGCTGCACATCCGCGACGCCGGCTACACGCCCTCGACGTACGGGCTGCTTCAGGCGCTGAACGGCCTCACCGTCGTCCTGCTGGAGCTTCCGATCATCGCATGGACCCAACGACACGACCGCTTCCGCGTGATCGCGCTGGGCCACCTGCTGATCGGGCTCGCGTTCGGCTCGCTCCTGTTCGCCAAGTCCCTGCCCCTCCTGGTGGTGATGATCCTGGTCTGGACGTTCGGCGAGATGATCGAATCGCCGGTGGCCTCGGCGATCGCGGCCGACCGGGCGCCGCCCCACGCGCGCGGCCGGTACCAGGCTGCGTTCGGCTCGATGTTCGGTGTGGCGTGGATCCTCGGTCCCACGCTCGGGACGCTCGTCTACGCGCAGAACCCGGCCTGGCTCTGGGGCGCCTGCGGGGTCTTGGGGGGCGTCGCCGCCCTCATCTCGCTGAGCGCTCGCCGGTACCCCGTGCCTGCGGCCATGGGACCGGGCACGCGACTTGACGCTTCGGCACCTAGCGGTTAGATATATCGAAGCGATATACTGAGTCGATATATCGGAACGCCATATATCGGACCGCTAGGTTCGAAAAGGGAGTGGGGGATGCTGGAGCTCGCGATCTTGGGACTGCTCAAGGAGCGGTCCATGCACGGCTACCAGCTCTCGAAGCGCCTCACCGACACCCTCGGCGGGTTCTGGCGGGTCTCCTACGGCTCGCTGTATCCCTCGCTGAAGCGCCTGGAACGTCAGGGGGCGGTCGAGCAGGTCTTCGACGAGTTGGAGGTCGGTCGCCGGAAGAACGTCTACCGAATCACCGAGCAGGGCGAGACCGCGTTCCGTGAGCTCCTTGACGAGGCGGGTGCCGACGCGACCGGCGAGGACAACCGCTTCCGCGTCCGCCTCGCGTTCTTCAAGTACCTGGCGCCCGACGCGCGCATCCGGCTCCTCGAACGCCGGCGCACGTTCCTCGAGCAACGACTCGACACGATCACCGGTTCCCTGACCATGAATCACGACACCTACACGCTGTCCTTGATGCAACACGGTCGCGAGACGACCGAGCAGGACATCGCCTGGTTGAACGGGCTGATCGCGGCCGAGCGCCGCGCGACCGAGATCACCGCGACCGGCGCCCCGAAGCGCCGGGAGCCACGAGCACTTCGCAGGAAGGAGCGCACCACATGAGCAAGGTCAGACTGGCGATCGTCGGCGTGGGGAACTGCGCGTCCGCCCTCGTGCAAGGGCTCGAGTACTACAAGGACGCCGACACGGAGGATGCCGTTCCCGGCCTGATGCACGTCGATCTCGGCGGCTACCACATCAAGGACGTCGAGGTCGTCGCCGCGTTCGACGTCGACGCGAAGAAGGTGGGCAAGGACGTCGCCGAAGCCATCCTGTCCGAGCCGAACAACACGATCCGTTTCGCCGAGGTGCCACACTTGGGGATCTCGGTGCAACGAGGTCCGACGTTGGACAGCCTCGGCCGCTACTACCGGGAGACGATCGACGAGTCCGACGCGCCACCGGTCGACGTCGCCCAGGCCCTTCGCGACGTCGAGGCCGACGTGCTCGTCAGCTACCTACCCGTCGGATCCGAGGAGGCCGCCAAGCACTACGCCCAGGCGGCGATCGACGCCGGCGTGGCCCTCGTCAACTGCCTCCCCGTATTCATCGCCTCGGACAAGACATGGGCGGCGAAGTTCGTTGCCGCTGGCGTGCCGATCATCGGCGACGACATCAAGAGCCAGGTCGGCGCCACGATCGTGCACCGCATCCTGACCAAGCTCTTCGAGGACCGCGGCGTGAAGCTGAACCGGACCTACCAGCTCAACTTCGGCGGGAACATGGACTTCATGAACATGCTCGAGCGCGAGCGACTCGTCTCGAAGAAGAAGTCCAAGACGCAGTCGGTGCAATCACAGCTGCGCAAGCCGCTCGACAAGCAGGACATCCACATCGGCCCTTCCGATCACGTGCCATGGCTCGAGGATCGGAAGTGGGCGCAGATCCGCCTGGAGGGCCAGGCGTTCGGCGACGTGCCGCTGAGCATCGAGCTGAAGCTCGAGGTGTGGGACAGCCCGAACTCGGCCGGCATCGTGATCGACGCGGTCCGCTGCGCGAAGCTCGCCCTCGACCGGGGCGTCGCCGGACCCCTGATCGGCCCGAGCGCGTACTTCATGAAGTCGCCGCCGGTCCAGTTCAGCGACGAGGCCGCACGCGAGATGGTCGAGGGGTTCATCATCGGCAACGGCGCCAGCAAGTCGGCCGACTGGACCGCGTTCTTCGACACGGAGCCCGCCGAGGCGTAACTGGAGCGACGCACCTCCGGCGCCCGGAGCGTTCCCCCGCCCAGCGATCGCGCTCGCCTACCATCCTTCCCATGCAGGGGACCGTCGCCCGGGCGCGTGAGGCGCTTCGGAGCCCCGATTTCCGCCGCCTGTTCCTGATCCGGCTGGTCTCGCAGTCGGCGGACGGCTTGTTCCAGTCGGCGCTCGTCGCCTCACTCGTGTTCTCGCCCGAGCGGCAGAGCACGACGATGGGGTTCGCGATCGCGACCCTGATCGTTTCGCTCCCTTTCTCGATCCTCGGCCCGTTCACCGGGGTGTTCATCGACCGCTGGTCGCGGCGGCGGATCCTCGTGATCGCGCCGGTGCTCCGTGCGGCCCTCGTAGGCCTCACACTGTTCGATCCGCAGACGGCGGCTGTCCCCTTCTACCTCGGCGCGCTGTGGGTGCTCTCGGTGAACCGGTTCTATCTCGCGACCGCCGTCGTGGTCGTGCCGCGCCTCGTCCCGACCGAGGACCTGCTGATCGCGAACTCGATCTCGATCGTGGGCGGCACCGTCGCCCTGCTGGCCGGCGTGTTCGTCGGGGGCTGGATGGCCGACCTCGCCGACGACGCCGTCATGATCGGCCTGGCGGGGGCACAGTGGCTCCTCGCCTCGGCGATCGCGGCCCGGATCACGACGCCCCTCGTTCCGCACCGGCTGCCGCAGTCGGCGATCCGGGACGAGCTCAGGCGGGTCGTCCACGAGTTCGCCGACGGGGCGAGCCACCTCGTCCGTACGCCGAGAGCGCTCGGGCCGATCGTCTCGATCACGCTCGACCAGATGGGACAGGGCATCGTGCTCGTGCTGTCGCTCTTCGTCTTCCGGGACCGGTTCGAGGAGGGAGTGGCGTCGTTCTCGAACCTGATCGGCGCGGGGGGTGTGGGGGTCCTCGTCGGGATCCTCACGATCGGCAAGCTCGAGGAGCGCTTCGCCAAGGAGCGGATCGTGGCCGGGTCCTTCTTCCTGGGTGGCCTGGTGCTCCTCGCGGTCGCGACGTCGATCACGGGGTGGAGCGTCCTGCTGGCGGCGTTCGCCGTCGGGCTCACGTTCGCCTGGAAGAAGATCCCCGTGGACACCCTGGTCCAGGAGTCCGTGCCCGACGGGTACCGGGGCCGGGTGTTCGCCGTGTACGACGTCGCGTACAACCTCTCGCGTCTGGCGGCGGCGTTCCTCGCCATCCCGATGCTCCGGCATCTCGGCGAGGCCTGGTCGGTGGCGATCATCGGCGTCGTGTTCCTCCTGTGGACCCCGGTGCTTCCGTGGTGGATCGGCCGCACCCCCGAGATCGCGATCCGCTTCTACGAAGGTGGGCGTGGGGAGGAGGTCCCCCGCGCCGTCGCGTGGGGTGGCGTCGAGGAGGGCGTCGAGGTCCTACGGGGTTGGCTGGACGAGCGCGACGGAGAACGAAGGATGAGGTACCGCCTCGCCATGGCGGACGGAACGGTGATCGAGGTCTCGAAGGGCGAGTCCGATCCGGAGTGGCGCCTGGACCGCGAGCTCGCCTAGGCGGAGAGGGCTTCCTCACCGGCCGCGTCGGGGAGCTCCAGTCGCCCTGTCCCGGACCGAACGGGCCCGGCACGCGCTCGCGCTCGCGCTCGTGCAGCGAGCAGCCACAGCCCGAGGGCACCGGTCGCGAGGGCCACGAGGCCGCCGAGCGCCAGACCGACGCGCGCGTCGAAATGCTCGCCGACCCACCCCGCGACCGGGCCTCCGAACGGCGTGGAGCCGAGGAACACCATCCCGTACAGGGCCATCACCCGGCCGCGCATCTCCGGACGAGCGGTGAGCTGAAGCGTCGAGTTCGCCGTGACGAAGAAGGCGACCGAGGCGGCGCCGAGCGGGATCATGCCGGCGACGGCAAGACGGAAGCTGGGCGCGAGCGCGACCAGGATGGTGACCACGCCGACGACGATCGCCGTCAGGGCCAGGCGCCGTTCGCCGGGGTTGGCCCGGCCGGCCATGAAGAGAGCGCCGCCGAGCGAACCGACGCCCATCACCGAGAACAGCAGCCCGAGCGTCCCCGCGTCCCCGTTGAACGTCCGCTCCGCAAGCAGGGGCAGCAGGACCGAGTAGTTGAACGAGAACAGGAAGAGCACAGACATCAGCAGCAGCGGCCGGCGGAGCGCGTCGGTCCGCCACACGTACCGCAGTCCCTCGCGGATCGCTCCAGCCCCGAGCCGGGAACGGTTCGGCCGGAGCTCACCCTTGTCCATCACCGATAGGCTCGCGATGACCGCCAAGTACGACAGGCCGTTGATCAGGAAGCACCACTCCATCCCGACGCCGGCGATCAGCACGCCCGCGAGGGCCGGCCCGATGATCCGGGTGCCGGTCATCACGGCGCCGTTCAAGGAGACGGCATTGGTCAGGTCGCGTGGCCGAACCATCTCCGAGTAGAAGCTCTGCCGCGTGGGGTTGTCGATCGAGGTCACCACGCCCTGGAGGAACGACAGCCCGTACACCATCCAGAGCTGGACGACGTCGGCGGCGACGATCCCAAAGAGCGCGACCGCGAGCACCCCGTACGCGAACTGTGTGCCGATAAGGATCTTGCGCTTGTCGAACCGATCCGCGATCAAGCCGCCGAGCGGGCCGAGCAGCAGGATCGGGCCAAACGCCAGAGCCGTGTCGATCCCGAGGGCGACACCGCTCCCGGTGATCTGCAGGACGAGCCACGCCGTCGCCACCATCTGCATCCAGGTGCCGGTCACCGAGACCGCCTGCCCGACGAAGAACAGCCGGAAATTTCGAGAATGACCGAGCGAGTGGAACGTGCGGTGGAAGGCGGCGCCGACGCGTGTCATGACTGACTGCCCGTCAGGCGCTCGAGGACGGCGGCGGCCTTCTCGAGCGTCTCGAGCTCGTGCGCGTCCAGATCGCGAAGCGCCTTCGCCAGGTACGCCTCCTTGCGTCCCCGGCTCCGATCGAGGAGCTTTCGGCCATCGGGTGTGACGGTCACCCAGGCGACCCTCCCGTCGCTCGGGTCGGACTCACGCGAGACGAGGCCCTCGTCGAGGAGGGCCGCGACGATCCGGGTCATCGAGGGCGGCTGGACCTGCTCCGCGGCACACAGCTCGCTCATCGTGAGCGGCCCCTGGCGGTCGACCGAGGACAGCGCGGCCAGCATCGAGGGGGTGATCCCCGGCTCGGCCTCGCGGCGAAGCTTGCGGGCCAGCCTGGTTACCGCGAGGCGGAGCCGGGCCGCGAGGGCTGCGGTATCGGTGGAAGTCACCGTGGGCATGCATCCATGATACTACGCGAGGCTAATTAGCCTCGCGAATCAACGCGACCCGCGCGGATGGCACACTTCGCCCGTGAGACGTCTCCTGCCGCTGCTGCTCGCCGCGCTCCTCGGCGCGTGTAGCACCGCGTCCGACGCTCGCGGGACGGATCCCGCCGACACGGGATCGACGGGATCGACGAGTCCGATCGAGACGTCGTCCTCGCCAGCTCCCGTCGAGGTCTCGCCCTCACCCGATCAAGCCGAGACGCCTCCGGGACCCGACGGCGAGGAGCGCATTCGCTTCGCGGGCCGGATCTCGCCCTTGCCGACTTCGCTCGCCGCCGAGATGCGGGGCACGACGTGGAAGCCGGGGTGCCCGGTCCCGCTCTCCGATCTCCGCCTGCTCCGGTTCAACTACTGGGGGTTCGACGGGCAGATCAAGCGCGGACCGATGGTGGTCAATGCCTCGGTCGCCCCGGACGTCCTGTGGGTGTTCGGGCGCCTGTTCGAGGCGCAGTTCCCGATCAAGCGCGTCGGTCTCACCCGCGAGTTCAAGGAATCGCGCCTGGAGACCGCTCCGGACACGCGCCGAAGCGTCACGGCGTCGTTCAACTGCCGTCCGGTCGTCACCCCGGCCGGCGCGGGTGACACGTTCTCCCAACACTCCTTCGGCCTCGCCGTCGACGTGAACCCGCTCCAGAACCCCTACGTCCGCGAGGACGGATGGGTCCGGAACCGGTTCGCGCGTCCGTACGTCGACCGCTCCGCGAACCTCCTCGGCATGATCGAGCCCGGGGACGTGGTCGTGCGATCCTTCGCGGCCGTCGGATGGGCCTGGGGCGGGAACTGGAGCGGCGGCAAGGACTACATGCACTTCTCGCTGCTCGGCCGCTGAGCCGAAGCCGGATCCGCCGAGAGGTCGCACTGGCCCTAGATGAACAGCTGGATCGCACTCTCTTTCATCTCGAGCAACGCGGTCGCGGCCCCGATCGGCTCCTCGAGACCATCGATCAGATCGTCCTTCGAGATGCCCATCAGGTCCATCGTCATCTGGCACGGGATCAGACGGACGCCCATGTCCCGGGCGAGCTCGAGCAGCTCGGTCGGGTGGGGCGTCTTGTAGTTCTCGGCCACTTTGCCGAGCATCCACGGGCCCATGCCGGCGAACTGGTAGCGCGAGAGCTTCGCCTTCGACGTCGACCCCGGGTTCATGACGCCGAGCGCCTTCGTCATCCAGTCCTTGCCCGTCTTGCGACGGCGCTCGGGCTTGACGAGCGGGAACAGTCCCCAGAACGTGAAGAACACGTTGACCGACATCCCCGAGGCGGCCGCCGTCGTCGACAGGATGAGCGTGGGCCAGATGCGGTCGAGGTGTCCGTCCCAGGCCACGATCGTGATCTGGTTCTTCCGGTTGTACCCATCGCGCTCGGCGCGCTCGTCCAGCGCCCGATCGATCAGCTCGCGCAGGGCTGCCGGATCCTGGCCGGTCGCGGCGTCGATGGTCCTGGCGTCGGAGGTCGGCTCCGTCTGTCTCTGGCTCATCCTCACACCTTCCTGATCACGAAGCGCAGGATGCCGTCGTCCTCGTCTGCTTCGAGGAGCTCGTTCCCCGAGAGCTTGGCCCAGCTCGGGACGTCGGATCTCGCG
>JBBDWS010000135.1:0-6755 GCA_040902755.1 Actinomycetota bacterium
GGGGACGGCGAGCGGCTGCCGTTCCGCGACGAGGTCTTCGACTACGCCGTCTCCGAGTACGGCGCGGCGATCTGGTGCGACCCGTACCGGTGGATCCCCGAGGCGGCGCGGGTCCTGCGGCCGGGCGGGCGTCTGATGTTCATCCGCGGGACGCCGCTCCTACATCTCGCGTACCCGACCCACGACGACTCCGCGCCGGCGGAGCCGACGCTGCATCGCGACTATTTCGGCATGCATCGCTTCGAGTGGCACGACGACGAGAAGAACGTCGACGCGATCGAGTTCAACCTCACGCACGGCGACACGATCCGGCTCCTGCGCTCGAACGGGTTCGAGATCGAGGACCTCGTCGAGATCCGGGCCCCCGAGGACCCCATGCCGATGAGCGAGGCCGACGTCTCGTGGGAGTGGGCGCGTCGGTGGCCGAGCGTCGAGGCCTGGAAGGCGCGGAAGCGCTAGCCGCGCTACAGCTCTTCGGCGAAATCGCCGGAGCGAGCGAAGAAGTACCCCCACGCGAGCCGGAGCAGCACCAAGGACGCGACCAGCACGACCACGAGCACCGTGGCGAGCCAGCCGAGGCTCACGTCGAACAGGACGGGCTCGGCCGACCCCGGCGGATGCACGACGCCGTACATGGCCCGCTGGAACCCCCCGACGATCGAGGCCAGGGGGTTCAGCAGATAGAGGGCGAACGTGGGGATGCCGAGGACCTCGCTCGTGCCCGAGCGGGTGAGCTCCTGGACCTGGTATCCGCCGTAGACGATCGGTGTGGCCCAGAACCACACGAGCAAGGCGATGTTCAGAAGGTGACCGACGTCTCGGTACCGCACGTTGAGCGCCGAGAACCAGAGCGACAGCGCGACGGAGAGCACGAGGAGCGTGAGGAACGCGAGAGGCCAGAGCGCGAGCTCGGGAATGTGGATCCCGTAGCCCGACACGACGATGAACAGCAACAGCACCGCCGACTGCAACGCGAAGTCCGCGAGCGCCACGGCCACCGCCGACAGCGGCAGGATCTCGTGCGGGAACGCGACCTTCCTCACCAGATTCGCGTTGTCGAGCACCGAGCGCGCGCCCGAGCTCACCGACGCGCTGAAGAGGTTCCACGCGAGCAAGCCCGAGAGCAGGTAGACGGGATAGTTCGGGATCCCGGCGCCGAGGACGCGGGCGACGAACGCGAACACCGCGAGGTACACGAGCGGGCTGAGCAGCGACCACACGGCGCCGAGCACCGAGGCCGCGTACTTCACCTTGAGCTCCCTGCGGGTGAGGTTGAGGAGGATCTCGCGGTGGGCGGCGAGCTCGCGCAGGCGCTCGCCGGCCTTCAGGTGCGGCGACTCGGAGGTGCGCTCGACGGTCTCCAGGGTCGAAGCCATCGGCTCAGGTCGCGGGGGCCCAGATCGGGCCCTCGCAGTCGTCGCGGAGCGGCAGGGGTTCGGGCTCGCGCGGCTCCTGATCGAAGTCGAACGCGCTCAGCATCGGCGTCGCCTCGCGGTCTCGGTCCGTGAGCTGTGTCAGCCCCCAATTGTCCTCGATGAAGCGGAGCACGCTCGAGAACTCACCGAGCTCGTCGCTCACCACGCCCTCGCGCGCGTACGGGCTGATCACCAACATGGGGACCCGGATCCCGAAACCGAAGCCGTCGACCTGCGGCGGTGGGACGTGGTCGTAGAACCCGCCGTAGTCGTCCCACGTGAGGAAGATCGCCGTGCTCTCCCACTGGTCCGATCGCATGATCGCGTTGATCACCTTCGTGGTCCAGTTCTCGCCGTGGCAGAAGTTGAATTCGGGGTGCTCGGACAGCTCGAAGCGCGGCGTGATCCACGTGACGGGCGGAAGCAGGTCGGCCTTGATGTCCTCCACCACGTCGTCGACGGGGAACATGTGGCGCTGCCAGCGCTCCGGGTTCTCGCGATAGCGGCGGATCGCGCTGTACGCCGACCAGATGTACCCGCGCTGGTCTTCGCCCGCGGCGTAGTAGGCCCAGGGGATGTCGGCACGAGTGAGCAGGTCACCCTCGGTGAGGAAGTCGAAGCACGGCCGCACGAACTTGATCCGGCCCTCGCTGTCCCTGACCTCGACATCCTGTCCTTCGGGGGCGTCACACCCGAAGGTGAGCGAGCCGCGGATGGCCGCGTTGTCCCGCCGTGGATTGTCGACCGCCCCTCCCGATGTGGCGGCGATCGTGTACAGGTGATTGGGGAACGACGGGCCGTGCGCGCTCGCGAAGAACTTGTCGAACAGCACGTATCGCTCGGCCCATTCCCAGTAGTTCGGGAGCTGGTCCTGGGTGAGCTGTGAGTACGCCCACTCGCCGTGCTCCCCTTGCTGGAAGTCGTCCATCGCGCCCTCGTTCCACGCGGCGATCGCGCAGGTGTAGCAGTGCGGGATATCTCCGGGCAGCCGGCCGTCGGTCCCGCGGATCAGCGGCCTCGGCAGCCCGTCGTGCATCCCGACGGTGACGCCGTTCGCGCCCGGGAACGTCCCGAACAGGTTGTCGAACGTCCGGTTCTCCTTGATGAGGAAGACGACGTGTTTGATCGGGAACTCGGTCTCGAGGGCGGTCGCATCGAAGGCCTCCGGCGCCCCGGTCGTGATCACGCTGGGGCTGGGCGACGGCGAGGCAGACGGCGAAGGCTCCGCCGTCAAGCCTCCACCGTCGCAGGCCGCGGCGATGAGGCCGAGGCCTGCGAGCACGGCGATCCACACCAGCAGGCGCGGACGTGCGGTGGTCGTCATCGGCCGCCGGGGGTCCGGCCGCCCTTTCGCCCGACGAAGTCGGACAGCCCTCGGACGTAGCTGAGGCCGAAGTCCTCGTCGAACCCCTCGGGGGCGAAGCCGATCTCGTTCATCGCGCGCGCCCACCGCGTGACCGCGAGGCGGCGAGGGTCGAGCACGAGCGCGAGGGTCTCCTCGATCGCCTCCTCGTACCCGCGCGCCGTCCGATCGCCTCCGGCCGTGGCGTCGAGGTGTGCCCGAGCCGCCGCGCCGAGCCTGCGGCGACGTTCCGGATCCTCGGCCAGGTCGGAGAGCACCGCGGCGAGCTCGGCGACGTCGGGCTGACCCGGCGCCACGTGGACGACGACGTCGTTCGGGACGTCGAGATACGTGCCGGTCCCGCTGACGACGGATGCGCGGCCCACCTGCATCGCGCGGATCAGCGTTCCGCTCACCTCTCCGCGATGGGGGAACCGGAGGTCCGCGACGACGTCCGCCGCGTGCAACCACCCGAGGAAGGCCTCGTCCGAGACGTCGGTCGCCACGGTGAGGCGCCGGCCGAGTGGGCTCGACCGGACGAGCTCGGCCGGGCTCCAGGTCGGGACGCGGCGGCCGACGAGGGCCAGATGCACGTCGTCGCCGAGAAGGGCGACGGCTCCGGTCACGGCGTCGAGCTGCTTCGCGGGGTTCATGTCCCCGGCCGCGACGATCAGGGTGTCATCGGTCGTGAGGCCGAGCCGGGCGCGGATCCGGGCTCCGGCCGGGGCGGCCGCGCGCACGTCCGCCTCGCGTTCGACGATCGGATGCGGGACGACGAATACCGGTGTCCGGCACCCGAAGTCCTCGAGGTAACGCCGGCAGAACTCGGAGTGCACGATGATCCCGCGCGCGGCGCGCGCGATGTGTCCGCACCATGGCTGGGACAGCGGCTCCTCGGTGATCGCTTCGGGAAGGCTCAGCCGGTCGGCCCGGAGCAGCGCCTCGCGCCCGGCGCGATAGCCGAGCGAGTCACCCGCGGTGATGAGGGCGCGAACCAGGTCGTCGAGCCCGAGATCGTGAAGGACGACCACCCCCGGATTCATCGACGCGAGCCGATAGATATCGCCGTGGAAGTCGTAGTTGTTGCCGATGTGGAACACGCCGAGCTGGTAACGGCCGATCGCCGACAGGTGCTTGGGACGCAGAGGCCAGAGCACGTCCATCTCCCGCCGCCGCCGGTAGCCGGTGCGTTCGAGGCTCGAGAGCACGGCAGACGAGTACGTGGCGATGCCGCTCTTGGCGGGCGGCATCGGCGACACGTAGGCAACCCGAGGAACAACCGATGACGACCGGGGCTTCGGCGTCGTCATCCGCCGGATCAGGCGAGCAGCCGTTCGACCACCTCCGGCCAGTCGGGGATCTCCGTCTCGACCCGAGCTCTGCCGGCGTCGCCCAGCTTGGCCGCGAGCGCTCGGTCCGAGAAGAGGCGGTCGAACGCCTCAGCGATCGCACGGGGTTCCGGCGGAGCGACGATGCCCGTCTCGCCGTCCTCCACGAACTCGAGCGGGCCGCCGCTGTCGGTGAGCGTGACCACCGGACGTCGTGCGGCGAAGCCCTCGAGCGTGACGTACCCGTAGTCCTCGTCGAAGGGTCCGTAGTAGACGGCGAGCGCCTCCAGCATGAGCTCGCGCAGCCGTTCGTCGGGAACGGCGACCTCGATCGACACGCGATCGCCGAGCTTGTGCTCCTCGATCTGCCGGCGCAGCGCGTCCTCGTCCGGCCCACGGCCGACGAGGATCAGGCGAACGTCCGTGCGGACATGGCGCATCGCGTCGACGACGACGGACTGCCGCTTCAGGCTCTCGAACCGGCTCGGAAACACGACGGCATCCCCGATCGGCCCCGGCTCGCGGGTCAACAGGTCCTCGGTCAGCGGCGATCGATGGTACAGGGGCTCGGAGGGGATGCGGAGCGAATCCCACAGCCGGCCCTGGACGTTCTTGGAGTTCGCGAACACGCGCTTGGCCTCGCCGAGCGCGACACGGTCGGCCACGTGGATCATCTCGCGGACGAGCGGACCGTCGCTCTGGCGGGCGAGGTCGGCGTAGCGCGGATGGTCCCACAGCTCGTACGCGGTTCGGTGCTGATGGATCAGCCACACGATCTTGCGGTCGTGGTGGATGAGGTACGCGGGGAACTTCAAGGCGATCACCGCGTCGATGGGAAGGCCGTTCGATTCGGAGAGCTCCATCGAACGCCACACACCCATCTGGTGCACGAGCTCGGCCCCCGGGTACCACTTGCCGGCGACCAGCACCAGCTCGGCCTCGTGTCCGGCCTCGCGGAGCGCCTTCACCAGGTTCTCGGCGTGGGTCTCCGCCCCGCCCCGCACGAACGGTGTCTGCGGATGGCAGACCGCGATCCGCATCAGTCGCGCTCTTGAAGCCTGCGCAGGTCCTCGAGGTCGTGGCGGAGCGACTCGATCTCCGCCTCGGCTTCGGCCAGGCGCTCGACGACCACGCGATTCATCGAGGCCAGGTCGCCGAGGAGCCGGTCGTACCGATGCGTGACCGGCCGCAGCGCCTCGTACATGACGACCTTCAGGCTCCGTTTCCATCTCGACATCGAGCCCAGGAGCGGTTCCTGCCGAGGGACCCGGGAACGCTCGTCCGCGCGCATCGCCGCCGCGAAGTCGTGCAGCGCGATCCGGAGCTCCCGCGTGCTCTGGCTCGTGGTGGTGCTGGCGTCCCCGGCCCAGTACAGCTCGCGTTCAAGGACCTTGCGTGCGTCGTCGTCGTTCGAATCGCCGGGGCTCCCCATGGGTTCGGGCAGCCTACCATCGGCCTTCGGAACGACCGGGCGGCGCGGGTGTCGCCGTCCAGCGGCGATAGCATCGGCGCGTGCGAGCCTGGACCGATCGGATGCCACACACCTCGGCGGGGGTCCGTTGACGTCTTGGATCCTCGGGGTTCGCCTCGACGACGTGCCCTCGGAGCAACGCCTGCGCGAGATCTGCGAGGGCTTCCTCGACGGCGAGCGCACGACGCGGATCTTCACGCCGAACCCCGAGATCCTGCTGCGCGCGCGAGAGGACCCGGGATACGCCGAGGTGCTCAACGCCGCCGACCTCGCCCTGCCCGACGGCACCGGCGTCGCCCTGATCGAGTCGATCCGCAGCCGCCGTCGCGTTCGGCGATGGCCCGGCGTCGAGATCGCCGCTCTGCTGCTGCGGATGGCGGCCGAGCGCGGAGCGACGGTCGCCTTCGTCGGAGGTTCCGCGACGGCGGCGGAACGCGCGGCCGACCGATGGCGGCGCGCCGCTCCCGGAGTCCAGATCGAGACCGTCGGCGGCAGCGTCATGGTCGCCGAGGACGGCGCGGCGCGGCCCGACGAGCGCGACCTCGAGCTCACCCACGACGTCGCGTCCCACGCGCCCGCGATCGTGCTCGTCGGCCTCGGGGCGCCGAAGCAGGAGCGGTGGATCGCGCGGAACGCCGGAGCCGTCCCCTCCGCGCGCATCATGATCGGCGTCGGAGGCGCGTTCGACATGTGGGCGGGACAGCTGCGGCGTGCGCCACGGCCGATCCGACGGCTGGGACTCGAGTGGGTTTGGAGGCTCGTCCTCGAGCCGCGCCGCTGGCCGAGGATGCTGCGGGCGACGATCGTCTTCCCCGTTCGAGCGCTCACCGATCGCCGGAACCGGGTCGCTCTCCCACCGGGCAGCTCGGATCGGCCCGGGCAGTAGGCTCTTCTCGACATGCGCATCGCCGTCGTCTCGTCGTATCCGCCCCGGCACTGTGGGATCGGGTCGTACGCGCGGGCTCAGGTCGAGCGCCTGAAGAAGGACGGTCACGACGTCATCGTGATCTCGCCGCCCGATGGCGACGGCGACATCAAGGTCCCGTTCGCCGACGGCCGGGTGTTCCGTGAGGTGGCGCGCCGAGGCGGGGCCTTCGAACGGATCGTCGTGCACTTCCAGCCCGGCCTGTACTACACGCCGGGCGCGACGGCCGCCGTCTCGAAGATCCGGACGTCGCTCGCTTTGCTCTCGCTCGTGA
>JBBDWS010000135.1:6855-16189 GCA_040902755.1 Actinomycetota bacterium
CCTGGATGACGGCGGCCGACCGCGTCGTGCTCCCCTACACGCGCGCGTGGTCATCCGGGGCGCTCGCCCGCGCGCGGGTGCTCGGGACGCCCGCCATCGTGTCCGACGTCGGTGGCCTGGCCGAACAGGCCGGGCCGGACGACATCGTGGTGCGCTCGGCCGAGGAGCTCCGGGACGCGTTCCAGCGGGTTCGCCGAACCGCCGCTGGACCGGCGCCGGACGACGCGCACGCCGTGGATCACCCCGGCGTCACCGGCGCGAGCGGCTAGCCCCGGGCTCGGCGCAGGACGTCCGCCGTGCGCCGGGCGGTGTCGTCCCAATCGAACTCGGCCGCTCTGACCGGCCCTACAGCGCGCAGCCGTTCGCGCAGCGCATCGTCCACGAGCAGGCGCTGCATCCCCTCCGCGATCGCCGCCTCGTCGCGGGGGTCGACGAGCAACGCGGCGTCGCCGGCCGTCTCGGGAAGGGCCGAGACGTTGGAGGTCAACACGGGCGTGCCACACGCCATGGCCTCGAGGACGGGGAACCCGAACCCCTCGTAGAGCGACGGGTACACCAGCGCCTCCGCGCCGCCCAGCAACGCCACCTTCTCCGCTTCCGATACGTATCCGGTCACGACGATGCGCTCGCGGACCCTGGGAGGCAGCCGGTCGAGCACCGGACGGACGAGGTTCCAACCGGCCGGGTTCCACGGCGCGACCGGACCGGCCAGGACGAGCAGTGGCCGCATGTCCTCGGGCAGGGAGACGAAGGCGCGGATCAGCGCCGGGATGTTCTTCCTGGGTTCGATGCCGGTGAGTGACAACAGGTAGGGCCCGTCGATCCCGTATCGCCGGCGGACCGCGTCAACGGCATCGGCCCCGGCCGGACGGAACACGGCGGCATCCACGCCGAGCGGGATCACGGACACGCGTTCGGCGTCCACTGGATAGAGCTCGAGGAGGTCACGCCGGCTCTGCTCGGACACGACGATGAGCTGCGACGCGCGACGGATCGCCGAGTCCAGACGCGCGAGCCATCTCGAGGTCGCGAGCGGAGCCGTCTGCGGGAACAACTGGAAGGCGAGGTCGTGAACCGTCAGCACGAGCCCGCGCGTCCTCGTCGGTGGGGGGACGAAGTTCGGAGCGAACAGCACGTCGAAACGGAACATGGACTCGAGCCGAGGGACGTCGAGGCGGAGCGCGACACGGTCGAACCAGCTCGCCGGGATCGGGAAGCGCCGGTCGACGAGGTTCGGAGCTTCGACGTCCTCGAAGAGCCGGCGTCGCGAGTTCAGGCCGAGCGTGCCGCGAACGTCGAGGTACCAGGCGATGTACGTGGTATCGGGATCGACGAGCGGAAGGCGGCGGACCAGCTGCCAGGTGTAGTAGCCGATCCCGGTTCTTCCGTGCGGCATCGCCGATCTGGCATCGATGGCGACACGCGGTCGTCGCCCGGAGGAGGAGCCAGAAGAGTCGATGGACGCCGGTTGCACCGGCGGAGTCTACTGGCGCTCATATGGGAGAAGAGCCGTACTGCATCGACCTCTCGGCGGCGGCGCACGAGCGCGCCGGCCTCGGGCGCTACGCGGCGTCGCTCGCGGAGGCGCTCCTGGGGCTGGGCGTTCCGCTGAGCGCGTTCGTCAACGATCCGCGGGAGTCGCGACTCCAGCCTCCGTTGAGCGAGCTGCCGACGTACTCGGCGCGACTGCCCCGCAAGCGCTGGCGGCTCCGAGCGGCCCTGTCGTACTTCGGCGGCCCGTCGATGGATCGCGCGCTCGGCGACGTCAAGCTGTTCCACGCGACCGAACATCTCCTGCCCAAGCTCACTCGCGCCCGGTCCGTGTTCACCCTCCACGACACGGCCTACCTGCTGTTCCCCGAGTACCACCTGCCGCGCAACCGGATCTACCTGCGCGGGATGATGCCGCGATTCCTCGAGCGAGCCGACCGCATCATCGCCGTGTCGGAGAACACGCGACGCGATGCCCTCCGGCTCTACCGGCTGGACCCCGGCAAGATCGAGGTCATCCCCGAGGGCGTCGACGCGCGCTTCAATCCGGACGTTGACGACACGATCGTCTCGGCCGTGCGGCGTCGATACGGCCTTCCCGAACGCTTCATCCTGTGCATCAGCACGATCGAGCCGCGGAAGAACCTGACCACCCTGCTGGAGGCGTACGCGGCGCTTCGGCACGATCATCAGGACGTCCGTCTCGTGATCGTCGGGGGCAAGGGCTGGCTGTTCGAGCGCTTCTTCGACCGCCTCCGATCGCTGGGACTCGAAGGGGAGGTCGTCCTGACCGGGTACGTCCCCGACGAGGACGTCCCGGCCTTGCTCAACGCCGCCGAGGTGTTCGCCTTCCCCTCGGAGTTCGAGGGCTTCGGGTTGCCACCGCTCGAGGCGATGGCGTGCGGCGTGCCCGTCGTCTGCTCGAACGCGGCCAGCCTGCCCGAGGTCGTCGGCGAGGCCGGCGTGCTGTTGCCTCCTCGCGACGTCGCGGCCTGGGTCGAGGCGCTCGGACGGCTCCTCGAGGACGCGCACCTCCGCGAGGACCTCCGCGCTCGCGGCCTCGAACGCGCGAGCCGGTTCACCTGGGACGCAGCGGCGCGCAGGACCCTCGACGTCTATCGCTCCGTCATGGCGGAGCGGTCATCGCGCTAGCGGGAAGCGGCTCTGGGAACCCGGGTCAAGCCGCGGGGCACTCCACGGGCGGGTTCTCGTTCGGATCGGGCACCTGGTAGCCGGCGGTCACGACGACGGCGACGTCCTCTCCGGCGCCGAGCGATCCCGCCGGCGCGGGGACCAGCTCCAGGTCGGTGAGGTACGTGCCGACGACCTTCGCCATCGCTTCTGCACCGTTCCCGTACAGGATCATCGAGCCCTTCTTCGGAAGCGCGATGCCCGACGCGTCGACGATGCCCGGCGAGGTGTTGAACCCGCCCTCGGTGAGGACCGTGAGAACCTCCTCGGTCGCCGGACCGCCACCGCTGCTGACGATGGAGGTGACGATGTTCGCGGGCGACGGCGGGGTCTGCGCGAGATCCGTCCCAAGATCGCCCAAAGTCCGGCCCTCGCGGAGCCGGCGGAAGAGCTCGTCGGCGTCGGGCTGGATCATCTTCACGACCGAGACGTACGTGCCGTCGGCGTCGTAGATCCCTTCGGGGATCGTGGGCACGGCCCGGAAGTCGGCGTTCTCCGTGCCGACGCCTTGGAGCCGGCCCGCCAGGTACACGAGCTCGGCGGGGTTCAGGCCCTCGTCGACGACGAGGTTCTGCAAGAGCTGTGGGACGAGCTCGGGGAGCCGAAGGATCTCACCCGGACGAAGGAGCTTCGAGATGACGGCCCTCATGAACTGCTGCTGGCGGCTGATCCGCGCGAAGTCCGGGATCGTGTCGCACGGCTGATGCCGCGTCCGGACGTACCCGAGTGCCGTGATCCCGTCGAAGTGCTGGCACCCGGCGGGGATGTCGAGCAGCGCCAGCGGGTCCTTCATCGGGTACGGGACGCACATGTCGACGCCGCCGAGGGCATCCACGACCCGTTGGAAGCCGAGCAGCGACACGTACATCACGTGGTGGACCTGCATCCCGGTGAGGTTCTTGACCGTCCTCGCGACGAGCTGCGCTCCCCCGCCGTCGATGCCGTCCTGGAACGCGGAGTTGATCCTGCCCTCGCCGACGCCGGGGATGTCGATCCACAGGTCGCGCGGGAAAGAGAGGAAGATCGCCTGCTTCTGGCCCGGGCGCGTGTGCACCAGGATGATGGTGTCCGAGCGGTTCTGGCCACCGATGAACTCGTCGGTCCCGAACGCCTCCAGCTCCTCCGGCGTCAGGCCCTTCCTCGAATCGCTCCCCAGGAGCAGGTAGTTGCACGCGCGCTCGGCGCACCGGCCGACGATGTCGGGCGCGCCGCCCGGCGTCGAGCCCGACCCGGGCGGCGTCGGGATCGTGTGGATCTGGTCCTTCGTCCACAGGTAGGCGCCGACGCTGACGGCGGAGGTCACCATGACGAGCGCCGAGACGCTGGCGGAGATGAGGAGGAACGCCCGTCGAAGACGAGGGCGACCTGCGGTCGTGTTCGTCGATGATCGTTCGGACATGGCCTCCGAGGAAGCGTACCCGGGGACCTCGCGAGACCATCCTTCGATCCATGGCGATGGTGTGGAGCCCGGTGGCGACGGAGGTTGCACGGGCCGGCCGATGACGCGGTTACGCTTGGCTCGTGCGTCCCGAGGATGGGCTTGCGAACGTTCTCGCCGTCGGGTTCGACCCGGGCGAGCTCGAAGGCGTGACGGTCGAGACGGCCGACGACCTGCTCGGCGCGCTCGCCCGCGTGGCGGATGGCGGCGTGCACGTGGTGCTGCTCGCGCTCGACCTCGCGGACGGCCAGGGCATCGAGGCCGTGCGCTCGATCCGGGAGCGCGCCCCCGATGTCCCCGTGATCGCCGTCGGGACCGGAGATGACGCCGAGCGCGCGATCGATGCCGGCGCGAGCGACGTCGTCCCACCCGACGCCGGCCCGGAACTGCTGTCGCGCGCGATCCGCTACGCCACCTCGCTCCAACGGATGCAGGCCGAGCTCTACCGGCGCCAGCTCGTCGACGAGGTCACCGGCGTCTACAACGCCCGGGGCTTCGAGCGGCTCGCGTCGCACCACCTGGCGATGGCGGACCGCTCGAAACGATCGGTCCCGCTCATCTTCGTGCGGATCGACGCGCTCGAGGACCTCGGCGCTCCGGGAGACACCACCGAGCGCGGGCAGCTGGTCGCCGACGCGGCCGAGGTCGTTCGGAAGGCCGTTCGAGGCTCGGACGTCATCGCTCGGGTCGGCGCCGGCGTCTTCTGCGTGCTGCTCACCGGAGACGCGGTCGGAGCCGACGCCGAGGTCCTGTCGCGGGTGGTCGAGGGCGTCGCGATGAGCAATACGAAGAGCGGACGCCCCGGCCAGCTCTCGGTCTCGGTCGGCACCGCGACCTACGACCCCGAGCACCCCGTCGCCGTGGACGCGCTCATCGCGGAGGCGGATCGGCGCATGCGCGGGACGGGACCCGAACCGTGAGCGAGCGACCCCCGTTCGGTGGAGGAACGATCCGCGGGTCCCGGGCGTGCGAATCATCATGCGGACCCCCCGCCGACCGCCTACGAAGGGACGACGACGATCACGCTCCTCATGGATGTGCCCCTCGTCGAGCCCGCGCGGGAGGCGCCGGTGGCGGCTGACCTCGAGGAGGCCCGGGACCGCGACCTCGTCCGCCGGATCGGGACCGCCGACGAGGAGGCCTTCCGGGAGCTCTTCCGGCGGTACTCGCCGAACGCGTTGGCGCTCGCCCGGCGCGTGGTCCGCCAGCCCTTCATCGCGGAGGAGATCGTGCAGGAGGCATTCCTCGCGGCGTGGCGGAACGCGGAGGGATACCGCGAAGGACGGGGCTCGGTCCGGTCCTGGCTGATGACGATGGTGCATCACCGAGCGGTCGACGCCGTGCGACGCGAGGAATCGCAGCGCCGGCGCGCCGAGGACGCGCAGGCGAGCGACGTGCTCGCAGTCGAGGATCCGGCCGACGCCGTCGTCGCCCAGCTCGGCCTCCCCGAGGAGCGGAGGGCCGTGCGAGCCGCACTCGCAGACCTTCCGGCCGAGCAGCGGCAGGTGATCGAGCTGATGTACTTCGACGGGCTGTCGCAATCGAAGGTGTCGGAGCGGCTGGGACTGCCGCTGGGAACCGTGAAGTCCCGGACCCTGCTCGGGATGCGGCGCCTCCGTTCCGCGTTGATCGAGGTGGAGCGATGAGGGATCACGGCTGGATCGAGGAGCTGATCGTCGTTCGGTCGCTCGGCGGCCTCGATCCGCAGGACGAGCACGAGCTCCACCGCGAGATGGTGGAGCACGGCGCGGACTGCAGCGAGTGTCGGCGGCTGGAGGCCGAGTATGCGGGGTACGAGGACGCGGCGGGCAGGCTGGCGTTCGCGCTCGATCCGGTGCCGTTCCCGGAGGGTCTCGAGGACCGGGTGGTCGCGAGCGCGGTCGGCGGGCAGCCCATGACCCTGACGACTCCTCGTGAGTTGCGCCGCGCGCGTCGCCAACCGTCATCGCTCCTTCGGCCGCTCGTCGCCGTGGCGGCCTCGCTCGTGCTGTTCGCCGTCGGTTGGGCCGCCGGGTCGTTGACCTCCAGCGACGACGTCGCCATCCCGCCGGACGCGCGGGTGGTCGTGTTCGAGGGCGAGGGCGAGGGGGCGCTGGCGCTCGCCTACCGCCCCGGCGACCGGGGTGTCTACCTGGTCGGGTCCTTGGATCCCCAGCCCGTGGACCGGGCGTACGAGCTCTGGACCTTCCGCGGCGACACGCCCGTGCGCGGCGGCTGTTTCCGGCCGGAGGCGGACGGCTCCGTGTTCGAGTTCCTCGACGCCGAGATCGAGCCGACGCCGCTCATGGCGGTCACGGTGGAGTCGGCGTCCTGTCCCTCGGCGCCGACGACCGATCCGATCCTCATCGCGCAGGGAGCCGCCTAGCGACCGGCGCCGGCCGTGAGAGGCCGGCGCACTAGGATGGCCCGGTGGGCGCGCCGCCCTTCCCCGAGCACCTCGTTTCCGACGTCGTCCTGCGGGACGGATCGACGGTGCGCATCCGGCCTCCGCGTCCGGACGACGTCAAGCGGGTCGAGGACTACCTGATCGGGCTCTCGCCGGAGACGCGACGCTTGCGCTTCTGGTCCCAGGCGATCGACGTGGGCGAGCTCGCGAAGAAGATCGTCGACGTCGACTACACCGACCACCTGACGCTCCTCGCCCTGCACGGCGGGGATGACGGCCGGATGATCGGCGGGGCTCAGTACATCCGGATCGACGGCGGTCGCGCGGAGGTGAGCCTCTCCGTCGCGGACGAGTCCCAGGGCCAGGGGGTCGGGTCGATCCTGCTCGGCCAGCTCGCGCAGGAGGCGGCGCGCCACGGGATCACCACGTTCGTGGCGGAGGTGCTGCCCGAGAACCATCGGATGGTGAACGTGTTCCGCGCGAGCGGCTTCCCGGTGTCGATCCGCGCCAAGCCAGGAGCGATCGAGGTGGAGTTCCCGATCGAGCTGGGCATGGAGACGCTCGAGCAGTTCGAACGGCGCGAGACCGAGGCCGCCGTCAACGCGATGCGGACGTTCCTGTCGCCGCGGTCGGTCGCCGTCATCGGAGCGTCGCGCGATTCCTCGACGATCGGGGGGCAGCTCTTCCACAACCTCGTCACCACCGAGTTCCACGGGCCTGTCTTCCCGGTGAACCCGAAGGCGGAAGTGGTCCACGGCGTGCTCGCCTATCCCTCGATCAAGGACGTTCCCCGCGACGTCGACATGGCCTTCATCGTGGTGCCGGCCTCGCTCGTCGCGAGGGTCGCGCGCGAGTGCGGCGAGAAAGGCGTCCGAGGGCTCGTGGTCATCTCAGCCGGGTTCGCGGAAGTCGGGGGCGACGGTCCCGAGCGGCAGCAGGAGCTGATGGAGATCTGCCGCGCGTACGGCATGCGCGTGATCGGACCCAACTGCATGGGCATCGTGAACACGGACGAGCAGATCCGGCTGAACGGGACGTTCGCGACGATCTACCCGCCGCCGGGACGCGTCGGGTTCCTGTCGCAGTCGGGAGCGCTCGGGCTCGCGGTCATGGAGCACGCGACGAAGATCGGCCTCGGGCTGTCTTCCTTCGTCTCGATCGGCAACAAGGCCGACGTGTCGAGCAACGACATGGTCGCGTACTGGAACGAGGACCCGCGGACCGAGGTGGTGCTGCTGTACCTCGAGTCGTTCGGCAACCCTCGGCGGTTCGCGCGACTGGCCCGGGACGTCGGCCGCCGCAAGCCGATCATCGCGGTGAAGTCCGGGCGGAGCGCGGCGGGAGCGCGCGCCGCGGCGTCGCACACCGGAGCGCTCCTGGCGGCATCCGACACGACCGTCGACGCGCTGTTCCACCAGGCCGGCGTGATCCGCACCGACACGCTCGAGGAGATGTTCGACGTGGCCTCGATCCTCGCGAACCAGCCTCCCCCGGCCGGAGACCGCGTGGCCATCGTGACGAACGCCGGAGGGCTCGGGATCTTGTGCGCCGACACGTGCGAGGCCAACGGCCTGCACGTGAACCCGCTCTCGGTGGAAGCGAAGGAGAAGCTGCGTGCGTTCCTTCCCGCCGAAGCTTCGGTCGAGAACCCGGTCGACATGATCGCTTCGGCTTCCGCCGAGGACTACCGGCGCGCGATCGAGACGGTCGCGGCCGATCCCGAGGTCGACGCGATGATCGTCATCTACATCCCGCCGCAGGCGACGAAGGCGTCCGAGATCGGCCGCGCGATCGTCGAGGCGGTCGACCGGGTCGGAGGCCGGATCCCGGTCGCCACCACCTGGATGTCCGCGAAGGGCCTGCCCGACGAGCTCGAACGGGCCGGCACGCGGATCCCCTCCTTCGCGTTCCCCGAGCAGGCTGCGATCGCGATGGCGCATGCCTGTCGGTACGGCCGCTGGCGCGAGCGACCCCCGGGAGCGGTCCCGCAGTTCGCCGACGTGCGGACGGACGAGGCGGTCGCGATCTTGGCCGACGCCCTCGGACGAACGGTCGAGTGGCTCGCGCCCGACGAGGTCGAGCGGCTCCTCGCGTGCTACGGGCTCCGGACGGCGCGGTCCGAACGCGCCCGCACCCCGGAGGACGCGGCCGAAGCGGCGGCGCGGATCGGCGGTGCGGTCGCGCTGAAGGCGTTCGGTCCCGACATCCTGCACAAGACCGAGGTGGGCGCGGTGCGACTCGGCCTGAACGGACGCGAGGAGGTGGCGGCGGCGGCGCGCGAGATCGCGGGGCGGATCGAGGCCGCCGGCCTCTCCCTCGAGGGCTTCCTCGTCCAGAAGATGGTCGGTCCCGGCGTCGAGATGCTCGTCGGTCTCGCGCACGACCCGCTGTTCGGGCCGGTCGTCGCGGTGAGCGCGGGTGGAACGACCGTCGAGCTCGTTCGCGACGTGGCCGTTCGGGTCACGCCGATCACGGACCTCGACGCCAGGGACATGGTGCGTTCGCTCCGCACGTTCCCGCTGCTCGAAGGGTTCCGGGGTTCGCCGAAGACCGACGTCGCGGCGCTCGAGGAGGTCATCTTGCGCATCGGGGCGCTCGCCGACGCGCATCCCTCGATCGCGGAGATGGACTGCAACCCCGTCGTGGTGCTCACGAGCGGCGCGGTCATCGTCGACGCCCGGGTGCGGGTGCAGGAAGTGTCGCCCCAGCGGCCGCTCGCCGCGCGCGCCGCGAGCGGCTGACGCGACCGGGCGACGTCAGGCCGGACCGACGCGCGCGACCAGGACGGAGCAGCGCGCATGGTGCGCCGCGTGCTCGCTCACGCTTCC
>JBBDWS010000135.1:16289-48688 GCA_040902755.1 Actinomycetota bacterium
GCGCGACCAGGACGGAGCAGCGCGCATGGTGCGCCGCGTGCTCGCTCACGCTTCCGAGCAGGACCTTGCGAACGCCTCGCACCCCGCGGTACCCGACCACGAGCAGGTCGGTTCCGTTCCTCGATGCGGCCTCCAGGAGCGCGTTCTCGGGCCGGCCCATCGCCATCTCGCGCACGGGCTGCACGCCGCGGGCGATCGCGGCCTGCACTGCGGGCTCCAGCTCCGGCGGGCTGGGCTCGCCCTCGGCCAGGGTCCACTCGGAGTTGTCGCCGCGGAAGACGGGGATCACGTGGATCAGCCGAAGCTCGGCCCCCGTCGCCGAGGCGATCCCGGCCGCGAGCGCGGCCGTGCCGACCGAGGTCTCCGACCCGTCGACCCCGCACGCGATCCGGGACGGGAAGGCCGGAGCCGCCGGGCGGGCGACCAGCGCCGAGCACCGCGCCTCGCCGAGGACCCGCGCCGCCGTCTGCCCGATCCGGATGGCGCCCCCGAGCAGCCCGGCGTCCGGCCCGACGCCGATGAGGTCGGCCCCCTCCTCCTCGGCCTCGGACATGAGTGTCTTCGCGGGGTCCCCCGCGAGGATCCGTGCGTCGGCCTCCACGCCGGCCTTCGCGGCGATCGCCGTCGCCCGCTGTAGGGCCGCCTCTGCCTCGAGCTCCACGTTCCCGTCGTGGGGGCGACCCGTGTCGATGACGAACGCGATCTCCAGGGGCGCTTGGGTCGCCGACGCGAGACGAGCGCTCTGACGGACGGCCTCCTCCGCCCGCGGCGAACCGTCGGTGCCGGCCAGGACGCGGGCGAACACGCGGTCCGGGGTCATCGGTCGATGGTATCCGGAGCGACGAGCACCCGCGCGCCGGCGACGGCGTGGCCGCGCTGTCAGGCGGCGAGCATCTGACGCAGGACCATCTGCAGGATCCCGCCGTGCCGGAAGTACTCGACCTCGGCCGGGCCGTCGATCCGAACGATCGCGCGCAGCCGCATCTCGGTGCCGTCGTCCGCACGGGCGACCACCTCGACCTCCTGCCCCGGCGTGATGCCGCCGGACAGGCCCGAGATCGCGAACGTCTCCGTTCCGGTGAGGCCGAGCGACGCCGCGTTCTCGCCCTCGCGGTACTGGAGCGGAAGGACACCCATCCCGACCAGGTTGCTCCGGTGGATCCGCTCGAAGCTCTCGGCCAGCACGGCGCGGACGCCGAGCAGCGCGGGCCCCTTCGCGGCCCAGTCGCGCGAGGACCCGCTGCCGTACTCCTTGCCGGCCAGCACGATCAGCGGCACGCTGAGGTTGCGGTAGCGCATCGCCGCGTCGTAGATCGGCATGACCTCGCCGCTCGGCAGGTGCGTCGTCCAGTGCCCCTCGGTGCCCGGCGCGAGCTCGTTCTTCAATCGAGCGTTCGCGAACGTGCCGCGGATCATCACCTCGTGGTTGCCCCGGCGAGCCCCGTAGCTGTTGAAGTCCTTCTGCTCGACGCCGCGCTCGAGCAGGTACGTGCCGGCCGGCGAGTCCGGCCGGATCGAGCCGGCCGGCGAGATGTGGTCCGTCGTGATCGAGTCCCCCACCTTGACCAGGACGCGGGCGTCGGCGATGTCGCCGAACGCTTCGGGCTGCTGCGCCAGGTCCTCGAAGAACGGCGGTTCCTGCACGTAGGTGGAGGCGGGATCCCAGGCGTACATCGGGCCCGACGGCGAGGGAAGGGCGTTCCAGCGCTCGTCGCCGTCGAAGATCCGGCCGTACTCGCGCCGGAACTGCTCGGGCGTGACCGACGAGGCGATCGCCTCGCGCACCTCCTCGGCGCTCGGCCACAGATCGCGGAGGTACACGGGCGTCCCGTCCGGCGCGTGGCCGAGCGGATCGGTGCTGAGGTCGATGTCGACGTGGCCCGCGATGGCGTACGCGACACACAGCGGTGGCGAGGCCAGGTACGAAGCGCGAACCTGTGGGTGGATCCGCCCCTCGAAGTTCCGGTTGCCCGACAGAACCGCGACCACGGCCAGATCGCGTTCGGTCACGGCGCTCGCGACCTCGTCCGGCAGCGGCCCGGAGTTGCCGATGCACGTGGTGCAACCGAAGCCGACGAGCGAGAACCCGAGCTTGTCGAGGTAGGGCTGGAGCCCGGCGGCGTCGAGGTAGTCGGTCACGACGCGCGACCCCGGTGCGAGCGAGGTCTTGACCCACGGTTTCGTCTCGAGCCCCGCTTCGATGGCCCTCTTGGCGAGGAGGCCGGCCGCGATCATCACCGAGGGGTTCGACGTGTTCGTGCAGCTCGTGATCGCCGCGATGACGACCGAACCGTGGCGCACCACCCCGTGGTCCAGCGGAACGGGCTCGGGATCCAGAACGGGGTCGACGGTCCGCTCGGTGTCGACGCCAGGTTCCTGCATCGCGGTCTGCCCGCCGCCCTCGTCGAGGAACCGCGACACGTGGCCCGGCGAGGGGTCGGGCTCCAGGCGGTCGCGGAACGCCTCGACGAACGAGGCCCACACGCCGGGCAGCGGAACGCGGTCCTGCGGGCGCTTGGGCCCGGCGACCGAGGGCACGACGGACGCCAGGTCCAGCTCGAGCACCTCGGTGAACACCGGCTCGAGGTCGCCGTCGCGCCGGAACAACCCCTGCTCCTTCGCGTACCGCTCGACCAGGTCGACGCTGTCCTCACGTCCCGTGAGACGCAGGTACTTCAGCGTCACCTCGTCGATGGGGAAGAACGCCGACGTGGCCCCGTACTCGGGGCTCATGTTGGAAAGGGTCGCGCGGTCGGCGAGCTCGAGGGTCGACAGGCCGTTGCCGAAGAACTCGACGAACTTGCCGACGACCCCGTGCGCGCGGAGCATCTGCGTGAGCGTGAGGACCAGATCGGTCGCGGTGGTTCCGGCGGGGAGCGCGCCGACGACGCGCACGCCCACGACGACGGGCATCGGCAGGAACATCGGCTGGCCGAGCATCGCCGCCTCGGCCTCGATGCCGCCTACGCCCCACGCGAGGATCCCCAGGCCGTTGATCATCGTCGTGTGCGAGTCCGTCCCGACGAGCGTGTCCGGCATCGCGAGGCCGTCCTTCACCGCGACGACCTTGCCGAGATGCTCGAGGTTCACCTGGTGGCAGATCCCCGCACCCGGGGGGACCACGCGCATCCCGTCGAACGCCTGCTGGGCCCAGCGCAGCAACGCGTACCGCTCGCCGTTCCGCCGGTACTCCCACTCGATGTTGGCCTCGTAGGCGGCCGGTGACCGGAAGAGGTCGACCTGCACCGAGTGGTCGATCACGAGGTCTACGTCGACGAGCGGATTCACCTTCGACGGGTCGCCGCCGGCTCGGGCCATCGCGGAGCGCATCGCGGCGAGGTCGACCACCGCGGGCACGCCGGTGAAGTCCTGCATCAGCACGCGGGAGGGCATGAACGCGATGTCCGCCCCCGCGACCGTGGCCGGCCACCCCGCGAGCGAGCGAACGTCGTCGTCGGAAACGTCGCGCGAGCCGGCTCGGCGGAGGAGGTTCTCGAGGAGGATCCGGACGGTGTGGGGCAGCCGATGAACGCCCCCGATGCCCTGCTCGGCAAGCCATCCCAGCCGATGGAGCTCGACGGATCCGTCCGCGGTCTCGAGCCGGCCCCTGGCGCCGGCGAGCTCGGTGGTCAATGTCGTTCCTTTCAACCCGGCCGACGACTCCATCGTCCCAGAACGGCCGGGAACCCCCGGCCCCCGTTACATCCGGAGGTGGGGGCGCTGCGCATCGTCGTCGGGCTCGGAAGCCTCATCACCTGCGCGCGCTCCTTCTCCTTGCGTCGGCCTTGAGGTCGGCCCTTGGCTCGCCGGCTCGGCTCCGCCCGGGACCCCGAGCCGTTGACGATCGATCGCCTCCCGGTGGGAAAGGCGCGCTTGCCGCCGCATCTTCGCTTCCCGCTGCCGTCGTCGCTCCTCGGTTCCATCGGCGATCAGGGGCGGAACAGGCCGAGGCTTGCCGAGGGCGTCGAGCGCGACGAACACGAGGTAGGCGCTCGAGGTGTGCTTGCGCTCCCGGGAGATCACGTCCTCGACCTCGACGCGAACGCCGATCTCGAGCGACGTGGTTCCGACGTCGTTCACGCACGCCTTCACCGTGACGAGATCTCCCACATGGATCGGATGCAGGAACGACATCTCGTCCATCGAGACCGTCACGCACATCCCACCGGCGTGCTTGATCGCTGCGATGCCGGCGGCGGTGTCGACGAGCTTCATCACCTCGCCGCCGTGCACGATGCCGGCGACGTTCGCATGGGTGATCTCCATCAACTGGACGAGGACGGTCTGCGATTCCGCGCCCCGCTTCGGCGTGAGCCTCCTTGAGACGACCACGCGCGGATTCTACGCTCGCGCGATCGGGGTTCCCGGCACCGGTGCGATGATGACAACGGTGCGCAGTCTCACGGTCGTATTCATCCTCTCCGCCGCCCTCGCCTCCTGCGACGAGGGCGGAACGACGACGACCCCTACCACGGAGCCGAGCCCGAGGGCCACGACCGGATCGACCGAGACCGCGACCCCCACCCCCACGACGAGCCCGGAGCCGTCCCCGAGCCCCCGGCCGATCCCACCGGCGTGGGCCTCGCCGATCGACGAGGACCTGGACCCCGAGGCGCTCCCCGACGATGCGCTCGTCCCACCCGACGCCCAGCTGACCGACCGCCTCACGCTCCCGGCGGCCTCCGGGATCCCCGACGGTGTCGCCGTCGCGTACGTCCTCGGCGCGGATCCGTTCGCCGCCGAGCACGGGTTCGCCCTGTGGCAGCGCTTCGACGAGGCTCCGGCGTGGAGCGTCGTGTTCGCCCTCGTCGATCCGCCGCGCGAGGGGATCCTCGGCATCCGGCTGGAAGCGGGTGACCTGACCGGCGACGGGCACACGGAGGTCCTCGCCTTCGAGGACCGCGGCGGGACGGGCGCGTGCGGGACCTGGCGCGTGATCGCCCCGGCCCCGGCTGCGGCGACTGAGATCTTCCGCCGAACGACCTGCGATACGCAGATCCGGATCGCCGGTGAGGTCCTCGAGGTCCGCGAGGCCGTCTACGAGCCCGGAGACCCCCACTGTTGCCCAAGCGCGTTCCGTCGTTCCACCCTGCTCTGGAACGGGTCGCGCTTCCGCCAGATCGCCTCGCGGATCGAGCCGGCAGCCGCCTAGCCGAACGACCGGGGCGAGGCACGCCGATCCACGGGGTTCGGCCCGGATTTCCTCGGGCGAAGGGCTTACGTGGAAGCCCACATCAGCCGATAACCGGAAAAGACTCGCGGATCTCGGGAAGTGGGGCAGCGAAGTGAGGCAGCTATGAACTCGGGCGCCCGCACCGGTGCACAACGCCTGGCGCTGGTGGTCCTGGCCTTGGCGCTCGCGGGCGCCGGCTACGGAGCATTCATCCAGGCCGACCGGGCCAGGACCGAGCTCGAACGCGAGGCGACGAGCTCCGCCGAGCGCGCGGCCGAGGCCATCGGCTCCCGACTCGTCGCGGAAGACCTCGATGGCTCGATCAGCGAGGTCCGCAGCGACTCTCTCACGACCTTCATCGAACGTCGCGTGTTCGTGAACGAGACGACCGAGTCGGTGAAGGTCTGGAACAGCGAGGCCGTCATCGTCTACGCCGACGAACAGGACCTCCTGGGCACTGAGAACCGGGATCTGCGGAGCAAGCTGGCTCGCATCCTCGAGTCGGGGACCCGCACCGAGGTGGCTGCCGGACTCCTCCACGTGCTCGTCGCCGTCCCCGTAGGCCAAGACGGTGGACCGTCCGTGGTCGTCGAGCTGACTCGGCCGTACGGCCAGATCGCGTCCGCAGGCCAACCATGGTTCTTCGTCACCGTTGCCGCCGGGTTGCTCGCCGTCCTCGCGCTCGTCGTTGCCGTCCGCTGGCGCGGCCGCAGCGCCCCGCTGAGGAGCAGCGGCGGCGGCAGCTTCACCTCATCGATGCCGGGAGACGTGGCCGCCGCGTTCCGGAACGAACGCGAAACCCGTCAGCGCGCGGAGCTGGCGCTCGAAGCGACCCGGGCGGACGAGAGCAAGCTCCGCGAAGAGGTCGAACGCCTCACGCGCGATGCGCGCGAGGCGGAGCGAGCGGTCTCCGAGAAGGACGCGGCGATCTCCCAGAACGAGACGAAGGCCCGCGCCGCGGAAGAGCGCGCGGAGCGCCTGGAATCGGCCCTGCGCTCAGGGTCGGACCGCGAGGAGGCCGGACGCAAGACCGAAGAGGAGCTGAAGGAGGCGCGCGCCGAGCTCGACACGACGAGAGGACGGCTGGAGGGCCTGGAGCGCGCTCAGCTCGCCGCCGCGCAGGAGGCCCAAGCCCGTCTCGAGGACCTGCAGGAGCAGGCGCGTCTCGCCCGCGAGGAGGCAGACCAGGCCAAGGCGGAGCTCGATCACGCAAGCGCGACCCGCGCGAGCGAGGCCGTGGCCGGCCTGGCCGAGTCCGAGGCTCGCGCCACCGCGGCCGATGCCCGTGCGGCCGAAGCGGAGGCTCGTGCGGCCCAGGCGGAGGCGCAGAGGAAGGAAGCCGAGGCCCGCGCCAAGGACGCCGAGGCGAGGGCGGCTTCGGTCGAGCCGCTCGAGGGCGTCCCCCCGACGAAGGAGCTTGCGGATGCTCGCCTCCAGGCGGTTCGGCTCAAGGAGGCGCTGGACGAGGCGCGCGACGAGATCGCGGCCGAGCGGGAGACGCGACAGCGTCTGGAGACGCGCGTGTCGATGTTCGACGCCGAGCGCGAGGCGCTCGAGGCGACGCACTTCGCGGCCCTGGCCAGGAACGACACCGCGCACGAAGACCTCTCGCACGTCCGGAGGGAGCTCGGGCTGCTCTCCAAGCAGCTCGAGGAATCGACGTCCCGCGCCGCCTACGCCGAAGCGAAGGTCGTCCAACTCTCCGATGAGATCCGCGACCTGCAGTCGGTCCCCGATCTTACCTCGGAGATCGAGGCCGCTCGTGGCGAGCTCGGCACGGCGCGCGCGGAGGCCGAGGCCGCGCGCGCGGAGGCCGAGGCCGCTCGCACGCAGGCCGAGACGCGATCGCGGGAGCTCGAGGCCGCTCGAACCGATCTGGAGACGATGACTACCCGTCTCGCGGCGGCCGACCACGAACTGCGGTCCTCGCGTTGGCGCGAGGAGGCCGCGGCGGACGAGATCGAGCGCGCGCGCGCGGAGGCCGAGAACGCCGGTGCCGCCGCGCGAACCGCGAGCGAGCAGTTCGACGCGACGCGCGTCGAGGCCGAGGAGCTGCGTCAGCGACTCGACGACCATGCGCAACGGGCCGCCCACGCGGAAGCACGTGTCCTGAAGCTCTCCACCACCGTCCGCGAGCTCGAGTCTCTCCCGGACCTGTCGGTGGACCTGGAAGCGGCCCGCGGAGCGCTTGAGGCCGCACGCGCGGACGTCCAGACTCGCGAGGGCGAGCTCGACGAGGTCCGGACCGAGCTCGAGGCGATGCGAGCGTCCACGCGTTCGGAGGTCGACGCGGCGACGCGCGAGCTGGAGGCCAGCCGTTCGGAGCTCGAGGCGGTCCGACGGAACTTCGATACCGCGCGGTCCGAGTTCGACGCGTTCCGGCAGGAGTTCGACACCGCGCGGTACGAGCTCGACACGATCCGGCAGGAGTTCGACGCGACCCGGTCCGAGCTCGAGACGACCCGCACGGAGCTCGACACGTACAAGGAGCAGAACGAAGCCGCGCGGGCGCAGGCGGAGGAGCGCTCGCAGGAGCTCGAGATCGCGCGGGCGCAGGCGGAGGAGCGCTCGCAGGAGCTCGAGATCGCGCGGGCGCAGGCCGAGGCACATGCACAAGAGCTGGAGGCAGCGCGCACGCAGGCCGAGACTCGCACCCAGGAGCTGGAAGCGGCACGCGGGCAGGTCGAGGCGCGCTCGCAGGAGCTCGAGGTCGCGCGGGCGGACCTCGAGGGGCTGACCTCACGTCTCGCCGGGGCGGAGAACGAGCTGCAGGCCACGCGTTCGCGCGAGGAGGCCGCGGCGGACGAGATCGAACGCGCGCGCTCCGAGGCCGAGAACGCTCGCGCCGCCGCCCAAGCCGCGAGCGAGCAGATCGACGCGACGCGCCTCGAGGCCGAAGAGCTGCTGCAACGACTGGACGAGCACATGCAGCGGGCCGCGCACGCGGAGGCGCGCGTGCTCGAGCTTTCTGCCGCGATCCGCGATCTCGAGACTCTCCCGGACCTCTCGGTGGACCTCGACGCGACACGGGGAGCGCTCGAGACCGCCCGCGCGGAGGTTCAGTCTCGCGAGGACGAGCTCGCCGGTGTGCGAACCGAGCTCGACGCCTTGCGCCGGTCGCTCCAGGCGACCCGCGAGCACGGCGAGTCGACGGACTCCGAGCTGACCCGGTTGCGCTCGGAGCTCGAGGCGATGGAAGCCGAGCTCGCGCGGACGCGCGCGGACGCCGAGATGGCCGCTCGCACCACCGGCGACGTCTCGGACGAGCTCAAGAAGCTTGAGGATCGAGCGGCCGGAGCTGAAGCCCGCGTGCTTCAGCTCACGGAGTCTGCTCGAGACCTCGAAGACCGCCCCGATCTCGGCCCGGAGCTCGCTGCCGCCCGGGCCGAGGTCGAGGCACTTTCGGCCCGTCTGTCGACGGCGAGCGACGAGCTCGCCGCCGCGCGATCGGATGCCGAGTCGGCGCAGTCCAGCCTCGTGGGCGCGCGAGAAGAGCTGCAGGCGCTCCAAGCCGCGACCGGATCGGCGCGCACGGAGCTCGACGCCGCGCGGGCCGAGCTCGACGCTGCCCTTCGAGAATTGCAGGCCTTGCAGAGCGACGCGGGCTCGGCGACGGCCGGCGACGACTCCAACCGCCGGGATCTCGAGGCCCTGCAAGCCGAAGCACGCGATCTGACCGAGCGTGCCGAGGCGGCGGAGCGCGAGGCGGCCGAACATCGCACGCGCGCCGATGAGCTCGCGCGGCGCAACGCCGAGGTACGACAGGAGGTCGGGATCGAAGCCCGGCGTTTCGAAGAGGAAGCCGACGCCTCCCGGATCCGGATCGAAGAGATGGAACGGGTCCTCGCTCACCTGCAGGATCAGCTCGGCGCGTCGGCGGGCGGTGCCGACACCGAGGCGATCGCCGGCAAGCTGCAGGCGGCCGAGGATCGGATCGAGGAGCTCGAAGCCGACCTACGTGCGGAGAAGACCCGCGCGGCCGAGCTCGCGTCGACGGGGCCGGCGGCCGATTCGGTCGAGGCCGAAGCCATGGCTCCGGGCGCCGCCGACGAGATGATGGATGCCCTGTCGCTCGACGCCAAGCGCTCGATCTCGGCGATCTTCGGGCTGGCGCGGACGCTCTCCACCGGCCTCGGGGGAGACGGCAAGGGGCGCATGCTCCAGCAGCTGATGACCCAGGCCCGGCGGATGGAGCACGCGATCGGAGACATCGTGGACGCCGACCACCTCGCGCGCGGGGAGGCCGTGCTGCAACGGCGGAGCACCGAGCTCGACACGCTGGTCCGTCGCGTCTCCGCCGAGTTCCCGCTCGGTTCCGACCGCAACATCGAGGTCGTCGCCGAGACCGCGACGATCCAGGTCGACCCCCTGCGGATCGAGCGGATCATCGACGACCTGCTCACGTCGGCGGTGGGAAGGACCGGACCCGGCGATCGCATCGTCCTTCGTCTGGAACGCGTCGACGGCGGCGTAATCATCTCGGTCGAGGACGGCCTTCCGCCCGGTGACGAGGGCGTCGGGGCCGCGGCGACGTTCCTCGCGGGGCTGCACAACGGATGGGCCCGCGTCGAACCGCTGGACGACGGGACCTCCAGCCATCGCGTCTTCATCCCCAGCATCCGGCCGGCCACGTTGAACGGTGGCACCTCGGCCGACCGTGCTGCGGCCGTGAGCTGACTACACGAGCGTCGCGGTACTGCGGCGACGCCCCGTCTTCTGCACCAGGATGGACGCCGGGAACTGGTCCTTGACGCGCTCCGCATGCGTGATCACGAAGAGCTGATGGAAGCGCGAGGCGAGTCTCCCGAGCGTCTGCACCATCAGGTCCTTGCGCTCTTCATCGAGTGAGCCGAGCACCTCGTCGAGCACCAACATCCCGACATCGGTTCCCGACACCCTGGACAGGTGCGTCGAGATCGCGACGCGGAGCGCCAGGTTCGCCAGGTCGGACTCCGAGCCGGAGAATCGGTCGATCGCGAAGTACTGGTCTCCGTCGGCGATCTGGATCGCCAGCGTCTCCTCATCCACCTTGAGGTCGTCGTACTCGTGGTTCGTGAGCTCTCGGAACAGGACCTCGGCCTCGCGCGACAGCTCGGGCCCGACGCGGGCGACGAGGTGGTCGCGGAACCCGTCCAGGAGCATGGCGACCCGCTCCACGTAGCGCGCCTCCGAACGCAGCTCGTCGACCCGGGACGCGGTCTCCTTCGCCTGCCGGAGCTCGCCGGTCAGCTCGGCGACGCGGCTCGCGGCGTCCTTCGCGGCGTCGCTCGCCATCCGTTCGGTGTCGCGTGCCTCCTCGTGGGCTTGGCGTGCCGACGCGAGCTCGGTCCCGAGGCCGGAATGCCGAACCTCGTCGAACGAGAGGGCCTCGGCCTCCTTCGCCAGCGCAGCGAGCTCGCCCTCGAGCGCAGCCACGCGATCCTCGACCGTCTTGAGGTCCCGTCGCGTGTGCTCGAGGTGGTCGACCTGAGCACCGAGCTCCGCGACGCGCCGGTCGAGGGCCGAGGCGCGCTCGGCTCCTGCGCGCAGCGCGTCGACGTCGGGGGTCCGGTCGCCGAACGGCGCGGCGAGCCGGGCCACCTCTGCCCCGTGCTGCTCGAGCCGGTCCACGAGCGACGTGCGTCGGTCGGCCGCCCGTCGGGCCTCCTCGCCGTCCTTCTCCGCGACGCGCATCGCCTTCTCCGCCGCGGCGCGCGCCGCCGACGCGGCCTTCTCGGCTTTCGCCGCCTCGGCCGCTCCTTTCTTCGCGGCCGCGACGCCCGCTTTCGCATGCCGGAGGTACTCGGCGAAGTCCGCTCCGAGCGGCCGGCCGCATGTCGGGCACGGCTCGGAGGGATCGGCCTCCTCGGCGCGCTCGAGGCGCTGCTGCGCCTCCTCGAGGAGCGACGTCCGGTGGCCGCGCTCGGCCTCGGCGCCCGCGGCGGCGAGCTGCGCATCGGCGTGGAGGCGCGTGGCGAGTTGCAGCTCCGCGATGACGGCTGCGGTGTCCACGTCGGGGACGGCCCCGAGCGCGACATCGGCCTCGGCGAGTGCGGCCATCGCTTCCGCCAGCTGCACGGCCGCGCGGAGTGTCTCCTCAACCTCGGCGAGCCCGGCGAGCTCGGCCTGCAGAGCCGGGAGCTCGTTCAGTGCCTCCGCCAAGGTCTCCGCGCGCACGGCGAGAGCGGCACGCTGCTCGGTGAGCCGGCCGTGCTCCTCGGTCTTGGCGAGGAGCTGGATCGTGAGCTTCTCGACCCGCTGGCGCGCCGCGTCGATCTCGGCGAACGCCTTGGCCGCGGCCTGCTCCGTCGCGGCAGCCTGCTTCAGCGCGGTCGCCGACGCCTTCGCGACGTCCTTGGCCTCGGCTGCGGTCTCCTTCGCTCCCTTGAGCTCGGCCTCGATCGCCGTGAGGTCGGCCACCGCGCTCGCCAGCTGGGTCGCGCTCTCCTTCGTGGCCCGCGATTCCCGGCGAGCGGTCAGCCGCGCGTCGTCGACCGGCTTGATGCCGAGGAGCCGCAGCGCCATCTCGCGGCGCTCCCCCGGTCGCATCGACGAGAACGCGTCCAGCTGCTTCTGCTCCGCGTACACCGACGCGCGGAAGACCTGGCGATCCATCTGGAGCAGCCGCCGGAGCTCCGCGTCCACGTCGCTGGTTCCAGACGCCAGCTGGAGGCCGCCACCGAACAGCTCGGCCTCCGGCGCGTGGCCCCGCCCCCGGATCGCGCGCCGGACCTCGTACGGCTGCCCCGCGTGCTCGAACGCCACCCGGACCTCGCAATCGGTCAGCACGCCGCTGGTCCGGATCAGGCTGCGCTTGGTCCGTGCGGCGTCGACGCCGTAGCAGGCGAACGCGATGCTCTCCATCAGCGTGGACTTGCCGCTGCCGTTCTCGCCGAAGATCCCGATCACGCGCGCCGGCAGCTCGAGCTCCACCTCTTCGAACACGCGGTAGTTCCGGAGCGAGAGCTCGAGGATCCTCATACCGTCTCTCCGCGCGCATCCTCGAGGAACCTCGTGCCGAGCGCGACCACGCGTTCGCGCTCGAGACCCGCGAGGTCCTGAAGCTCGACGAAGGCCGCCCACTCCTGCTCGAGGGAACCGACGGTCGGTCCACCTTGCACTGCAAACGTTTCGGCCCCGTAGTCCGGCTCGACCTGCACCCACAACGCGCCGGGAACCGCCTCCTGGAACTGCTCGTTCGCGATCTGCCGGAACGAGGCGTGGTCGACGTCGTTCAGGTAGACGCGCACGATCGCGCCGGCGGACGACCCCTTGGCCGCGCGCTCGACCGCGTCCACCAATTCGCCGGCGGACATCCCCCCGGCGGCGACGCTGAACGTCGCGAGGGTTCGCTCGTGCGGGTTCTCGACGTGCTCCACGGCGCCGGAGTCCGTGTCCAGGACGACCAGGCCCTTGGGGGTCTCCGGCGAGTCGGAGAACGAGAAGGTATCGGTCGAGCCCGCGTACCACGTTCGCTTCGAGACCTTCTGCGAAGCGTGGTAGTGCCCGAGCAGCACGCGGTCGAACCCCTTGTCGAACGCGGCCTCCTCGACCTCGAGCTCGTTGATGTCGCGCCACGCCCCCACCGGCAGCGACGTGAGGGCGACGTGGGCGATCAGCAGGTTGGTCGAGCCCGCGCGGACGTTGCCGGCCGCCGCGGCGAGCTGCACGCGCAGGTCCTCGACCGACAGGGTCTGCGGCACGGCGTGGACCAGCACGCCGGCGAGCTCGGCCGCGATGGCCTCCATGCGCCACGCGAACGTCACTCCCGGGAACACGCGCTCGAGCGCGTCGTAGGGCGAACCGGTGCCGCGGACCCGCGGCGTGTCGTGGTTGCCGCTGATCGCGACGCCGGTCAGTCCTGCATCCGTGAGCTTCTGCAGTCCGCCGAGGACCTGCGCGAACGTGCGGTACGTGGGCCGGGCGTGATCGAACACGTCGCCGAGCCAGATGAACCCGTCGGGCTCCTGCCGGATCGTCTCGTCGATGGCCCAGGCGAAGGAGCGCAGGAAGTCCTCCTCGCGGACGTTGCGGCCCTGGTCGTCGCGAAGGTGCGCGAGGTGCGAGCGCCCCAGGTGGGCGTCGCCGAACGCGACCAAGCGCGCCATCAGTTCTGGGGGTGGGCGCGCGTCACTCGGCGAATCCCTTCGAGGCTCCCTCGGGTCGCGGCGGGAGCGGGGACGGCCCTGCGACCGACTTCAGGTAGTCCTCGTAGAGGTAGACCTGCGCCGGGAGCGCGAACGGCGCTTCGAGGTTCGTCACGATCGCCTCACCGGGCATCAGGGTCTGGATCTCGGGACCGAGATCGGAGATGTCCTGCTTCGAGCTGCCCCGCAAGATGTTCCGATCCTTCTCGTCGGCGAGGCCGAGGATGAAGAACGTGTTGAACTGCGACAGGAGCTCGTCGTCGATCAGCTTGGGCTGCTGCGACACCGCGCACAGCCCGACCTTGAACTTCCGGCCCTCGCGAGCGACCCGCGGGAACACGTTCTCGTCCGACCGGGCGACACGCGACAGGACCCGCTGCGCCTCCTCGAGGGCGATGAGCGTCGGCGGAAGCGCCGCGAACCGCTCCCGATCCTCCAGGTAGACGTCGGCGTAGGCGTCGAGCACCCGCCGGGTGATGACCGACGCCACGAGGATCTCCTCCATCGACGAGAGCCCGCTCGTGTCGACGAGCACGGAGTAGCCGCTCATGAGCTCATCCACGATGCGCGCCGACAACGACGGCTGCGACGGGTCCCGCGAGATGCAGGGCATGTCGAGGATCCGCTGGGCACGCCGTTGGATCACCTGAACCGTGCTGGTGGCCACGCCCAGCTGCTCGGCGAGCACGGACGCGTCGTGTTCCTCGGCGACCTCGACGATCCAGTCCTCGTGGAACGCCCGGATCAGCCGGTAGATCGCGTCCTCCTGCGCGTGGCTCCACTCGTACGCCGTCTGCAGGTCGCCGGGCGTGAGCTCGGCGAGCGAGAGCCGGAGCGACGTCGCACCCGCGCCCGCCGCGCGTGTGGCGTAGACCTTGAGCCGGTCCGGCGCCCACGGGTGGTCGCGCAGCCCTCGGCGGGTGCCGCTCCCTCCCTCGAGGTACTCGCCGTGCGGGTCGAACAACAGACAGGCGTACCGGCCCTGCGAGGCGAGGATCTGCCCGGCGAGCACTTTCATCAGGTTCGACTTGCCCATGCCGGTCGTCGCGAAGACCCCCACGTGCGAGGTGAGCGTCTCGCCGCGGATGCCGACCTCGAGGTCGATCGCATCCTCGCCCGAACGAAGCAGGCCGATGCGCACGTCACCCATCCGTTCGTGCAGGAACTCGAAGTCCTGCGCGGTCGGCGCCGTGACCCGTGCGAACTGCGCCGGGAGCGACTTGGGCTTGCGGAACGCGCCCGCGGCATCGATGTAGCCAAGCGGCTGGCACGTCGCAACCTTGTACAGGCGCTGCTCGGGGTCGTGGAGCGTGTACTCCGCGCCGGCGACGTCTCCCGACATGTAGGCACCGGCGGTGCGTTCGGACCACGACGGGTCCGAGGAGTCCGAACCGTAGGTCACCTGGATCACGCGGAACAGGAACCGCCGGGCGCGCTCGGGGTCCTCGGCGGAAAGCAGCTCGCCCAGGAACAGGTCGGTGCCGTAGAAAGAACGGAACGTCGACTCGAGCACGCTCTTGCCGAAGATCCGTCCCTTGTACTCGGTCACCGGTTCAAGACCTCGTGGAAGTCCTGGAACAACATCTCGATGTCGTCCTCCGCCATCCCCCGTCGCGACAGTGCGTCACGGAACGAGCGCCGGACGTCGACGACGTCGTAGCCCGTGACCCGCGCCGCCTGATGCGCCCGCGCGAGCGGATACGGGTACCCGACGAAGGCGGGGTCGTCGGCGACCGCGGCGAGCCTGCCCAGGACGGCGTCGGCGCCGGCCGGGCCCCGCGCGACGTCGACGCGGAACGCGTGCGGGGCCGTCGGCGCGAGATGCGCGACGAAGATGTCCCCGACGTACAGCCTGCCGAACACGGGATCGGTCGAGATCCGCGCCGCCCAGCGCGACCGTCCGGCCTCGCGATCGCCGCGACGCTTGAGCAGGGTGACGAGCGGCGCGTTGCGTCCCCAGTACAGGGTCGAAGCCTTGACGACGCCGGCGAGCGACACGCCGCGCGCGACCGCGGCTTCGTGCACGCGCTGCACCACGACCTGCGGGACCAGCGGCCCGCCGTGCAGCGAGCCGTCGACGAGGACGAGGTCCCCCGCCTGGGCCTCCCGAACGGTCTCGGCGACCGCCGACCACTCCGCCCACTCTCGGAGCGCGTCGACCGGGCGCGGCAGCTCCGGCAGCCGCTCGGGCTCGGCGCCACACAGCTCGGAAAGGGTGGAGCGGGCCAAGCGCTCCATCTCCTCGGGCGAGACCGCGTGCACGACGAGCTGCGGGCGGTCGACGACGCTCGTCTCCCCTCCGGAGAACCGGACACGCGCCGCCCGGAAGGCGGCCACCTGGAAGGAACGGCCGTCGGCGACGACGCACGACCCTCCGTCGACCGCCCAGACGGTCCCGGGATCGGCAGGCACGACAGGCATCAGCTCGTACGCGTCGGGATGCCCCGGCACGACCAGAGCCTCGTCCAGGTGGAGCTGACCTTCGAGGACCCGGATCTCCGTGCCCGGGCGCTCGAGCAGGCCGACGACGAAGGACGCCGCCTCGTCCAGGTGGCCCCGGCCGACGAGGTCCAGGCTGAGCACGCGCTGCCCCTGCACCCGCGCGACGTCCACGGCGCACAGGGTACCGGAGGTCCCCGACGGGCCCGCTCAGGCACGGGCATACGCCGCGCACGTTCGGCCATGCGATGCCTGCAGGACGACGTACTAGTCATTCCGAGCCATTTCCCCCATCGGGGGGACTACACCGCGGGGGGGACGGGCGCCGATACGAGCAATGAGGCACTTCGATGCCCATCGGTCCCGAGAGGACACCCGAGATGCTCCAAGCCCTTGGACGACGGGAACGGCGGCCCCTTTGGGTCGTCTCCGCGATCGTCCTTGCGGTGGGCCTCGGGCTCGCGGTCTGGGCGGCGATCGAGGGGCGCAGTGAAGCGATCCGCGAGGCCGCGATCGACGCGGAGCTCACGGCCCAGGCCGAGCTCGCCCCGCTGCTGCAGCCCCGGGACCTCATCGCCCCGGTCGTGGGCGAGCGCCACGCGTCGCTCGGGGCCGCGATCGCGGAGTCGATCACCTCGAAGGGTCCGATCGAAGAGGTGCGGATCTACTCCCCGCTCGGACGGATCCTGTACGCGAGCAACGCGAGCTACGTCGGGGCCCGCCCGTCCTACCTGCGAGACGTGACGTTCCAGGTCGCCGGTGGCGAGCCACAGAACCTGATCCGCAACGACCTCTTGCAGACCTACGTCCCGATCTGGCTGAACCCGGACGGGAAGGTCGCGGTGGCCGAGCTCACGCAGTCCTACGGCCCGATCGAAGCCAAGTCGACGAGCTGGTACCTGGTGGCCCTGATCTCAGGCGGCCTGATGCTCGCGTGTCTCGCGATGGTGATCGTGAGCGGCGGCGCGGGGATCGCACAGCCGATGCCGCAGGCCCTGTACCACCCGGCGGTCCCCAGGCGCCGCCCGATGACCGAGTCCCCCGTGTACCAGCACTCGCGGTTCCGCGTCATCGAGGAGCAGCGACAGGACGTCCAGCGTCGGGCGGAGGCCGCCGAGGAGAACTTCCGCTCCGCCCAGAAGCACCTCAAGGACACACTCGCGCAGATGAAACAGCTCGAAGGGAGACTTGCGATGAACGAGACCGATAACACTTCCAGCGACGGAGAGCTTCAGGCGCTGCGCGACCAGTTGCGCGAGACGTCCGAGCGGCTCCACAAGGCCGAGATCGACAACAACGCCCTCCGCGAGCGGATGACCCTTCGCCAACAGGAGCTCGACGAGGCGCGCCAATTCCTTCCTGCCGCGGGGACGAACGTCGACCCCGTGCAGCTCAAAGCTCGGCTCGAAGAGGCCGAGATGCGCACGGCCGAGATGTCACACGAGATCGAAAGGCTCGAATCCGAGCTCGAATACACCAACTCGAAGTTCCACATGACCAAGCTCTCCGAGGCGCTTCGGGAGTTCGACAACGACATGGAAGAGCCGACGGAGCTCGAAGAGCCTCCGATCGTCATCCACAGCGTTTCCGCACCATCCAAGCAACAGCGAGCGGGGTGAGCACCGATGGCCGATAACGAAGAGACGATGCAGCAGACGGAGCACGACACCGAGGACCTGTCTCGCACCATCTCGGTCGCCGGGCTGCAGGTCTCCCAGGCGGCAGAGGAGCTCCAGCAGGCCGCGGAGCGGTTGATGAACGCCGAGGAGAAGGTGCACGAGGCCGAGCTCCGCTGGCATGCCTCCGACCAACAGGTGGCGCAGGCCGCCACCAAGAACGCCGAGCTGCTCGACATGCTGCAGTCGGCGCGCGAGGGTCAGAGCGAGGCCGACGAGCGGTGCCGGCGAGCCGACCAACGGCTCGAGGTCACGCTCGAGCGGGTGCGCATCCTGGAAGAGCAGATCACCGGGCTCGAGACCAAGGTCGAGGAGGCCGAGGGCAACAACCCCAACCACGTCACCGTGATCGTGAACGACGAGCGCACGGCGCTCCAGGAGGCGATCGCGGCGGAGGTGCGGCGCCCGCTGACGTCGATCCTGGGTCTCACGCTCGCGCTTCGCCATGCCGACCCCAAGTCGAACGAGGGCAAGGACATGGTCAAGCAGCTCTCGACGAACGCGCGCAAGCTCGACCGGCTCGTGGGCGAGATGCTCGTGCTGGACGAGATCGCGAACGGCAGCTACCAGCCGAACCGCCGGCGGACCGACCTCGAGGCGCTCGTCCGCCGCGTGGTCGAGGAGTCGCCGGACCTGGCGAACCGCGACGTGAAGATCGAGGCCGAGCACATCGCGATCGAGGTGGACCCTGCGCTGACCGAGCAGATGATCGAGACGCTGCTCTCCAACGCCGGACGTCGGACCGCGCCGGGGAACCCGGTGGGGGTGAAGATCTACTCGGACCAGGGCAGTGCCGTCATCGCTGTCGACGACACCGGCCCCGAGGTTCCGGCAGAGCTGCGCGGCGACCTGTCGTCGGCGATGTCGGACGACCGACCCGGCACCGGGAAGAAGAAGACCGGTGCCGCGGGGCTGTCCCTGCTGGCGAGACTGGCCGAGATCCACGGCGGCAGGGCATGGGTTGAGGAGCGCTCGGGCGGCGGTGCGTCGTTCCGAGTGTCCTTGTTCGGTCCAAGGCCGGACGAGGGCGCCGAAGACCCCGCCGCCGCACGGCTGTCCGGCGAGCGCGAGATGGCGTACGCCTCGGGCGCGGACGTATCGACGAACGGACACGGAGAGCTCGCCGAGTCGGGCGAGCGCTCAGACGAGATCAGGGCCTAGCAGCCTCCAGAGCCCCCCTGGGTGGGCCCGGGCCGAACGGTTTGCCGCTCGGCCCGGGTCCTTCCGCTTTCCAGGGGAGTCAGGCGTCCGGCATCCACGCCCCGACCGCGGTGCGGAACGGATGAACCTCGATCGAGCGCCAAACCTGCTCCGTGACGTACGGGTCGCTCCGGAGCCACTCGTCGAGCGCTTCTCGAGTGTCGAACTCGGCCAGCAGGATCGACCCGATCATCGCCCCGGAGTCATCGAGGATCGCACCGCCGATCAGGATCTGACCACGGTCGACGAAGGGCTGGATGGAGTCCAGATGCGCGGGCCGAACCCGTCCGCGCCTCGCGGGAGCGTCCGCGTCGTCGCCGTCACGCCCGATCACGAGGAATCGCATCGCTATGCCAACGCCTTCAGGAGCTCCCTCGCGATGACGACGCGCTGGATCTGGTTCGTGCCCTCGTAGATCTGCGTGATCTTGGCATCGCGCATCATGCGCTCGACCGGATACTCGCGGATGTAGCCGTATCCGCCGAGGACCTGGACGGCATCGGTCGTGATCCGCATCGCGGCGTCGGAGGCGAAGCACTTGGCGATGCTCGAGAAGTACGTCATGCGGTCATCGCCCGCGTCGCACAGGGCCAGCGCCTTGTACACGAGCATGCGCGCGGCCTCGAGCTGCATCGCCATGTCGGCGAGCATGAATGACACGCCCTGGAACTCGGCGATCGGCTTGCCGAACTGCTGCCGCTCGGTCGCGTACCGCGCGGCGAAGTCGAGCGCCCCCTGCGCGATGCCGAGCGCCTGCGCGGCGATCGCCGGCCGGGAGTAGTCGAGCGTCCGGAGCGCGTACCCGAACCCGGCGCCCTCCTCCCCGATCAGCCGGTCGGCCGGGATCCGAGCGCCCTCGCAGATGACCTCCCGCGTGGGCGAGCCGCGGATGCCCATCTTGTCCTCCTTGCGGCCGAACGAGACGCCGGGGTCGTCCTTCATCACCAGGAACGCCGCAACGCCCTTCGACCGCAGCGAAGGGTCCTTGGTGGCGAACACGACGTAGGCGTGCGAGACGCCGGCGCCGGTGATGAAGCGCTTCGTGCCGCTCAGCACCCACGAATCGCCGTCTCGCTCGTACCGGGTCGTCATCGCGGCCGGATCGGAACCCGCGCCCGCCTCGCTGAGCGCGTAGGACATGAGGAGCTCGCCGCGCGCGATCCCCTCGGTCATGCGTTTGGCCTTCTCCTCGTCGCCGGCGACCGTGAGCGGGATCACGCCGAGCTTGGACACGAGCGGGGTGAGCGACACGCCCGCCGAGACGCGCGACAACTCCTCGATGAACACCCCGAAGGCGAGCGAGCCGCCGCCCGAGCCACCGTGCTCCTCCGGGTACCCGACCCCCATGAGCTCGTTGTCGACGAGGATCTTGTAGACGTCCTCGGGCCATTCGTCGTTCTCGTCGATCTCGGCGGCGCGAGGGCCGATCTTCTCCTCGGCGATCGTGCGCACGAGCCCGCGGAACTCCTCGAGCTCCTCGGGCAGCTCGAACCGCTCGAGGCCGCCCATGCCTAGCCGGCGCGCCGGAGGACGAGCGCGTCGCCCTGTCCCCCGCCGCCGCAGATCGTCGCCCCGCCAAGGTCGACGCCGCGCCGCCGCATCTCGCGGGCGAGCGTGAGGACCAGACGAGCACCGCTCGCGCCGATCGGATGGCCGAACGCGACGGCTCCGCCGTTCACGTTCACCAGCTCCTCGTCGAAACCGAGGACCCGTGTGACGTTCAGCGAGACGGCGGCGAACGCCTCGTTCACCTCGAGCAGTCCGAGGTCGTGGACGTCGAGCTGCGCCTTCTTGAGCGCGTTCTGCAGAGCGATCGCCGGCACGGTGTGGAGGTACGGGAAGCGCTCCGCCGACATCCCGTGCGCCACGATCTCCGCCAATGGCCGGAGGCCCAGCCGTTCCGCGTTCTCCCGGCCCGTCACGACGACGGCGGCCGCGCCGTCGCTGATCTGCGACGCGTTCCCGGCCGTGATGGTCCCGTCCTGGCCGAACACCGGCTTCAGCTTCGCGAGCGACTCGACCGAGGAGTCCGGCCTGATCCCCTCGTCGCGATCCACCAGAAACGGATCGCCGGATCTCTGCGGCACATCGACGGGGACGACCTCCTCGGCCATCGCGCCCGATGCCCACGCGGCCGCGGCGCGGTGATGCGAGCGCGCCGACCACGCGTCCTGCTCCCCGCGGGTGATGCCGAGCTCCGCGTTGATCTCGTCGGAGGACTCGCCCATGTGCTGCCGGGTGAACGTGGACCACAACCCATCGTGGATCATCGAGTCGATCAACTCGGCATGGCCGAGGCGCACGCCGTCGCGTGCCCTCGGCAGGAGGTAGGGAGCGCGGGTCATCGACTCCATCCCGCCGGCCACGACGACCTCGACCTCACCGGCGCGGATCAACTGGTCGGCCAGCGCGATCGCATTGATGCCCGACAGGCACACCTTGTTGACGGTGAGCGCGGGCACCTCCTTCGGGATGCCGGCGGCGATGGCCGCCTGACGTGCCGAGATCTGACCCGTGCCGGCCTGCAGGACGTGGCCCATGATCACGTAGTCGACCTGGTCCGCGGCGACGCCCGCGCGGACGAGCGCCTCGCGGATCGCCACGGCGCCGAGATCGACGGCCGCCAGGTCGGACAGCCCGCCGCCGAACTTCCCGATGGGCGTCCGGGCGCCCGCCACCACCACGGAGGACGTCATGCGTCGCCTTCGCTCTGCACGAACTCAGTTTACGCCGGGCGTTGGTCCGGAGAGGTTCGAGCCTCCCGGCGCCACCGTTCCAAGACCTCGAGCGAGTCGGGGCAGAACCGCTCGCGTTCGATCATCGCGTCCACATCGTCGAGCGAGAGGAACGTCCCCCACGCGACCTCCTCGGGCTGCCACCGGATCGGGCCGTCCCACACGACGTCGAACACCCCGCCGAAACAGCGCCCGTCCGGCCCCTCGTATCGGTGACTGAACCGGTAGGCCGGCCGGGCGGTGATGCCGAGCTCCTCGTGGACCTCGCGCGCCGCGCAGACCTCGTAGGACTCGCCCACGCCGTTCACGCCTCCGGCGACCACGTCGTGGAAACCCGGATAGACGTCCTTCGAATCGGCACGGCGATGGACGTACACACGACCGTCCGGGTCGAGCACGACGACGTAGGTACACCGATGCAGCAGGAGGCGCTCACGAACGAGGGAGCGCGGCACGACGTCAACGACCCGGTCGTCCTCGTCGACGACCTCGACGAGCTCGTCCACCGGTTCCATGGCTTGCCGCTCGGCCCCGCAGCGGAAGTCGTCGATCGCTACTCGCGGGACGAGATCGCGATCTCGATCGTCTGGACGATCTCCTCGCCGATGAGCTCTTCTCTGGCGATGAGCGCGTCGCGCAGGGCGACCACCACGTCTCGGTTCTCCTCGAGCAGCTTGGTCACGCGGGCGCGCTGGTCGTCGAAGATCTCGTCGACCCTAGCCCTGCCCTCGGCGTCGGCGAGCACCTTGCCCACGAGGTTCTTGGACCCGATCGGCCCCTCGGCGATCGCGTCGTAGGAGATCAGCGACCCGGCCATCCCGAACGAACCGACCATCTGCGCGGCGAGCGTCGTTGCGTGTTGCAGGTCCGCGGCCGGTCCGGTCCCGCTCTCGCCGAAGAACACCTCTTCGGCAACGAGTCCCCCGAGTGCGATCGCGATCCCCGCCTCGAGCTCCGTGCGCGTTCGGGTGAAGCGTTCCTCCTCGTCACCGTGCGCGAGCAGGCCGAGCGCCTGCCGCCGCTTGATGATCGACAGGACCTCGAGCCTCCGGCCCTTGCCGAGGAAGTAGGCGGCGGCCGCATGGCCGGCCTCGTGGGTCGCGACCGAGACGCGATCGGATTCCGTGTACGTCACCGGCTGCTTGAACCCGAGCTCCTCGGTGAGCTTCGCCTCGTGGATGTCCTCGAGGTTCATCTCCCTGCGCCCGTTCCGCAGTGCGACCAGGAGCGACTCGTCGAACAGGTGCTCGATCATCACGGGCGTGTAGCCGAAGGTGTCGTGGGCGAGGCGCTCGCGCACGTGGTCGTCGTCGAGCAGTTCGTGGTGGGACTTGCGATCGAAGAAGAAATCGATCAGGTCGCGGCGCCCGTTCTTGTTCGGCAGGTCGAAGTACAGCCGGCGGTCGAACCGGCCGGGACGCAGGAGCGCGGGATCCAGGTGATCGGACCGGTTCGTGGCCGCGATGAGAAGGATGTTGTTGTACATCGGCTTCGCGGACGGGATCCGTCGCTCGGCCGTCATGAACGAGTTGACCAGGTCGATCAACCACGATCGCAAGCGCGCCTTGTACGCCGGCTGGTCGAACGACTGCATCTGGATCAGCAGCTCGTTCACCATCCCCGAGCCGCCCGCACCCATGAAGCCCGAGGTCACCCGGCCGAGACCGGTCGGGTCCGGGGTCGCCCGCATGCCGCTGCGGTCGCCGCCGATCGCATCGATCTCCTCGATGAACCCGATGGCGCCGCCTTCCCTGCGCGCGAGCTTGCGCAGGCGCTTGAAGAAGCCGCGGATCCTTGCGTTCGTCATCCCGAACCACATCGACTGGAAGGCCGGCGCCGAGATGAACAGGAACGGAACACCGGCCTGCTTCGCCATCGCCTTCGCGAGGTAGGTCTTGCCGGTCCCCGGCGGTCCCTCGAACAGCATGCCTCGTCTCGGGTTCCCACCGAGCTCGTCGCGGAAGGTCGCGTAGCCGAGGAAGACGTCGAGCGTGCGCCCCACCTCGTCGACCTGGTTGTCGAGACCGCGGATCCGATCGAGGCCGACCTCGATCTCCTCCGGCCGCACGACCTGGTGGGGGGAGCGGCCGCTGAACAACGGCATCGCCATCATGGCCACGACCGCCAGCACCAGCACCATCACCGGCAGCCAGATGATCGCTTCGGGGCCGAAGGTCGGGAGTTGGAGGGGGTTGTTCGTCAGGTAGCGGTACCAAAGGAACGCGTCGATGATCGCCAGGAAGTAGACCAGCCGGCGAAGACGGCGACGCCTCGTCCGTTCGCGAACCTTGAAGACGTCGGCTCTGCCTTGCTCGGCGACGTCGGAGCCGTGAAGAGCGGCTGCAGTGGACCGATTCGCGTTGTTCACGGACCCCCTCCGCGCTGGTCTTGGCCGTTTCCCGCTCGGCCAACACTACGGGAGCCGGGGGGATACGCGCATCGGACCTTCGGACTATGCCGGATGCCCGGCCGGCGCTCATCGTCGCCGTCTGCGGGGGCAGGGACCGAGCGGCTATCGTGCGCCCCGTGGCCAGGAAGAAGCTCCCTCCGGTCGGGCGCGAGGACGCGCGCACGGTGGGCGCCATGCTGCGAGGCTTGCGACGCGCCGCGGGTTACCGAGCCGTCCAGGATGCAGCCTCGGCTTCCGGCTTCCCGGCGGCCCGGCAGACCATCTACGCGTACGAGCGCGGCGGTCTGACGCCGTCGCTCCAGCAGTTCCTCGAGCTCGTGGAGTTCTACGCGCTCCATCCCGGCCGCGGCGACGGCGCGAAGCCGGAGGAGGATCTGCGGACCCAGGCGGTGGCGGCCGTGTCCAGGGCCCTCACGCTTCGCGCCTATCATGTGAAGCAGGCCAACGAGCTGATCGAACGCCTCCAGCCGGCGCTCGCCGAGGGCCGGCGCCGCGCGGCACGTTGATGCTCACCGACATCGACCACGTCGGCATCGCGGTCGCGGATCTCGAATCCGCCGTCGAGCTCTACCGCCGGGCGTTCGGCATGGAGCCGGCGCACCGAGAGCGGGTTGAGTCGCAAGGGGTCGAGGAGGTCCTGTTCGCCGTCGGTCCCTCGTACGTGCAGCTGCTCGGCGCGCTCGGTCCGGACACGCCCGTGGGGCGGTTCCTCGAGCGACAGGGGCCGGGCGTGCATCACGTCGGATACCGGGTGCAGGACGTGGAGCAGGCCCTGTCGCGCCTGCGGGCCGAGGGCATCGCGCTCATCGACGAGGTCCCACGGCCCGGCTCCCGGAACACGACGATCGCGTTCGTGCATCCGCGCTCGATAGGTGGGGTGCTGGTCGAGCTGGTGCAGGAAGCGGAGCGCTAAGCCCGGTCGCTAAGCCCGGGATGCGTCGAGCGCGAGGTTCAGGCTCTCGAGGATCTCGTGCGCCTGCCGGTCGCCGGAGTTGAAGATGGACTCCGTGTGCTGGATCCCGAACAACGGCACCTTCGACCCGTCACGGAGCCGCACGCTCCCCATCTTGGAGAAGAGTACGTATCGCCCGAGGGTGATCGACTCGATCTCGTCCCACTGAAGTAGACGGTGACCGAACGGGTTTCGAACGAGCAGGCCGACATCCTTCACCTGGACGCCGGCGAGCGCCACGCGGCCCACGAGGAACCATCCGAGCCCGACCCCGGCACCGATGTAGACGACCCGTGCGGGGAGGAACAGATCGGGGGGGGTCGCACCGAGGTTGAAGATCATGAGGCCGACGCCGGCTCCCATGAGACCGAGCCCGGTCGCCCACTGCCGACACCGCAAGACCTTCATCATGTTCCCCCGAACCATCCGAACCATCACCCTGCTCCCGCGTCATCGGCGATGGGAGGCGGGGACTGTAGCGAAGAACCCGAAGGTCGACACGGGACGCGGTCAGGCATCCGGGTCAGGGCATCCCGGTAAGACCGGGGCTCGGCGCGTTGATCAGGACGGCGACGTTTCCTTCTGGGAGCTCCCCGTCGGCCATCAGTTGGTGGGCGTGCCCGGACTCCTCGTATCCGAACGTGTGGCCGAGCGTCGTCTGGACCTTGCGCTCGCGCACGAGAGAGTTGAATGCGGCCGCCTGCTCGTCGTTGAACAGATGAGATCCCTGGTAGCGCTTCTGCAGGTACCAGAGGTAGCGGACGTCGATCAGCGTGTCATAGCCGCTGGTCCCGGCGCAGATCACGATCATTCCGCCGCGGTCGCAGACGAAGTTCGAGGTCGGGATCGTGTCCTGCCCCGGGTGCTCGAAGACGATCCTCGGGCTCGCCTTCTCCCCCACCACGTCCCAGATCGCCTTGCCGAACGCCTTCGCGCCCTCGAACCAGTCCTTCCACGCGGGGTCGTCCCACCTCGGGGGCACGCCCCAATGCGTGAACCGCGTCCGGTCGATGTAGCCGACGGCGCCCAGCCGTTCGCAGTACTCACCTTTCTCCTGCGAGGACACGACGGCGACCGCTCGCCCACCGGCGAGCGTCACGAGCTGGATCGCGAGCGACCCCAGCCCGCCGGCGCCACCCCAGACCAGCACGACGTCGCCCTTCCCGACCGTGTTGGGGGGCCAGCCGTGCAGCATCCGGTAGGCCGTTGACCCGGTGAGCGTGGGCGCAGCCGCCTCCTCCCAGGTGAGATGGTCGGCCTTGGGCAGGCACTGATGCGCCTGCACCTTCGTGTACTGCGCGAACGAGCCCCAGCACGTGTCGTAGCCCCAGACGCGGAAGCTCGCGGCCAGACCGGGGTCGCTGCCGGCGACCACCCAAGGATCTTCGAGGTCCCACTGGCCGGCGTGAACGACCACGTGATCCCCGACCTGCACGTTCGAGACGCGTTCGCCCACCGCCCACACCACCCCGGCGGCGTCCGATCCAACGATATGGAAGTCGGTCGGCTCACCCCACCTGGCCTGCGTCTTCGTGACGTCGACCGGGACACCTCGCGCGGCCCACACGTTGTTGAAGTTCACGCCGGCGGCCATGACCATGACGAGCGCCTCATCCGGCCCGATCTCGGGGACGGCGACGACCTCGTCCCGGATCGAGTCCTTCGGCTCGCCGAACCGGCCGGGGCGCACGAGCTGGGCATGCATCTGCTCCGGGACCTCGCCTATGAGAGGAATCTCACCGATCTCGTATGGACCCACTCCCACCCCTGCCCCACCCTTCCGCTGAAGGTTTCGAACGCCGGCCAGGATGCCGGCAACCGACGTCGCCCGACGGCGCGCGGAGCCTAGCAGGGGCCCGAGTTCAGATCCGGACATGCGAGCTGCCGGGTGCGGATGGACGATGCGCGCTCGAGCGTCGTGCGCCTATGCGGGATCGTTGTCCCGTCCGAGCGCCGGGCTCAGCCCTCCCGCACGGTGCTGGCCACGGTGCTGGCCACGGTGCTGGCCACGGTGCTGGCCACGGTGCTGGAAGGACACGTGAGGCTCCGCGGACACCACCGGCAATAGGGCCCGGGCCGAAGCGTCGCGGCGCGTCCGGCCTCCGACGCGGCGGCGGCACGCACCGCCTCCACGACCCGGTCCGCCGCCCGCCCGAGCATGCGCGGCTCGACGTCCTCGGCCTGCCACTCGCCCGAATCCAAGTACAGCGTCGCGACGCGATACGGAGGAACCCCGAACCGCAGGGCGAGGAGCAGGGCATAGAAGCGCATGTCCTCGGCGTGCTCGGGCCAGGCGCGCCCGGTCTTCAGATCGATCGCCAGACGCGCGGCGCGCGCCGGCTCGCCGGGTTGGGCGGCGCCCAGGACGAGATCGAGCGTTCCCGAGAGGACGAGCGAGCCCCCGAGGAGCTCGGCTCGGACGTGCCATTCGGTCGAGGGCGCGAGATCGCGGCGCATCCTTCGCAGCGGCGGGAGCGTCGCCCGGAAGAGCTCGAGGATCTTCGCGGCTTCCATGAGCGCCTCGTCGCGGCGGAGCGGGTCGAGGCTCTCCCAATACGCATCGAAGGCATCGTCCTCGGCGAGCCGGTCGGCCGCCTCCTCCACCAGACCGTGCGGGTCGCGATCGATCCGACCCGCGACCTCGAGCTCGACTGACTTGTGCGCGAGGCGTCCGGCGGCGAAGCGCGCAGTGAACGCGAACGGCCCTCGCTCGCCGGCCCGGACCGCGTCGAACAGTCCGGGACAACGGCCGAGGTCGTTCAGGTTGGACTTGCCAAGACGCAGCGGCTCGGGCAGCTCGAACGCGCGCGCGGCCTCCTCGATCCGATCGCGCAGGCGTGGCACGAGGTCGGAAGGGAATAGGGGCCGCTCGGTGGTTCCGATCAACCCGTCGAGCGTCCGCCGTTGCGACGAGGTGAGCTCGAGGGTTGTGTTCATGCGGCCGGATGGTAGGAGGAGCCACCGACATGTCCGCTCGACGGGCCTGGGATGGCGCTGCTAGGGTTCGCCATCGTGCGTGGCTCCGCCCGCCTCCTGGCGCCGGTCGCCGCCTCCGCCGTGCTCGCGCTCTCGCTTCCCGCGAGCGCGCACCATCGCGAGGGGCCGTGCGACGTCCACCGCCGGGACGACGAAACCGTGCAGCAACATTCCAAACGGGTGATCCGGTGCGCCGTCGAACGCTGGCGCGTACCGGGGGGCGCCGAGAAGGCGATCTGCATCGCCGACGCGGAGAGCGGGCTCGACCCCGAGGCCAGATCCGCAGGCGGCGAGTATCTCGGACTCTTCCAGCACACGGCCAAGGCATGGCCCGACCGCTATCGGGAATGGACGCGCGAGTCGTGGGAGCTGGACTCGAGCGCGCTGTCTGGACGGACCAACGCGATCGTCACGGCACGGATCGTGAACGCCGAGGGGTGGGCCGCGTGGCACGGCGTGGGCGACTGCTGAACACGTTCTCCCGGAACCCGCTCGCGTAGAATCCCAGGTCATGGCCACCACAGAGGAACGACCGCCGGCCGGGACACCCATCCAGACGATCGAGGAGCGGATCGAGGCGCTCCGCAAGCGTAGCGCGGCGCTGCTCGACCCGGCCCGCAAAGACGCCGTTCGCAAGCAGCACGAGAAGGGAAAGCTCACCGCCCGGGAACGGATCGAGCTGCTGCTCGACCGCACCTCGTTCCAGGAGACCGACCCGTTCGCCGTCCACCGCACGCACGACTTCGGGATGGAGCGCAATCGGCCCGCCGGAGACGGGGTCGTGACCGGGTACGGGACGATCGACGGGCGCAAGGTCTTCGTCGCGTCGCAGGACTTCACGGTGTTCGGCGGTTCGGTCGGCGAGATCCACGCGCAGAAGATCTGCAAGGTGCAGGACCTCGCGATGTCGACGGGTGTCCCGTTCATCCAGATCAACGACTCGGGCGGCGCTCGGATCCAGGAGGGGGCGGCCAGCCTGGCCGGCTACGGCTACATGTTCGAGCGCAACGTCCGCGCGAGCGGCGTCATCCCGCAGATCAGCGTGATCATGGGCCCGTGTGCCGGCGGCGCCGTGTACTCCCCCGCCATCACCGACTTCACGTTCATGGTGCGCGAGACCTCGCACATGTTCATCACCGGCCCCGAGGTGATCAAGGCGGTGACGGGCGAGGAGGTCTCGTTCGAGGAGCTCGGCGGCGCGATGACGCATGCCAGCAAGTCGGGGGTCGCATCGTTCGTGTCACAGGACGAGGAGGAGTGCCTCGCGATGGTGCGGCATCTCCTGTCCTACCTCCCGTCCAATAACGTCGAGGACCCGCCGTGGTACTCCCCGGTCGACGACCCGGAACGGCACGACGACGGTCTCACGCATCTCGTACCCGACTCGGCCAAGGTGCCGTACGACATGCACGAGGTGATCCGCCGCGTCGTGGACGACGGTGACTTCTTCGAGGTCTTCCCGTTCTGGGCGATGAACATCGTGATCGGGTTCGCGCGCCTGGACGGCCACAGCGTCGGGATCGTCGCGAACCAGCCGGCGGTGAACGCGGGGACGCTCGACATCGACTCCAGCGAGAAGGCGTCGAGGTTCGTTCGGTTCTGCGATGCGTTCAACATCCCGCTCGTCACGTTCGTCGACGTTCCCGGGTTCCTGCCGGGGACCGACCAGGAGTTCCACGGCATCATCCGACACGGGGCGAAGCTGCTGTACGCCTTCGCGGAGGCGACCGTGCCCCGCCTCACCGTCATCACGCGCAAGGCCTACGGGGGCGCGTACCTCGTGATGAACTCGAAGCACCTGAGGGCGGACGTGTCCTTCGCGTGGCCGACGGCGGAGATCGCCGTGATGGGTCCGGAGGGCGCCGTCAACGTCGTCTTCAAGAAGCAGATCGAGAAGGCCGAGGACCCCGTCGCCGCGCGCGCCGAGCTGATCAGGCAGTACCAGGAGAAGTTCGCGACGCCTTACATCGCGGCCGAACGAGGGTTCATCGACGGCGTGATCGAGCCGGCCGAGACCCGGCCCCGCCTGATCAGGGCGCTCCGGATGCTGTCCACCAAGCGTGAGACGGTCCCGGCCCGCAAGCACGGGAACATGCCGCTGTGAGCGACCCCGCGCGCGGCGATGGAGCTCGGGCTTGGGACGAGCGCCGGTTCGAGCTGCCGCCCGGGCTGACGGTTCAGGAGGAACGCGCGATCATCCGCGCGCTCGAACGCTACTTCGTCCGGGAGAGCCCCCATCCCAATCCCTGGGTGCTCGCCGGACGGATCGCCGCCGCCGGTCTCGGTGCGCTCCAGGCTCGGCACTACACGGATGACCCGTGGCGTGTGGGGACCTACGCGCCGTTCGCCCGTCGCGGCGTCCCTCCGATGCACGGACGCGGCGACGCCAACTGACCTGGGGTGATCCGGGGAGCCCGGCGCCAGCCGCCGGGCCGGTTACGGCTTTCCCGAACGCAAAGTCTGCGGGCCCGTACGTGGCCTCGAACGCCTCGGGAGCCGATACAGGAAGGGCACGTCCGAAACATCAGCAGGTCCCGATAAAGGCAAACCGCCGGTGACGGCGGGACGCAAAGCTCCGGGCCTCCCTCGGGAGGTGGCCGAGCCGCCGAGGACCCGAGCCTCCATGGTTCGGTCCCCAAACGAACCAGTGGAGGCACACGTATGCCTTTCGACCGATCACGACGCACGGGGTGGCTCGGTGTCGCCCTCCTGATGCTCCTCGCCTACCTCTCGACCGGGTTCGTGTTCACGCTCACCCGCGCGGACGCGGCGGAGCGCCCGCCGGCTTCCACCGCCGTGGCGTCGGGCAGTCCGACCGAGATGCGCGGTGACTTCCTGGACCTCACGAACGAGGACCGCGTCGAGCACGATCGCCGGGCCCTCCGGCTCGCGCGGGTGCTCTCGCGGTACGCGACCCGCCACAGCCGGGCGATGGCCGACCGCGGCTTCATCTTCCATTCCTCCGAAGACGACCTCCGGGCCGCGCTCGAAAGGACCGAGTGGGCGGCAGCGGGCGAGAACGTGGGCGTCGGCGACTCGCTCGAGGACCTGCAGGACGCCTTCATGGCGAGCACCGTGCACCGGCACAACGTCCTCGCTCGCACCTACGACCACGCCGCCGTGGGCATCGTCGTCGACGACGGGCGCTTCTGGGTCACCGTCGTCTTCTACGGCGACTGACGAAGCCCCCTCGTCGCGTCCTCCCTCTGCCCGTCCCGTCGCCGCCGTGCCGTCCGGCCTCGGATGCGGCACCATGGCCGGGAACGCGAGCAGGGCAGGGCGCCTCGAGCGCCGGGAGGTCCGCATTGGGAGCAACGAGGACCGCGAAGGCCGTTACGGGCCGGGAAGCGGCGCTGCTGGCGTTCCGGGACGAAGGGTGCTCGCCTCCTCGATCGTGGAGCAACGGTCCCGGCGATACGTATGGCCGCCATGCGCACGCCTACCACAAGGTCCTGTTCTGCCTGGCCGGCTCGATCACCTTCCATCTGACCCAGGGCGACGTGACGCTGCAGGCCGGCGACCGACTCGACCTCGTCGCCGGAACCGATCACGCCGCGACGGTCGGCGGCGAAGGCTGCACATGCGTGGAGGCATCGCGGTGAAGGTGGCGGTCCAGATCGACCAGCTCTTCTTCCAGGTGCCGGGCGGGATCGGGACGTATGTCCGCAACCTCGTGCCCGCGATGGCCGCGCGCGAGCCCGCGCTAGCGCTGACGTTGTTCCACGCGCGGTTCGGTTCGCCCGCGTCGCCGGAGCGCTGGCTGCGGGACCACCGAGTGGAGGAGCTGCCGCAACCGATCCGGTCCCTGTACCCGCGGTGGGCGCTCTTCGGCAGACCGCCGCTCCCCGCCTCGCTCCGCGGTGTCGAGATCGTGCATGCGACGAACCACTCGGCCGTTCCTCCCGTGGGCGACGGACAGCGCCTGGTCGTGACCGTGCACGATCTCGCGTTCGAGTACTTCCCCGGGATGTTCCCTCGCGGCTGGCGCATCATGTACAAGGCCGGCCTACGCGCCGCCGTCATGCGAGCCGACGCGATCGTCACGCCGTCCAGGAGCACGGCGGAGGACGTGCTCTCGCGGACCCACGTCGATCCCGCGAAGCTCCACGTCGTTCCGCTCGCCTCGGCGCTCCCCGGCGGGACGATGGAGGTCGACGAGGTCCTCGCCCGCCTGAAGATCCCCGCTCCGTTCGTGCTGTCCGTCGGAACGCTCGAGCCGCGAAAGAACCTCGTCCGTCTGGTCCGTGCCTACAGGCGCGTCGCGGCGAACGGATTCCCGCACGCGCTCGTGCTCGCCGGACCGCTCGGCTGGCATCACGAGTCGCTGATGCGCGAGCTCGCGCTCCACGGCCCCGGCGAGATCGTCATGACCGGGTCGCTGTCGGAGGACGAGCTCGACACCGTCTACCGGGCGGCGGACGTCTTCGTCTACCCGTCGCTGTACGAGGGGTTCGGGCTGCCGGTCGTCGAGGCGATGGCGCGCGGCATCCCGACGGTGGCCTCGACGACGTCGTCGGTCCCCGAGGTCGCCGGCGGTGCCGCCGTCGGCGTGAACCCGCGTTCGGTGCGCGAGATCGCCCATGCGATCGAGTCGATCGTGTCGGACCTCGACCTCGCCGAACGGCTCGCCGCCCGCGGCCGGGCCCAGGCCGAGCGGTTCAGCTGGGACGAGACGGCCAGGCTCACGCTCGAGGTCTACGAGAAGGTCCTCG
>JBBDWS010000135.1:48788-57954 GCA_040902755.1 Actinomycetota bacterium
TTCAGCTGGGACGAGACGGCCAGGCTCACGCTCGAGGTCTACGAGAAGGTCCTCGGGGCCAAGTAAGTCGGAGTTGCCCGGTTCAACCGTCGATCCAAGACATCCCGCGTGCCCCGGCTGCAGCGCGCGGGGCCTTGGAGCCGATTTCTTCTCGAGGGGACTCCGGGTATACAGTCCGCTGCGGCGGGCTACGAAGTCCGACGTAGGGCTGCTTCAAGAGTCACAGTTCGAGCGTCTGGCAGAGCTGGACAAGCGGGCACGGCGAGGGAGGTGAGACCGAAGGCGAACGTCGGATTCATCGAGGTTGACCCATAGGTCCAATTCGAGAGGAGGACTCGGATGAGAAATCCGGCTTCATCGAAGGTACGGGGAGTGGCATGGCTCGTCGCTGGGGTGACGATCGGCCTTCTGCTGATCACGCCGGCCTTGGCGCACGTAGACGGCTTCCGTCATCTGTGGAACGACCACATCAAGCCGAAGCTGGCCAACCCGGGCACCATCAACAACGCAAGAAACCCGGTCGACTGGACCAAGCTGAAGAACGTGCCGGCGGGCTTCGCCGACGGCGTCGATGACAGTGGCGCCGGAGGAGGAGGCCTCGGCGCGATCACGGTACGGACCGCCAGCGTGGCGATCGCCGGCGCGGACGCCCACAACGGGGCCTACGTTCTCGACTCCGTGAGTCGGGACTGCAACCCCGGAGAAACGGCGATCTCGTGGAGCGCATTCTGGGACGGAGACCTCCAACCAGGTGCGGCAGGAGGGAGCGACGACAAAGAGCTCACCATCGCATCGGTCGAGTTCAGCCAGGCGGACCAGGGATACACCCTCTGGGGCGGCAATGACTCGGGCGTGAACCACACGCTGACCCTTCAAGTCCAATGCATGGCGGCGGCCTAGCATCCTCGGCCCACACCATGCAGGGTTGACGCGTCGAGGGCCGTTCCACCTGGTTGGGGCAATGCCCCTTGGCCACGAGGGACGGCCCTCCGGGTCGGTGCGACCGGAGCGGGCCATCTGGAATTGCGAACTAACCCCGGGCCGCGCCGATCTGGCCTCGGTCAAAGCTCCCGTGCTCGAGGTGCGAGGTATCGGATGATCATGCGAATACGGATCCCGACCCTGTTGTGGTTGGCGCTTGTCGGGATCGCCGCGTGTGGGGATGGCGAACCTGCCGTCAGAGCGAGCTCACCAGGCCCATCGGTTGGCAGTCCCCAGCCAACGAGCCCGAGCCCGACGATCGTCGCCGAGGCGTGCCAGCCGGAAGCACCCACAGCGCTGTCTTCGGGCTGGCAGCAGCACCAGGCTCCGAACGGCGTGTACCTGTTCTCCTATCCGGCCGAGTGGCAGGACCTCACGGGACAGGTCACGTACACGGCCAGCGAGATCGTCACCGACGAGACTCTTTCCGAGACGGACGTCAGCCCGCAGACGCAGGTCGATGCGACGCTCGTTCGGCATCCTGATGGAACGACGAACCTGACGGTTCTGGAGTTCGAGGGCGTCGACTCCTCGACCGACGTCGTGTACCAGCGCCAGGAAGCCCGGATCCAGAGTTTGCCGGCCGTCGAGGAGATCCTCGGAACCCGGCTCACGGCCTGTGCGGCAGGCGAGCCCGCGCTCGGCTTGGACTTCTCGTTCAGCGCGCCACGCGAGGACACGGGAGAGATCGCGACGTTCTATCAGCGCAGCTTCCACATCGTGCGGGACGGCACCCTCTACGTCATCCAGATCCTGGCCGTCGAGCAAGCCGCGGGAGACGTCCTCGACGAAGTGATCAGGACGTGGGGGTGGCCGGCGACGACGAGCTCTCCCTCAGCCACGAGCTCGCCGGCGGGTGAGGCCTTCGCCGAGGCGGCGGCGGCGTCGGAGGTCGACCCCGACGCCGATGCTCCTGACCCCGCGACGTTCGAGACGACGTTCGACTCCAGCACGCCCACGATCTACGTCGTCTTCCAGCTGCAGGAGGGCGTGGGCGGCGACGTCCAGGTCCAGTGGAACAGGGATGGGGAGGCAGTCGCCACAGGAGGCACCCAGACGCTGCCTGCCGACGGCACCTGGGCGTTCAACGCCCTGAACGCCCCGCCGTTGGGATTCCCCGCCGGCGACTACGAGGTCGAGCTGACGTACATGCCGACCGGTGAGACACGAACCGTGTCCTTCAGCGTGCTCGAGTCGGGCTGACGACGCGGCGATTGAGCGCTGCTCCCCTCCTGGGGTAACGCGCACGTGGGGTCCGTAGTCGCGTCCAAGGTCAGCGGGCGCTCCGACCACCCACTCCGACTAGCTGTACTCGTAGAAGCCGCGACCGCTCTTCCGCCCCAGCCGGCCCGCGGTAACCATCCGGCGCAGGAGAGGAGGCGGCGCGAACTTCGGATCTCGGAACTCCTCGTACAGCACGTCCGCGATGTGCAGGCACGTATCGAGCCCGATCAGGTCCGCGAGCCGCAGCGGGCCCATGGGGTGGTTCAGCCCCAGCTGGATCGCCGTATCGAGGTCCTCGCGGGTGGCGAACCCGTCCTGGAGCATCCGGATCGCATCGTTCAGGTACGGGATCAGCAGCGTGTTCACGATGAATCCCGCGCGATCGCCCGAGAGCACGGTGGTCTTGCCGAGCACGGCGGCGTAGTCGCGCGCGAACCCGACCGTGTCGTCCGACGTCGTGATCGACCGGACGATCTCGATGAGATCCATCAGCGGGACCGGATTGAAGAAATGCATGCCGATCACCCGGTCGGGGCGCTTCGTGGCCGCGCCGAGATCGGCGATCGGGATCGACGAGGTGTTCGATGCGAGGACGACCTCGGGACGCGTGATCTCGTCGAGCTGCCGGAAGATCGCGCGTTTGATCTCGGGGTCCTCCGTCGCGGCCTCGATCACCAGGTCGACGTCGGCAAGGTCCCGCACGTCGGTCGTCCCCGAGATCCGCGCGAGGACCTCCTCGCGCTCGCCCGGATCGAACTTGCTTCGCTCCACGGCGCGGAGCGTCGACGCCTCGATCCGCTGCCGGCCGGCGTCGACGAGCTCGTCGGAGGACTCCAGGAAGACGACGCGCTGTCCCGCCCGGGCCGCGACCTCCACGATCCCCGAGCCCATGAGCCCGCAGCCGACGACCCCGACCGTTCGCACGTCTCGTCCCTGCATCGCTCCCGCCCGAACCCTTGTCAGGGCCCAAGCGTACAATCAGGCGGTTCCCCCGAAGGAGAGCGCGCTTTGCGACAGGGTGGTTCGGGGCGGGAACAGCGCCAAGTCCCCCAGACGAACAGGTTCCGCGGCCTGTCGGTGGCCGGCTTCGCCGTTGCCGGCCTGGTCCTGGGTCACGCCTTGTCGTACGCGATCGCCGTCCCCGATCCGTACCACCGCGACCTCCTGCTCCAGCGGACCGGCCACGACTACCTCTCCATCTTCGGACAGGTGGCGCTGATGCTCTTCCTCGCCGGCGTCGCCGCCGTGGTGTTCGGGGCGTCCCGGCGCCGTGCGGAGGCGACCACCTCCCAGCGTTTCGCACCCCTCGCCACGAGACTCGCCCTCGTTCAGGTTGGGGCGTTCATCGTTCAGGAGGTAGCGGAGCGGCTGTTCTCGGGCTCCGGTCTCCACGCATTTGGCCACGGTCACGTCGTGATCGTTGGTGTGGCCGCGCAGATCGCTGTGGCGCTCGCCGGGGCGGCACTGCTTCGCTGGCTCGCCCGCGCCTCGGACCGCCTCGGCGAGGTCCTCGGCTCATCCGCGTTCTCTCTCCCGCGTGCCGTTCCGGCGTTCGCTCTGCCTGTATTGCCGGACATCGCCTCCGGACGCGTCGAGGTCGTATCGCCCGGACAGCGGGCACCTCCCTCCGCCTGACGTCTTCCTCGGTTCGCGTGGCCCGCAGGGCTTCGCTAACAGACGTCGACCAATAGGAGGAAATGGTGATCAAACGTATGGCAGGCATCGTCGTGGCCGCGGCGATCTCGGGTCTGCTGGTGCTGCCGGCTTCGGCGGCGCTCGCGCACGAGGGGCGGAACCAGGGCGACCTCCAGATGGTGGTGGGATTCGGGACCGAGCCCGCGTACGCGGGCCAGCCGAACAGCGTTCAGTTGTTCCTCGCGCACGACGGCGAGCCGGTCGTCGATCTCGGCGACACGCTCGACGTGGAGATCTCGTTCGGCGACCAGACCAAGCGATTCACGCTCGAGCCCAACTTCGCGGTCGGCGCGTTCGGCGAGCCGGGCGACTACCGGGCGTGGTTCATCCCGACGCGCGCCGGGCAGTACACGTTCCATCTGGCGGGGACGATCCAGGGCGAGGACGTCGACCAGACGTTCACCTCCGGGCCACGCACGTTCAGTGACGTCGAGGACCCGAAGCAGATCCAGTTCCCCGTCCAGGACCCGACGAACGGCGAGCTGGCCGAGCGGATCGATCGGGAGGTCCCACGCCTGACCTCGGCGACCGAAGAGGCTCGGACCGCCGCGACTGTGGCCGTCGAGGACGCACAAGCCGCAACGGACGACGCCTCGTCGGCGCAGACGTTCGCGATCCTCGCGTTCGCCGTGGGAGCCCTCGGAGTGGCGCTCGCAGCGGGCGCGTTGCTGTTCGGGCGGAAGAGAGCCACTTGACGTTGCTGGCACACGCCGGGGGCGCGGACGAGTTCCTTTCGACCATGCTCGTGGCCGGCGCCGTCGTCCTGGGCTGGATCGGGCTGAGCCGCGTTCGACATCGCGGGTTCCCGAGATTGCCCGGATGGGGAGCGTGGACGCTCGTCGTCCTCGCGCCCGCGGTGCTCGCCTCGTCGTTCGTACTTCCCCAGCGGATCTGGCCGACGCCGCCGAGCGGACCTCGGCCGGCTTCCACCGCCTCGATCGCATTCGTCGAACCCTCGCCGGGGACGAGCGTGTCCGGCGAGGCGCTCATGGTTCAGGTGGATCTCGAAGGAGGACGCGTCGTCGAGGAGACGACGACGAACGTGACGCCGGACACCGGCCACATCCACGTGTACCTCGACGGCGCGATCGTCTCGATGGCCTACGGGGAGCGGCAACAGATCGAGCTGGGCGATCTCGGTCCCGGACCCCACCGGTTGCTCGCGGAGTTCGTCGCCGCTGACCATGCGCCGTTCGACCCGAGGGTGACAGCGACGGTGACCTTCGTGACGGAGGACCCGTGAAGCGTTTCGTACCGGCGGTGCTCGTTGGGCTCGCGCTCGCGAGCGTCTGGCTCGTCGCGACACCGGGTTCCGCGGCGGCGCATGCGGCGCTCGTGGAGTCGGAACCGGGGAACGGCGAGGTCTTGGACGAGGCACCCCGGGAGATCCGGCTCTCGTTCACCGAGCCGCCCGACCTGTCGCTGACGATCGTCGAGATCGTCGACAGCGGTGGCGCATCCGTCCCGACCGGGCCGGTCGAGAGCGTCCCCGATTCGGACCGGGAGGTTCGGATCCCCGTCGAGAACCTTCCCGACGGCGTGTACACGGTGACGTGGAGGACCGTCTCGACGGCCGACGGGCACCTGACGTCGGGTGCGTTCACGTTCGGCGTGGGCGTCGAACTCGAGGAGGTCGTGCCGATCGCGCCGGGCTCGTCCACCGAGACGCCGCCGCCGACCGCGCTCGCGGTCGCCGCCCGTTGGGGTTTATACGCGGGACTCGCGATCCTGTTCGGCGCGGCGATGGCCGGTCTGCTCGCCCTGGGAACCGAGGTGGTCGCGCGGCCGTGGCTCCTCGGACTGGCGTGGCTCCTGGCGCTCGTCGGCGTGATCGTGATGACGCTCGAGGAACGCGCGGCGGTCGGCGTGCCTCTGGGAACGCTGCTGAGCTCGGACGCGGGCGGCAAGTTCGTGCGTCTGGCCATCGCCGTCGGCGTCGCCGGCATCGCCGTGCTCGCCGTTTCACTGCGAGCGTCGACCGTGACGTTGTTCGCGCTCGCCGCCACCACGGGGGCCGCGATCGTCGCGCGCGCGCTGGGCGGGCACGCGGGAGGATCGGCGTTCGACGTCGTCGTGCAGTCCCTGCACCTGGCCGGCGTCGGCACGTGGATCGGCGGGTTGGTCTGGCTCACCAGCGGCGTGCGGCGCGGTCTGGAGCCCGCCGCGATCAGACGGTTCTCGAACCTCGCCGCCGGTGGGCTGATCGTCGTCGCGACGTCGGGGGTCCTTCGCGCGTCGGGCGAGCTCGGCGGACCGGGATGGTTCCTGGACCCGTTCCGCAACGGCTACCGCACGGCGCTCGTCGCGAAGCTCGCCTTGGTGGTGCCGCTCGTCGCGCTCGGGGCCGTGAACCGGTTCCGGAACGTCCCGAGGTTCGCGTCGCTCGGACCGAGGCCATTGCTGAGGACGGTCGGGGCCGAGCTCGCCCTCGCCGCGTGCGTTCTCGCGGTGACCGGGATCCTCACCGGGCTCCCGCCCAAGGGGTCGGAGGAGCCCCGGAACGTGGACACGCAGGGACCCCTCGTCGCGACGGGTTCGGACTTCGCCACGACGACGAAGGTCCGGCTCGAGATCGCTCCGGGCACCGTCGGCCCGAACGAGTTCGTCGCCAAGGTGACCGATCACGACACCGGCGCGCCGGTCGACGCCCGTCGCGTCACGCTCGAGTTCCACTACCCGCCTCGGCCGGAAGTCGACTCGACGCTCGAGCTCGAACGCACCGACGACGGATCTTCCTGGCGGGGCGCGGGAACCGCACTCGCACTGGGGGGGACGTGGCACGTCGGCGTGCTGGTCGAGGGGTCCTCGGGTTCGGTGGAGGTCCCGCTCCTGGTCACGCCCCGGACGCCTGGGCAGCGCATCGACGTCTCCCGAGCGCCGGGGCAGCCCGACCTCTACACGATCCACTTGCAGAACGAACTTCAGATCCAGTTCTACGTCGACCCGGGCGTGCCCGCGCGCACGAACCAGGTGCACGTGACCGCATTCGACGCCGAGGGCAACGAGCTGCCGCTCGAACGCATCATCCTGGAGGTCGCCCCGCCCGACGGCCGGCCGTTCCAGCCCGAGCTGCTCCCCTTGGGTCCCGGGCACGTGGTCGCGAACGTCGACATGACACCCGGAACGTGGTCGTTCCACATCACCGCCGAAACCGAGGACGGGGATGTCTTGTCCGCCTCCTTCGAGCAGAATCTGTAACCCGACGAGAGAGGAAGCCCCAGCGGATGCGGAACCTCGCGCTCCCTGCCGCCCTCGCCGCGACGATCCTCGTCGCCTGCGGAGGAGGCGATGGAGGCTCGGGGTCCTCGAGTGGGGGCTCGGGGTCTTCGAGCCCGACCCTCTCGCCGATCGCGAGGCCCGCCAGCACCGCCGAGATCGCCGTCGTCTCGCCGGAGAACGGCGAGACCGTGCACGGCTCGACGGTCGAGCTCCGCGTCGACCTGCAAGGAGCGAGGCTCGTCCCACAGACGACCACCGACATCGCACCGGACGAGGGCCACCTGCACGTGCTGCTCGACGACGAGCTGATCTCGATGACCGAGGGGACCGAGCAGCAGATCCCGGATGTCGCCGCGGGCATGCACCGGCTCACCGTGGAGTTCGTGGCGAACGACCACGCGCCATTCGACCCGCGCGTCGTCGCGGTCGTTGTCTTCGAGGTGCGGCCGTGAGCGCGCGCGTCGAACACAGAGCTCGCGACGCCGGGGCTGCGACCGCGATCGCGCTCTCGGGGCTGGTCGTGCTCCTAGCACGGCCGTTCGTCGGTGGACTCTCCGGCGGGCGCGTCGTGCTCTTCGCATTCGCCTACGCGGCGATCGGACTCGCGGCGATGGCCGTCCCGGCCGCGACGGAGCGGCCGCGGCTCGCACCGTCGATCGTCCTTGGACTCGGCCTCGTGTCGATCGCGATCGCCGCGATCGCGGCCGGATCCCCCGTCCTCGCCCCGTGGACGAGCGCCGCGCTGCCGCTCTCGCTCCTCGCCGCGCTCGCCGAGGAGGCGCTGTTCCGGCGGGTGCTCTACGCCCGTCTGCTGCGGCTCGGCGCCGTCGCCGCCATCACGATCACCGCGGTGGTGTTCGCGGTGGTCCACCTGCCGGCGTACGGAACGGCGGCGATCCCCGTGGACTTCGGCGCCGGCCTGCTGTTCGGATGGCAGCGATGGGCCTCGGGCACCTGGACCACACCCGCGATCACGCACGGCGCGGCCAACCTCCTGGCGGTGCTCCGATGAGGCGAACGCTCGCGCTCGTCCTCGCGACTGCCTTCGTCGCGGCCGGAGCCTGCACGTCCCGCGAGGAACCGCTCCGCATCGGCGCCGTCTACCCGTTGTCAGGAACGCAAGGTCCGGGCGGCGTTGACGAGTTCCGCGGCGTCCGGGTCGCGGCCGAGCTCATGAACGCGGACGGTGGGATCGACGGCCGGCCGGTCGAGCTCGTCCCCGTCGACGTCCCGGCAGGCGACGCCGCGCCCGCAGCGATCGAGCGCCTGGACGAGGCGGGCGTCCGGTTCGTGCTCGGGAGCTACGGCAGCACGATCTCGGCGCCGGCGGCCGAGGCGGCGGCCGCACGGGGTCTCCTGTTCTGGGAGACGGGCGCCGTCGGCGAGATGTCCGGCGAAGGCGCAGGCCGGCTCGTGTTCCGCGTCGCGCCGAGCGGTGCCGTCCTCGGCCGCAACGCGATCGCGTTCGTCGCGGACGAGTACGGGCCGGCGATGGGGATCGAGGCGTCGGAGCTTCGCTACGCCGTCACGCTCGTCGACGACGCGTACGGCCGTGCCGTCGCGCGAGGGGCGCTCGACGAGCTCGCCGCCCGCAACTACACGCTCGCGTCCGAGATCGCGTACGACCCTCGCGACGTCGACATGGCGGCGCTCGTGCGCGAGCTCGCAGCCTCCGATCCCGACGTGCTGTTCGTCTCCGCATACCTCGACGACGCGGTCGCCATGCGCCGCGAGATGGTCGCGCAGGGCCTGGACGTCCTCGTCGGGATCGGGACGTCCTCGAGCTACTGCATGCCGGAGTTCGGGAACGCGCTCGGCGAGGAGGCCGTCGGGCTGTTCGCGTCGGACAAGCCGGACTCGGGCTCGGTGAACGCGGAGGGCCTGCGCGCCGAGGGACGCGCGTTGCTCGAACGCGCGGAGGCCGCGTACGCCGATCGCTTCGGCGGCTCGATGAGCGCCGCGGCGCTCGCCGGGTTCTCGGGTGCGTGGGCGCTCCTTCACCACGTGCTCCCCGCCGCGACCACGCTCACGCCCGAAGCCGTGGCGG
>JBBDWS010000135.1:58054-69748 GCA_040902755.1 Actinomycetota bacterium
TCTACGCCGCGAGCGCCTGGTTCTCGGGACAGCTCAGCCCGCTCGCCAGGCGGCCGCTCCTGGACGGGCTGGCGCCACCGACGCCGTACCGCTGGGTGGACCCGCCGCCGGAGCTCGCCTCGACGAACCTCGTACCGGCGCCGGGCACCTTCCGGGTCGAGCTCGGCAACCGAGGAAGCCTGACCGCGGTGCTCACCACGACCGACGCGCAGGTCACCCTGATCCTGCCGAAGGGATCCTTCGCGCCCGCCGAGGGCGAGCGTGCCGCTGAGGTGTCGATCGAGCCGCTCGCCGGCTCGGCCGTCGACCCGCCACCCCCGCCGTTCGAGATCCTCGGCAACGTCTATCGCCTGGAGGCGACCTACGTCCCGTCGGACGAGCCCGCCGAGCTCGCGGCCGAGGCGCGCGTGGTGCTCGCCTACCCGTTCTCGTCGGGTGTGCACCCCGGGCACGCGATCGTGCATTCGTCCGACGGTGCGACCTGGAACACGGCGGACACGAACGACCTTCCGAGCATCCAGCAGGCCGACGCCCCGATCGATGGGCTCGGCTACGTCGCGGTCACTCGGGACCCGACCGCGACCGTGCCGCCCGGACTCACGGGCGACGAGAGCTCGTCTGTCGCGACGATCGTGATCGTGGCCGGGTTCGTCGTCCTCGCGGCGGCCGCGGCCGTCACGCTGTGGGGTCCGTCGATCCGGCGAAGAAGGAGGACGTCGGGAGACGACTAACAGACCACGGACAACAGTGGCCAGGGGTTCACGGCGGGGGGACCGTAGCCCGAGTCGATCACCGAGTACCCATAGGGACTGACCGGCCACTCGGTCGGGGTGTTGTAGGGATGCCATTCGAAGTGGTTGTGCGGCGTGCTCGCGTTCCCGGTGGTCCCGACATACCCGATGACCTGACCGGCACGCACCTGCCCGGTGACGCCGGGCTGCATCAGGTGCGCGTTGTAGGTGTACCCGAGCGCGCCGTCTACGTAGACCGCGTAGCCGCCGAGCGAGTTCGTCGACGTGCGGGCATAGCCGTCGAAGGTCGCGAAGATCTCGGTCCCCTGCGGAGCCATGATGTCGTTCCCCGCGTGCGGGTGGTAGCCGCCGCCGTAGCGCGGCGCGCCGAACCCGTCGTAGACGGCCCTCGGCGGGGCGACCGGGCAGACCTTGAACACCTCGCTCGCGAAGAACTTGACGCTGGTCAGTGCCGCGAGCTCCTTCTTGTACTGCCGCTCGAGGTCCTTCACGAGCTCGGCCGCACGCGCCTTCTTGGTCTCAAGATCGTCGAGCACCGTCTGCTGCTCGGCGAGCTTCGCGTTGAGCGCTGCATCCTCGGTCTCGACCACCCGCAGCGCGCGGGCCGCCTTGACCCGGAGGCGCTCCTCATCGGCCTTCTGCGCCGAGAGCTCGTTCTTCAGGTTCTGGACCTCGGTGGCGAGGTCGGCGTCGGTTTCGGTCAGCGCGTTCATGTACTCGAGTCGCGCCGACAGGTCGGCGAGCGAGGTCGCGCCGAGCAGGAACTCGATCTCGTTCCCTGGTCCGGTGATGAACGTCTCTCGCGCCCGCTGATCGAGCTCGGCCTGGAGCGCGGCGAAGTCAGACTGCGCCTGCCGGAGCTGCAGCGTCGTGTTGCGCAGTTCCTCGGTGATCTGCTCGAAGCGGCCTCGCGCTTGGGTGAGGCGCTGCGCGATCTCCGCTGCTTCCACCATCAGCCGCTCGAGGAATCGCTGCTGATCCTCGATCTCGCCGACCAGCCGGTCGAACTCGGCCTGGGCCGACTCGAGCTGTTCCTCGGTCGAGTTCTGGGCCCCGGCCACCGGGTTGAAGGCCGCCAGGAGGGCGAACGCCAGCAGCGCCCCGAGGGCGCGGGCAAGCGGGCTGCGGGCGTGTATGGACTTTTCGGCCATGGGAAGGGTCCCTTGCTTACCCAAGCCCCGCACGGGGTGTCAACTCAGGGTTCTCATCGAGGGTGCCGTGCGGGGTCCCCCGATGCAAACACCCTCGGCGCCGCGAGGCACGGCCTTGAGCGTACCCGTCGTGCCCGGACGGGCCTCCGCGTCGGCTCGGGCTCCTGCCCGGTCCGACTGGGCTCGAGACCCTTTACGGGGCGGACAGCTCGGTCCCGGGGAGGCCGAGGGAGCGAGCGATCAGGACGCGCTGGATCTCACTCGTCCCCTCGCCGATCTCGAGGACCTTCGCGTCGCGGTAGAACCGCGCCACGGGGAACTCCTCGACGTAGCCATATGCCCCGTGCACCTGCACCGCGTCACGCGCACACGTCATCGCGATCTCGCTCGCGTACAGCTTCGCCACGGAGGCCTCGGTCGCGAACGGCTTCCCGCGGTCGCGGAGCCACGCGGCCCGCAGGACGGCGAGCCGCGCCGTCTCGACGGCGACCTTCATGTCCGCGATCTTGAACTGCAGTCCCTCGAACGCGCCGATCGGCCTGCCGAACGCCTCGCGCTCGCACGCGTACTTCACGCTTTCCTCGAGACAGCCGCGGGCCAGGCCGACCGACAGCGCGCCGATCGCGATCCGCCCGTCTCCGAGCGTCTCCAGGAACTGCGCGTACCCGCGGCCCCGCTCGCCGAGCAGGTGGTCGGCCGGCACGCGGCATCCGTCGAACGCGAGCTCGTGAGTGTCGCTCGCGCGCCATCCGACCTTGCGGTAGCTCGGTCCGACCGAAAGCCCCGGCGTCCCGGCCGGAACGACGATCGTCGACACGTTGCCGTTGTCGGCTTCCTCGTCCCGCGCGGCCACGAGGATGACCGACGTGATCGACGTCCCTGAGTTCGTGATGAACGCCTTCGAGCCGTCCAGGACCCACTCGTCGCCGTCGAGTCGCGCGGTGGTTCGCATGGCGTGGGCGTCCGAGCCTCCTCCGGGCTCGGTGAGCGCGAACGCGCCGATCGCCGCTCCCCGGGCCATCGGCACGAGCCACCGCCGCCTCTGCTCTTCCGTCCCGAAGCGGTGGATCGGATTCGCGGCCAGACCGACCGCCGCCTCGAGCGTGATGGCGACCGAGGAGTCCCATCTCGCGATCTCCTCGAGACACACGCAGAAGGTGAGGAGGTCGCCGCCTTGGCCCCCGTACTCCTCGGGGAACGGGATGCCGAACAGCCCGAGCTCCCCCATCCGCTTCACGACCTCGAGGGGGAACTCCTCTCGCTCGTCGTACCCGGCGGCCGCCGGCGCGACGACCTCCTCGGCGAACTCCCGCACGAGCTGCTGGAAGCTGCGCTGCTCCTCGGTGAGGTCGAAGTCCACGGCCTCCACGATAGCCCGTCGCGAGCGCCGGACCGGCGTGGGAGGATGAGCCGCATGAGCTCGACCGAGGCTCTCGAGGAACGGGTAGCGACCGGGCGCGACGCCGTCGCTCGGCGGGCGTGGCCTGAGGCATACGAGGCATTGCGCGGGGCTACCGTGAGCGGCGAACTCCAGCCGGAGGACCTGGAGCTGTTCTCGAAGTCCGCGTGGTGGGTGGGCCACCAGAACGAAGCGATCGAGGCGCGAGAGCGCGCGTACGCCAGGTACGTGGAGCGGGGGGACAAGCAGCGCGCCGCGTTCACGGCGCTCACCCTCCGGCGCCAGTACACGGCGAAGCTCGCCGGGTCGGTGGCCCAGGGATGGTTGAACCGGGCGGAGCGCCTGCTCGAGGATGGGGACGAGTCGATCTCGCACGGCTTCCTCGCCCTGGCGCACGGCAGCCTCGCCTGGGGACGAGGCGAGCTCGACCACGCGCTGTCCCACTTCGAGCGCGCGGCCGACATCGCCGACCAGCTCGGGAACGAGGGCCTGCGCGCCTGGGCGGCGATGTACCGCGGCCAGGTGCTGGTGGGACTCGGCAGGGTCGACGAGGGCTGGGCGCTCCTGGAGGACGTGAGCGCGGCCGCGGTCGGCAACGAGCTCGGCGCCTATACGACCGGCGCGGTGTTCTGCAACGTGATCAGCACGTGCCGCGACCTCGCCGACTACCGGCGCGCGACCGAGTGGGCGGAAGCGGCCAAGCGCTGGTGCGAACGACAGGCGATCAACGGGTTCCCGGGCGTGTGCCGCGTGCACCGCGCAGAGGTGATGCGGCTGCTCGGCACCTGGAGGGAGGCCGAGACCGAGCTCCGCCGGGCCTGCGACGAGCTGTTCGACTTCAGCCCGATGCACGCGGGCGCGGCGTTCCACGAGCTCGGGGAGGTCCGCCTGCGCATGGGCGACCTCGCCGGCGCCGAGGAGGCGTTCCTCCAGGCGCACGAGATGGGCGAGGACCCGCAGCCTGGCCGCGCGCTGCTGCTGCTCGCGCAGGGCAAGGCCGATGCCGCCGCCGCCTCGATGCGGCGGAGCCTCGAGGATCAGGACTGGAACCGCCTGGCCCGGGCCCGGCTGCTGCCGTCACAGGCCGAGATCGCACTGGCGGCCGGCGACCCCGCCACCGCGAGAGCGTCGGCTGAGGAGTTGGATGCGATCGGCGTCGACTATGAAGCCGAGGCGATCCACGCGGGCGCCGAGTGGGCGCACGGGCTCGCGGACCTCGGGGAGGGCGACGCGACGAGTGCGTCCCGCCGACTCCGCAAGGCGCGCCAGCTCTGGCGCCAGATCGACGCACCGTACGAGAGCGCGCGAGCGACCGTGTTCTTGGCCGAGGCGCTCGCCGCCGGCGGCGACTCGGACGGCGCCGTACTGGAGCTCGAGACCGCGCGGTCCGCGCTTGAGAAACTCGGCGCGGCGCCCGACGCGCGCCGGGTGGTCGAGCGCATCTCCGAGCTTCGGCCGTCGGCCGCCGGCGAGGTCGCCGAGCGAACGTTCGCGTTCACCGACATCGTAGGCTCCACGGCGCTGCTGGAGGCGATCGGGGACGAGGCGTGGAACGACCTTCGCCGCTGGCACGACGAGACGCTACGGAAATGCATCGCCTCACACGGGGGCGAGGAGGTCGATCACACCGGGGACGGCTTCTTCATGGCGTTCCCCGACGCGCGTTCGGCCATCGCCTGCGCGCAGGAGATCCAACGGCGCTTAGCCGATCAGCGCCGGGATCACGGGTTCGCGCCGCAGGTGCGGATCGGCCTGCACTCGGCCGAGGCGACGATCGCAGGGTCGAACTACACGGGACTCGGCGTGCACGCCGCGGCCCGGATCGGCGCGGTCGCGGGCGCCGGCGAGATCGTCGCGAGCGCCGGGACCGTGGAGGGCCTGCCGGGCGTCGGCGTTTCGGAACGGCGAGGCGTCCCGCTAAAGGGGATCACCGAGCCCGTCGAGGTCGTCACGATCGACTGGCGCTGACGGGACTCCCCTCCGTCACCCCTGCAGGAACGCGAGCATCCGCTCGGGCCGCCGGATCGCCGCATAGCTGTGCCAGCTCTCGAGGAGCTCTCGCGCCCGCTCCAACTCGTCCTCGCCCCCGACGGCGTCGGCGCCGAACACCGCACCGATCCACCACACCGCCGCCGCGAGATCCTTCGGGGTTCCGTGCTCGCGGCGAAGCGCCAGCAGTTCCCCGGCTTTCTCGCGAGCGCCGTCGACGTCCCGCTCCGTGAGCAGGATCTCGACCTCGGAATCGAGCAGCCAGTCGACCTGCACGGCACCCGATGCATCGGGGATCTGTGACACCTCGGCGAGGACGTCGCGAGCTGCGCCGAACTCACCGAGGTCGGCAAGGCTCCTGGCGAGCATCCCGGCCGTCCACCCGAGGATGCTCCGATCGTTCAGCTCCCGGCAGAGCCGATAGGCCTCGCGGAGGTCGGCGACGGCCTGCTCCGCGCGACCGGCGATCCGGTGCGTGACGCCGCGCGCCGTGAGCGCGCTCGCGACCTCCCATCGGGCGCCGAGCTGACGGTACGTGCCCACCGCCGTGTCGAGATGCGTCAGCGCCTCGTCGAGCCGATCCATCCGCCGGAGGGATCCGCCCACGTTCTCGCGGGCAACGGCGATCGAGAACCGGTCGCCCGAGCCCTCGGCGATCGCCAACGCCTGTGAAGCGAGCGCGAGCACCTGCTCCTCGTCGCCGTCCTCGGCTTCGATCGTTGCGAGCGTCACGAGCGCGCGCGACTCGGCCCATGGATCGCCCTCCGGGTTCGAGCGCACGACCTCGAGCGCCTCCCCGAACATCGCCCGAGAGGCCTCGAGGTCCCCCCGCCAATACGGTTCCCACCCGGCGACCAGGAGCGTGCGGGCGAGCGACCACGGATCGGCCAGCTCGCGCGAGGCCGCGAGCGCCTGAGCGAACAGCTCCGCCGCCCGCTCCCGATCGCCTCGGATCGACAGCTCGATGTCCCCGAGGAGCCGGGATGCCTGGGCTCGGACCTTCTCGTTCCCCCCGTCGAGGTCGAGCGCCCGTTGGAGCGCCGGGGCCGCCGACTCGAACTCGCCCTGCCAGTACCGGGCCTCGCCGAGGTTCGACAAGATCTCCGCCTCGCGTGGCCCCCACGCCCGCTCGGGGCCCGACATCACGAGCGCGCGCCCGTACAGGTCGGCGGCGGCTCGCCCGTCCGAGGCCTGCAGGGCCAGGTCCCCCGCCCTGGCGAGCGCCTCGCGGGCGCGTTCGGCGAGCGCGCGATCCCCCGGATCAAGGTCGAGTCCCGCTCGCGCGGCACGCTCGAGGTGGTACGCGATCGATCGTGGGTATCGGCCTGCTCGCTCCTCGTCGCCGGCGAGTCCCTCCGCGACCAGCACGTGCAACCGGAGCCGCTCCCGCTTCGGCAAGCTCTCGTAGGCGACGTCGCGGACGAGGCCGTGGCGGAACCGCCACCGGCCCGGGCGGTCGCCGTCGCGAACCAGGAGCTCCTCGTCCTCGAGCAGGTCGAGCACCTCGACATCGGGGTCGGCGATCAGCGCGAGGTCGGAAACCTCGAACGACGTGCGAGCGAACACGGATGCCTTGCGGACCAGATCCCTCGCCGGGTCGACGAGGTGGTCGATCCGGGCGGCGATCACGGCCTGGACTGTGGGCGGAAGGAGCTGCTCGGGAAGCGCATCGGTGTCGGAGGGCAGGTGCGCGTCGACGTGCCGCAGCATGCCGAGGAGCTCCACGATGAAGAACGGGTTGCCACCTGCATGCACGGCCACGCGTTCGGCCGTCAACCCGTCGATGCCCTCGCCGGCCTCGCGGGCGAGCAGGATCGCATCCTCCACCGACATCGGGTCGAGGTACAGGTTGAGCGAGTCCCCCAGGCCGCCACCCCAATCCGGACGTTCGTCGAGGAGCTCGTACCGCGCGACACACAGCACCAGGAGCGGGAATCGCTTCGCGTCGCGGACGACCTGCTCGATGAGGTCGAGCATGGACGGCTGGGCCAAGTGCGCGTCCTCGAAGACGAGCACCACCGGCGCCCGGCGCGACAGGCCGTCGAGGAACGCCACTAGGCCGCTGCGGATCTCGGCGATCTGGTACCGGCGCTGCTCGTTGCGCGCATCCTGCCCGAGTCCGATCCCGAGGGCGAGCGCCAGCCGGGCCACCACCTGCTGGACCTCGTCCGGCGGGCAACACTCGGCCGTGAGCTGCTCGAGGCGGGCGAGCAGCCGCTCGGGCGGAGCGTTGGCCGGCTCTTCGAGCTCCTGCAGCAGGATCTGCGCGAGCGGCGCGAACGCGATGTCCTCCTCGAACTTGCTCGCGCGACCGATCAGGACCTTCGTGTCCTCGGGCAGGCCCGCGAGGAACTCGTCCGTCACGCGACTCTTGCCGATCCCGGTTTCGCCGAGGAGGGAGACCAGATGCCCACGCCGCGTCTCGACGGCGCCCTCGAACGTGTCGTGCAGCAGGCGCAGCTCGCGCTTGCGGTCGACCATCGGGATCGTGCGGCGAGACGTACCGGGGGCGAGCGCGCGCACCGGCCACGCGCGGCCCACCTCGAAACCTTTCGCGTCGAGCTCGACGGCGTCTCCGTACTCGACCTGCGCACGGGTGAGGAGCCACGTCCGCTCCGCCACGAGCACCTTCCCCGGTTCGGTGGCCTCCTGCAGCCGCGCCGCGAAGTTGACCGTGGCCCCGAACAGCAGCCCCTGTTCCGAGTTCTCGGCGCCGATCGCGACGGAGCCGGTGTTGATGCCGACGCGGACCGACAGCGGACCCGGCAGTCCAAGCGTCTCGCCAACCCGCTCGATCCGCCCAACGAGGCTCAGCCCGGCACGAACGGCACGGAGCGCGTCGTCGTCGTGCGAGTGCGGGATGCCGAACACGCCGACCACCGCGTCCCCGGCGAAATTGAACGCGCGTCCGCGGAGGGCCTCGAGCTCCTCGGAGACCACGCGATAGAAGGCGGCCACGACCTCGCGGTAACGCTCCGGGTCGAGCTGCGTCGACAGCCGACTCGACCCGACGAGGTCGACGAAGATCACCGTGACGACCTTGCGTTCCTCCGGCGGCGGGGCGCCGACCGCGAGCCCGCAGTTCGGGCAGAACCTCGCTCCATCGAGGATCGGTTCCCCGCACCGCTCGCAGTTCGCTTGCACCATGGGGACAGGATACGAGGGGCCGATGTCACCCCTCGCCGAGCGATCCGGTGGGACCTCGGCGGAGCGAACGCCGTCAGTCGGCCGAGCGGAAGCCCTCGATGTCGAGGATCATCCCCTCGCGCTCCCCCTCGGGCCGAAGGACGACCTCGACCCGCTCGCCGATCTCGAGCGGCTCGTCGGCATCGAGCACCCGATGCACCAAGACCGAATCCGCCCCGTCGAGCCGGACCAGGCCGATGGTCTCCGGCTCCTCGAGCGGCTCGCCCTCGAGGCCGACGAAGCCGATCGTGAAGGAGACCAACTCGCCGCCCGGTCCGACCTCTGTGTCGGCCGCGAGCTCCGCGAAGCACCGCTCGCAGAACAGCCGCGCCGGGACGTACGTGTACGAGCAGGCCTCGCAGCGCGAGCCGAGGAGCGCCCCGCGGTCCCGCAGGGCGGTGAAGAACGCCGTGCCGGCGACCCCCGGCGTGTAGCGATGCCGCACTGGGAACTCGCCGTCCCATCGGCGGATCTCGTCGGGGAGCGCGATCTTCTCGAGCACGGCTACGCCTCCCCCCGCGGACGGAAATACGCGATGTCCAAGATCGAGCCCGTCCGCTCGGACTCGGGACGCCAGACGGCCTCGACGGCCATGCCCACCGACACGTCGTCGGGCGCGACGTCTCCGAGCATGTGCAGCAGTCCGCCGTCCGAGCCGTCGATGGTGATGACCGCGGGGATCTCGGGCTCGTCGAGGGGCTGCATGTCCCACCGGACGTGACAGATCGAGAACGTCTGGACCACGCCGGTCTGCTGGACCTCGACCCACGCATCCGTCCCGCGGAAGCACCGCTCACAGAACATCCGTGGCGGCACCAGGATCCGCCGGCAGCCCCGGCATTCCCGCCCCAGGATCAGTCCCTCCTCCAACCCATCGAGAAACCGCCCGATCGCCACCCCCGCATCCCACGAATACCGAGCATCCAGGTCGTGCTCCACCGCCCCAGTGGCACTCCGGAACTCCCCCTCAGACAACGCCTCCCCCCGTAACCGGCCTGTTGGCGGCGAAACGATGCCAGGAGCGACGAGGCCCTCGGAGGGACCCTCACGAGGCGTAAGCGAGCTGGAGGTCCCGGAGGGGGCCTCGTCGCGACCCCCGCTGGAGGTCCCGGAGGGGGCCTCGTCGCGACCCATCACCACCACTGTGCCCACCTGCATCAGATCCCCCCACGCCTGGGCCACGCCACGCTCGGGTGTCCCCGGCACCTGGCGAGCCCCGGCCTCGCCGCGGAGCTGCCAGAAGAGCTCGGCGATCTTCATCAGTCCCGCCGCCGCGATCGGGTTGCCGACGCCGAGCAGGCCGCCCGAGGGACAGCTCGGCAGGTCGCCGTCGCGGTTCAACACGCCGTCGCGTGCGGCCTCGGGCGCCTTCCCGCGATCGAACAGGAGCAGTCCCTCGAGGTGGTGGAGCTCCTTGTAGTCGAACGGATCGTAGGGCTCGGCCACGTGGATCTGTTTCCGCGGCTCTGTGATGCCCGCCATGTCGTACGCCATCCTCGCCGCGTTCGCCACGTACTCGGGGAACACCAGATCGCGGTTCGTCCAGTACGCGGTATCGAGGTTCCACCCCACACCGTCGATCCACACCGGCCGGTCGGTGATGCGCTTGGCGGCCTCCTCGCTCGCGACGATGACGGCGACCGCACCGTCGCTGATCGGCGACACATCCAAGCGCTGGACCGGCCAGGCAAGGGTCTCGGAGGCGAGCACGTCCTCGATCGTGATGTCGCCCTGACCGAGGAGGGCCGCCGGGTGATCGGCCGCGTTCCGCTTGTTCTTCACCGCGACGCTCGCGATGTCGCGCTTGTCCAACCCGTACACGGTCATATAGCGGTTCATCTCGAGCGCGAAGATCCACAACAGGTTCGGTCCGAGCGGCCGCTCCAAGATGTTGTCGAAGATCGTGAGGAACGCACCCTGCGGGTGCGGCTGCGTCGAGGACATCTTCTCCTCGGCGACCGCGAGGACGACGTCGGCCATCCCGCTCGCGACCGTGTACCAGGCCTGGATCGCCGTGAACACGCCGCTCCCACCGCCGACATAGGTCCGGATGAACGGCTTGCCGAACGCACCGGCGCCGTCGGACAGGTACTCCCCCTTCATGTGGACGCCGTCGAACGCGTCGGGCGCGCTCGTCAGGCAGACCGCGTCGACGTCCTTCAGCCCGAGCTCACACGAGTCGAGCGCCGCCCTCGACGCCTCCCACGACAGCTCCTTGCCGGTCTCCTGCGCGCGGCGGACGAACTTCGTCATCCCCGCGCCGACGACGGCCACGCGTCTCGCCATCAGGCCGAACCTTCGATCGTGTTCATCCGCCCGCTCCGGCGTCGTTCGCGAGCACGGCGACGGCCGCCGACGTGCTCGGCACCGCGCGAGCCGACTGGGCGACCGCCACGTACGCCTCGTCCACCTGGCGTTCGCCGGCCTCGCCCCGCAGCTGCTCTACGCACTCGAGCACCCGAACGAGACCGTTCGCCTCGAACAGGTTCCCCTGCCCGAGAGAGCCTCCCGAGGCATTCACGGGGAGGTCGCCGTCCACGTCCAGCTCGCCGTCCTCGAGCATCGCCGCCACGTCCGCCGCCTCGCCCAGACCCAGCGCCTCGAGGTGCTGCAGCTCCCGGAACGCGAACGTGTCGTCGACCTCCGCGAGGTCCACCTCCTCACCGGGGTCCTTGATCCCGGCGCGCCGGTAGGCCGCCTCGGCGGCCCTTGTCGTCGAGTCCGCCTCGCCCCACTGCCGGCTCTCGAGCGTCGGGCTTCCGGAGGACCATCCGGCACCCAGCAGCCAGACCGGCGCCTCGGTGAGCGAACGTGCTCGATCCTCGGCCGCGAGTACGAGGACGATGCACCCGTCCGCGCGTTCCGCCAGCTCGAGCTCTCGAAGCGGCCACGACACGGGCGAGGAGTCATCCACGTCCTCGGTGACCAGCCGGGCCGGGTACGCGGCCCGCGGGTTGTCGAGCGCGTTCGTTCGGTTCTTCGCGGCCACCATCGCGCAGTGCTCCTCCGACAGGCCGGTCCGCTCGAGGAAGGCGTTCATCTCGAGTCCGGCCACCGTGAGCGTCGAGATGCCGAGTGGCCGGTTCAGCACGGGATCGAGGGCGAACGCCTCGATCGCCCCCAGCGATCGCACATCCGACACCTTGCTGTGCGCCTCGACGGCGACGACCGATGCGATCCCCGAACGGATCAGCATCATCCCCGTGACGAGCCCGAA
>JBBDWS010000136.1:0-1902 GCA_040902755.1 Actinomycetota bacterium
CGTGGGCGGAGCTGTTCGGAGAGGTGGTCAGCTCCTAGGAGCTAGACGGGCTGGAGCTCGCGGCCCTGCTCCTTGGCCATGAACTCCCGCCAGTACCGTTGACCCTCCTCGGGCAGTGTGTAGATCGGGTCGTAGTACGGATACTCGCGGGAAAGCGCCTCCGGGTCGTCGTACTCGATGCCGGTCCGGTAGTTCTTCGTCCAGTAGGTGATGCCCTTTACGCGGTCGTAGCTGCTCACCATGTGAACCCATCGCTTGCCGACGAAAGGCACGTCGCAGACGAAACGCGGGGTTGCGAACCCCGGTAGGTATCCCATGATCGCGAACTGGAGCCCCTGCGCCTCCGACACCGCGAGCCGCCAGTGCTCGCTGTTCGGGATCATGTCGCACATGTAGAAGTAGTAGGGCATGATCTTCGCGTGGTCCAGGAGCGTGAAGCACAGCTCCAGGATCTGATTGGGTGTCGTGTTCACCCCGCGCAGCAAGACACCCTGGTTCCGGACGTCGCGGTAACCCATGTCGAGTAGCTTGCGCACGGCGTCGCCCACGAGCGGGGTGATCTGCTGCGCGGCGTTCACGTGCGTGTGGATCGCGACCTCGACGCCCCGCTCGTGCGCCCGCTTGGCGATCGCGTCGTAGCCGGCAAGCACCTCGTCCTGCAAGAAGTGCTGGGGGATGCCCATCAACCCTTTCGTCGCGATCCGGATGTCCCGAACGTTCTCGACGTCCATGAGCGCGAGGAGCCAGTCCCGTAGGCGCTTGATCGGCACGTTCGCCATGTCGCCACCCGACACGACCACGTCGCGCACGGACGGGGTCCGCCGCAGGTATTCGAGCATCGCGTCCCAGCGCTCGTTCTGCTTCATCTCGAACTTGTACTTGAGGACCTGCGTCGTGTCGTTCCCGACGAGATCCATGCGGGTGCAGTGTCCGCAGTACTGCGGGCACGTGGGTATGAGCTCGGCGAGGACCTTCGTGGGATAGCGGTGCGTGAGGCCCTCGACCGCCCACATGTCGGCCTCGTGCAGGGAATCGCGTGAGGCCATCGGGTGGGAGGGGAACTCCTGCTCGCGGTCGGTGAAGGCCGGCGCCATGTACCGGCGGACCGGGTCGGCCCGCAGATCGGTCTCGTTCATCGTGTTGAGCATCTGGGGTGGGAGCAGCATCGACATCGTGGCGCGCTCCTGCTGGTCGCGCTCGATGTCCCCGTAGAGGTCCTCGGTGAGGTGCTCACCGAGCGCCCGTTTGAGCTCCGTGAGGTTCTTGATGGTGTGCGCGCGCTGCCACTGGGCGGACTCCCACTCTTGCACGGTGACGTCGCGGAATCCCGGCAGCCGAGTCCATTCAGGTTCGCGGTACTCGCGGCGAAGCGGGTAGGCGAACGGTTGATCCGCCGCGTGGGCGCGACCGGCCTCGTGCTTGGGTCGGGCCGGGTTCGGGTTCTCCTGAGCCATCGAGTCCTCCACGAACCGGGTCGGCGGGTGGCGCATCGGTCAGCGGGCCGTACGAACCTGCCAACAGCGACATGGTACCCGCGTTTCGTTCCGTGGGAAAGGGCTTTGGCCGAATATCCTTCGGGATTTCAGCATGCGAGCCGAACCCTTTCGGGAACGAACGGAAGGATTACCGGCGGCCGCGCGGTCCGCCACGGCCGAAGTCCCGTCCGCGCGGCCGGCGTTCGAAGCGGCCCTGGTCCTTGTCGGGACGCGGAAGCCGGAGCCTCAGCGGGGTCGGTCCCATCCGCTCGTACCGTACCCAGAGGTGGTCGATCTCCTGCCTGCGCTCGACCTCGCGCCATCCGGCGGCCAGAAGGTGCCGATGGCGACCCGAGGCGTTCTTGCGAAGCTTGTCGGTGTTCGGGACCTTCACGTAGAGACGCTCGACCCGAACTTCCTTGTGGTC
>JBBDWS010000137.1:0-1860 GCA_040902755.1 Actinomycetota bacterium
CTAGAACCGGCGTCGCTTCGGAGGACGCAGGCCGGAGCGGCGGCCGGAGCCGGATGCGGAGAACACCACCCGGGGGGGGGCGACCTTCATGCCCTCGACTTCGAACGCCTCATTGAGGTCGAGCCGTGCCGCCATCCGTCCGACATCGCCTTGCTGGTCGGCCGTGACGAGCGTGATCCCGGTGCCGGTGCCGCCCGCCCGAGCCGTGCGCCCGACCCGATGCACGTACCCCTTGTCGTCCTGGGGTGGGTCGTAGTTCACGACGTGGCTGATGCCTTCGAGGTCCAGACCGCGGGCCGCGACGTCGGTCGCCACCAGCACGTCGACCTTGGTGGCTTCGAAGAGCGCGAGCGCGCGCTGCCTCGCCCCCTGGGTCATGTCGCCGTGCAGGCCTGCGACCTTCACACCCTTCTGCTTCAGCTTCTGCACCAGCCGGTCGGCGCCTCGCTTCGTCCGCACGAACACCAGCGTGAGCCCGTCGTCGTGGCCGAGCAGCTCGGCGAGCGCATCCACCTTGCCGTGCGCCGAGACCGAGACGAACCGATGGGCGACTCCGTCGGCGGTCTCGCCGATGGATTCCACCTCGTGCAGGATCGGCTCGCGGGTGTAGGCACGGGCCATGTGGCCGACGGCCCCATCCAACGTGGCCGAGAAGAACATCGTCTGGCGCTCGGCCGGGATGCGGCGCACGATCTTTGCGACCTGTGGCTGGAATCCCATGTCGAGCATGCGATCGGCTTCGTCCAGGATCAAGATGCGGACGCGTTCGAGCTTGATCAATCCGCGCTCCGCGATGTCCTGGAGCCGGCCCGGCGTGGCGATCACCACGTGGGCCTTGCCGATCCCTCGGCTCTGCTCCTGCACGCTCGTGCCGCCGTAGGCGACACCGACGCGGAGCCCTTTCGCCCGCGCGACGTCTGCGAAGTCGTCGGCGACCTGCTGCGCGAGCTCGCGGGTGGGTACCAGGACGAGGGCGACCGGCGCCGGCTCGTCCGGACCGACGCGCTCCACGATCGGAAGCGCGAATGCAAGGGTCTTGCCGGAGCCGGTCTGCGAGCGTGCGAGCACGTCGCGGCCGGCCATCGCGTCCGGGATGACGAGGGACTGGACCGGGAACGGGGCCTGGATGCCGTTCGCGCGGAGCGCCTCGACCACGCGATCGGATACGCCGAGTTCGGCGAAGGTGGATGTCACGTTCGACTCCTTCTGTTGCCCGCGGCGGGCCGCGGCTGGGGCACGGGAGGTTCGACCTTTCCCCGAGACGCCCGAAGGAGGAACGAGGGAGCGGAACCTCACGGGACGACGACGCCGTCCTTATGGACAGAATACCAGGTCAGGGGCCCGAAGCCGGTACCCAGGCAGCCGGACGGCGCCGTCCAGTACCCTTCGCCCCATGGCGAGCGACCTCGTTCGAAGGCTCGCCGTCGCCCGTGGCGACGAGCCGGCCGACCTGGTGCTGCGCGGCGGTTCGGTCCTTTCGGTCTTCACCGGGGAGCTCTTGGAGGCCGATATCGCGATCTCCGGCGAGCACGTGGCCGGCGTCGGCCAGAGCTATGAAGGCCGCGAGGAGGTCGATGTCGCCGGCCTGATCCTGCTCCCGGGGTTCATCGACGGCCACATGCACCTCGAGTCGACGAAGCTCACGGTCGACGAGTTCGCCCGGGCTGCCTTGCCCTGGGGAACGACGACCGTCGTGCTCGATCCGCATGAGATCGCGAACGTGTTCGGGCTCGACGGGGTCCGGGCGATCCTGCGAAGCGCCGACGAGGTGCCGCTCGACTACTACGTGATGGTCTCGTCGTGCGTACCGGCCTCGCCCTTCGAGTCCAGCGCCGCGACGGTGACCGCCGAGGACATCGC
>JBBDWS010000138.1:0-12638 GCA_040902755.1 Actinomycetota bacterium
GAACCCGCGAGCTCGACCGGTGGGACGTCCGGCGGCACGCCGGCGCCCTCGAATACGATCTCTCCGTCGCGCGCGTCGATGATGATCGTCTGGCCCGCGCGGAACTCCTTCCAGAGCAACTTCTCCGAGAGCGGATCCTCGATGAGCCGCTGGATCTCTCGCCGGAGCGGCCGGGCGCCGAGCGCCGGGTCGTACCCCTTCTCGGCGAGGATCGTCTTCGCGGCGTCGGTGATCTCGATCTCGAGGTCCTTGGCCCTCAGCTGCTCGCGGACGCGCTTGGTCATCAGGTCGACGATCCGCTTCACGTCTTCCTGCGTCAGCGAGTGGAAGACGATGACCTCGTCGATGCGGTTCAGGAACTCGGGTCGGAAGGAGCGCTTCAGCTCCTCCATGACCTTGTCCTTCATCCGCTCGTAGGTGAGCTTCTCGTCGGGCTTGGACGCGAACCCGATGCCGGGACCCTTCTGGATGTCTCGCGTCCCCAGGTTCGAGGTCATGATGATGATCGTGTTCTTGAAGTCGACGTGGTGACCCTGTGAGTCCGTAAGGCGCCCGTCCTCCAGGATCTGGAGCAGGGTGTTGAACACGTCGGGGTGTGCCTTCTCGATCTCGTCGAACAAGATCACGCTGAACGGCTTGCGCCGCACGGCTTCCGTGAGCTGGCCCCCCTCCTCGTACCCGACGTAGCCGGGAGGCGAGCCGATCAGCCGGCTGACCGTGTGCTTCTCCATGTACTCGGACATGTCGAGCTGGATCAGCGAGTCCTCGTCACCGAACAGGAACTCCGCGAGCGCCTTGGAGAGCTCGGTCTTCCCGACGCCGGAGGGTCCGAGGAAGATGAACGAGCCCGACGGACGCTTGGGGTCCTTGAGCCCGGCGCGCGTCCGGCGGATCGCCTTGCTGACCGCCTTGATCGCGTCGTCCTGGCTGATGATCCTCTTGTGGAGCTCGTCCTCCATGCGGAGGAGCTTCTCCGTTTCCTCCTCGGTGAGCTTGAAGACGGGGATGCCGGTCCAGGTGGAGAGAACCTCGGCGATCTCCTCCTCGTCGACCTCGGACAGGATGTCCATCTCTCCAGACTTCCACTCGAGCTCGCGTCGCTCCCGTTCCTGGCGGAGCTGACCCTCCTCATCGCGGAGCGAGGCGGCGAGCTCGAAGTTCTGTCCGTCGATCGCCGACTCCTTCTTGAGCCGGACCTCGGCGATCTTCTCGTCGATCTCGCGCACGTTCGGTGGAGCCGTCATCCGGCGGATCCGCATGCGGCTGCCGGCCTCGTCGATCAGGTCGATCGCCTTGTCGGGAAGGAAACGGTCGCTGATGTAGCGGTCGGCCAGGTTGGCCGCCGCGACGAGTGCGTCGTCCGTGAAGTTGACTCGGTGGTGGGCCTCGTAACGATCGCGGAGGCCCTTGAGGATCTCGATCGTGTGGGCGACGGAGGGTTCCTCCACGCTGATCGGCTGGAACCGGCGCTCGAGGGCCGCGTCCTTCTCGAGGTGCTTGCGGTACTCGTCGCGCGTCGTCGCTCCGATCGTCTGGAGCTCGCCACGCGCGAGCATCGGCTTGAGGATGCTCGCGGCGTCGATCGCCCCCTCGGCGGCGCCTGCGCCGACGAGCGTGTGGAGCTCGTCGATGAACAGCACGATGTCGCCACGGGTACGGATCTCTTTCAGGACCTTCTTCAGCCGCTCCTCGAAGTCGCCGCGGTAGCGCGAGCCGGCCACGAGCGCTCCGAGGTCGAGCGTGTAGATCTGCTTACCCTTGAGGGTCTCCGGCACCTCGCCCCTGACGATGTCCTGCGCGAGGCCTTCGACGATGGCCGTCTTTCCGACGCCGGGCTCGCCGATCAAGACGGGGTTGTTCTTCGTCCGGCGCGAGAGCACCTGCATCACGCGCTCGATCTCCTTCTGGCGCCCGATCACCGGGTCCAGCTTGGAGTCCCGCGCGAGCGCGGTCAGGTTCCGGCCGAACTGGTCCAGGACCATCGAACCCTGACCCTGGCCTTCGCCCTGCGCCCCGGGCGTGGTCTCGCCCTTGCCGCCGGTGTATCCGGAAAGGAGCTGGATGACGGTCTGGCGGACTCGGTTGAGGTCCGCGCCGAGCTTCTGCAGGACCTGCGCGGCGACGCCCTCGCCCTCGCGGATCAGGCCGAGCAGGATGTGCTCGGTCCCGATGTAGTTGTGACCGAGCTGCAGCGCTTCGCGGAGCGATAGCTCGAGAACCTTCTTGGCGCGCGGCGTGAACGGGATGTGCCCCGTCGGCGCGGCCTGGCCCTGTCCGATGATCTCCTCGACCTGTTGGCGGACGGCCTCGAGCGAGATGTTCAGCGATTCGAGGGCCTTGGCGGCGACACCTTCACCCTCGTGGATCAGGCCGAGCAGGATGTGCTCGGTCCCGATGTAGTTGTGGTTGAGCATCCTCGCCTCTTCCTGGGCGAGGACCACGACTCGGCGGGCTCGGTCCGTGAAGCGCTCGAACATCTCTCTACCCCCGGGGCCGGAGCCCCTTGTGTCGAACAACCTCGGGGATCGCCGGACCCTGTCCTACCCCCGAGGCAGGTCGAGCGCCCCGGTGCAGCGCCATCCTTGCGCGCCATCCGAAGCGCCCCACGGGGGCAGTATACCCCTGAGGCCCGATACCACCGTTCGGCCTACCCGTGACATCCATACCCGATTCGTCACCTCTCTCCTTGGTCTTCGGCCCGGAAGGACCCGAAGATGAGCCCGGCCGAACGTTGTAGGCCCTTCGGGGGTATCGGTGGCTCCAAAGGACCACACACTTTCCCCCCTTTAGGGCGTTGTGGGCGACCGACCCTGTCGGCCAGGATGGACCCCTGATCGGCGTGAGCCGGGCTTCCCCGGAGGTCCTTCCCTAGAAGGAGACGATCGAACGTTGCGGGTCTTAGTTGTCGACGACCACCCTGCCTTCCGTCGGGCGCTCACGTCCGCGTTGCGCATGGTGAAGGACATCGAGGTGTCCGGGGAGGCCGGCGGGGGGATCGAGGCCGCACGCCGTGCGGTGGACGGCGAGGCTGACCTCGTGCTCATGGACCTGTCGATGCCCGACCTGGATGGGATCGAGGCGATGCGGCGGATCCACAGCGAAAAACCCGATCTGCCGGTCGTCATCCTCACCGCCCACGCGGATCCCGGCATCGAGAAGGAAGCTCGTGACGCCGGCGCCTCGGGGTTCCTCGCGAAGGGAACGGCTTTGGAGGACCTGATCGTCGTCCTGCACGAGGCGGCCGACATCCACGAGGCGGCCGACCCCGCCACCTCCAAAGGCGGGTAGCGCTAGTCGCGGTGCCCGCTCGGCCGGTGGGGCGGAAACAAGATCACATCGCGGATGCTTGGCGCGTCCGCAAGGATCATCGCCAGGCGGTCGACGCCGAGTCCGAGGCCCCCTGCCGGCGGCATCCCGTGCTCGAGCGCGGTGAGGAAGTCCTCGTCCATCGGATGAGTCTCCTCCTCGCCCCCGGCGCGCGCCGCGGCCTGGATCTCGAAGCTCTTGCGCTGTTCGTCCGGATCGGAGAGCTCGGAGTAGGCGGGGATGATCTCAGTGCCGCAGAGCACGAGGTCCACGTGCTCCACGAGGCCGGGCGTGCTGCGGTGAGGACGTGCGAGCGGTGAGACCTCCCGAGGGACGTCTAGGACGAACACGGGACCCCACAGCTCGTCCTCGACCAGCTTCTCGTAGAGCCCGTAGACGATCTTGCCCGAGCCCCACTTCGGTTCGACCTCGATGCCGCGCGCCTTCGCGATCTCGCCGAGGTCCGTGCGCTCGAGCGTGATCTCCACCCCGGTCGCCTCCGATACGAGGTCGAGCATCCGCCGACGCGGCCACTCGCTCTCGAGGTCGACCTCGCGACCCTGGTACTCGAAGCGGAGCGTTCCGCGAACGGCGAGCGCCGCCTCGCGGATCAGCGCTTGGCCGAGCTCCATCATCGTCTGGTAGTCGCCGTAGGCCTGGTACGCCTCCAGCATCGTGAACTCGGGATTGTGATCTCGATCGATCCCCTCATTGCGGAAGACCCTGCCGATCTCGTACACGCGCTCGAGCCCCCCGACGAGGAGCCGCTTCAGATAGAGCTCGAGCGCGATCCGCAGGTACAGGTCGACATCGAGCGCTCGGTGATGGGTGACGAATGGTCGCGCGATCGCGCCACCCGCCGTTGGATGCAGGACCGGCGTCTCGACCTCGACGAAGCCGCGGCCGTCGAGGACCGTTCGGAAGGCGCGGAGCGTCTGCGCACGCGCATCGACGACGCGCCGGTACTCGAGGTCCGTCGCCAGCTGCAGGTAGCGCTGCCGCTGTTGCATCTCCTGGTCTTTCAACCCGTGCCACTTCTCCGGAAGCGGGCGGAGCGCCTTCGAGAGCACGGCCAGGCGCTGCACGAAGATCGAGAGCTCGCCCTTGCGAGTCTTGCCCATCCGGCCCGTGGCCCCGGTGAAATCGCCGAGGTCGACCTCGGGGAGCAGCTGCCAGGATTCGGCGTCCGCGTCCGCCTCGTGCAGGACGAGCTGGACGTCGCCGGTGCGGTCTCGAACGACGAGGAACTTCAGCTTGCCCATGTCTCGACGAAGGACGACGCGTCCGGCCACCGTTCGGACCTCGTCCGTCACCTCACCCGCGGCGACGTTCTCCTCGAACGCTGAGCGGATCTCGGCGGCCGTGTCGGGTTCGCGGACGCCGAGAGCCTGCTCGAGGCTCAGCGCGAACGCGCGGTCGCCTAGACGTTCGCGGCTCTCGCGGCGTGCGCGCAGGACGTCGCGTTCGCGCCCCGTCGGCTCGTCGCGCGGCGGAGCCCCGCCGTCTTCCTCAGGCATCGTCGCCAGGACCGGCGTTGCGCTCGAACACGAGCCGGAGCCCTTCGAGGGTGAGCCACGGGTCGTGCTCGTCGACGAACTGACAGTGCGGGATGATCAGCGGAGCGAGGCCGCCGGTAGCGACGACGGTCGCGTCGCCGCCGAACTCCTTGCGCATCCGTTCGATCATCCCATCGGCTTCGGCGGCGGAACCGAAGATCAACGCGGACTGGATCGCGTCGACGGTGTTCTTGCCGATGGCGGTGCGCGGCGCCTGGAGCTCGACCTGCGGCAGGCGAGCCGTCTCGCGCGAGAGCGACGCGTTCTTCGTCTGCAGTCCCGGCGCGATCGCGCCTCCGAGGAACTCGCCCCTCTCGGACACGGCGTCGTAGGTCGTAGCCGTGCCGAAGTCGATCACGATGCACGGGCCGCCGTATCGGTCGTAGGCGGCGAGGGCGTTCACGACACGGTCGGCGCCGAGCTCGCGCGGGTTGTCGGTGAGGATCGGCATCCCGGTCTTCGTTCCCGGCTCGACGATCACGGGCGGGAAGTTGAAGTACCGCTCCACCATGTCCCGCAACGCTCCCGTCGAGGTCGGGACGACGGAGCTGATGACGACCCCGGTGATCTGGTTCGAGAACGACAGGTCCGCCTGCTCGAGGAGGCCGCCGAACAGCACCGCCAGCTCGTCCGCCGTGCGCTCGGTCTCGGTGGACGTGCGCCACTGGTGTTCGAGCTCAGCGCCGCGGAACACCCCAAGCACGGTGTTTGTGTTCCCGACGTTCACCGCGAGCAGCACGCCCTCACCTCCTGTCGCGTGCCAATCCTACGCACCGGCGGGGCGCGTCACGGCGTCGGGAGCAGGAGGTTGTCGATGAGGCGCACGTCTCCGAACCGCGCCGCCACGACGGCCCGGGCAGGGCGATCCACCGTCCGGAGCTCCTCGAACGTGTCGTCGTCGACGACGGCGGCATAGTCCAGCCGAGCCTGCGGGGTCGCGCCGATCTCGCGAACCATCGCCGCGACGAGACGGGACGCGTCGCGCCCGCCCGACCGCGCGAGCTCGGCGGCCTCGGACAAGGCGAGGAACAGGCAGCCCGCCGCCTCCCGTTGCTCCGGCGAGAGCCGGGCGTTCCGGGACGACATCGCGAGGCCGTCGGCCTCCCGCACCGTGGGACACACCACGACCTCGATCGGGAACGAGAGATCGCCGACGACGCGCCGGACGACGGCGAGCTGCTGGGCGTCCTTCTCCCCGAAGTACGCCCCGGAGGGGCCCACGGCGTGGAACAGCTTGGCGAGGACGGTCGCGACACCCCAGAAGTGCCCGGGACGGCTCGCGCCCTCCAGCCGTTCCGCCACAGGCCCCGGGTCCACCGTCGCCTCCGGCTCACCCGCCGGGTACATCTCCTCGACCGTCGGCGCGAAGACGACGTCGACGCCCAGCTTGCGGGCGAGCTCGAGGTCGCGTTGTTCGTCCCGGGGATAGGCGGCGAGATCTGCCGGATCTGCGAACTGGAGCGGGTTCACGAAGATCGAGACGACGACGAGGTCGCGATCTGCTCTCGCTCGGCGGATGAGCGACAGATGGCCCTCGTGGAACGCCCCCATCGTGGGGACGAAGCCGACCCTGTCGTCTTTCGCGCGCGCGGCCTCGGTGGCGTCGAAGGTCGCCGAGAGGGTCTGGCTCACCTCCACCCGGCGAGGACCTCCTCGACCGCTTCGCGTCCGTCCGCCGGGAGCCGGCCCGCTCGCTCGGCGAGCTCGAGCGCGAGGTCGGCGAGGGCCACGTAGGGCCGCACCGCCTCGGGAGCGCGCTCGGACAAGGCTCGGAGGTTGCGCGCGACCGTGACCGCGTCGCCGCGGACGGCGGGGCCGGTGAGCGCGGCCGCCGGAACGACGCGCTCCACGTTCGCGAGCGTGGCGTCCTGCAGCGGCTCTAGGATCGCCGCCGGATCCTCGATCCCGGCCGCTCGGAGGAGCTGGTGCGCGATCGCCGTCACCGTGACCAGGTAATTCGAACCGAACACCGCCGCCGCGTGATACAGCGGCTTCAGCTCGTCGTCGACCGGGAAGGGACGGCCACCGGCATCGAGGGCGAGGCGCTCGGCGATGGCGAGGCCCTCGGCCGTTCCCGATGTGATCGCGAACCCCGCGCCCGGCAGGTGCGCCACCGCCGCCTCGACCGTCGGACATGTCTGGAACGGGTGGATCGCGAACGTCTCGGCCCCCGCAGAGCGCGCAGCGGCGATCGCGTCGAGCCCCGTGGCTCCGGAAGCGTGGGCGACGGCCGTCCCCGGACCCACCGCCCCGGCGCGGGCGATCTCCTCGCTGACCCCGGCGATGGCGGCATCCGGCGTCGCGATGACGACGACGCCCGCCTCTCGAGCCGCGTCGACGGAACCGAGCACGGGAACACCGGGAAGATGGCGCGCCGCCCGTTCGGTCGTCGCCTCACCTCCGGAGACCGCGACGATCCGGTGGCCTGAAAGCCGCCAAAGGACCGCGAGCGCGGTTCCGACGCGGCCGGCACCGAGCACGGCGAGATCCATCCGCAGAAGTATCCCGCGTCAGGGCAGCCAGGCCAGCGGGCCGGCGGGCGAGGGCGCATCGGGCGGCAGCTCGAGCGGGAACACTCCGGCATCGTTCGCGATGACGATCGTTCCGGGCACCGCCGCGAAGAGCGATCCTTGGTCGTCGAAGGCGGCGCCGGAGGAGGCCGGCCGCCTCGAGAGCACGCCCGGCCGAAGGACAGGCTGGATCGTCCCGGCCGGCACGTACACCAGCCACATCCCTCGCTCGCCCCGGACCGAGCCGTTCACGACAACCTGGCTCCCGTCGGCGGACCAGGCGACGATGCGCTGCGCGAAGAGCTCGACGTCGCTCACCAACGGACGAGGGTTTCCCGATCCGGGCCAGACGAACACGGGGCCCGACGGCGTGCCCGGCCAGACCCCCAGCGCGTTCAGGTCGCCCTCGGGCGCGACGAAGAGCAAGGTGCCTCGCGGCGACACCGAGACGTGCGCGAGGTCGTGGAACAGGACGGTCGGGTTCTGTGGCCAGATCGCGTCGACCTCGAGCCGGCCGTCGCGAACGAACGAGGCCACGAGCAGGTCCCGGTCCAACGTCGCCGAGACAAGGTTCCCGCACGCGACCCGGCCCTCGTGCAAGTCGCGCCCGCGCCCCGTCGCGATGTCGACCCGGCTCAGCGTGAACGAGTGGGACCCGCACTCGTCCCCGCCGGTCGGACGCGAGCGGCCGACGAGGAGCGCCGTGCCGTCGGTCGAGAGCGAGAGCACTTCGCCGGACGCGACTTCACGCAGCCGGCCGCCCGGCGAAAGATCGGGGAGCGCGAACGCGACGCCTCGCGCTCCGGCGTCGTCGGCGATGAGGATGAGCTGGTTGCCGCTCGCCCCGGCTGCGTGGAGCTCCTCGGCCACCGGCACGAGAGGGCCGACCCCGAACGAGCCCGTGGCCAGATCGAGCACCACGAGTCGCTGGCCGAGTGAGCCCTCGGTCTCGAAAGTCGTGTAGGCGAGGTGTCCGTGAAGATCGCCGGTCGGCCCGACGTCGTCGAAGGACGGTGAGGTCGGCCCGGTAGGCGCGTCCTCGGGCGGCGGATCGCCCGAGACGATGCCTACCGCGAACGGCAACCCGACCAGGAGCGCGAGTCCCGCGGCTCCGGCCAGGAGCATGCGGCCCCGACGGACCCGGCCCTCGACGAGATCGTCGTCGTGGTCCTTCATCGCGACCTCCGCACGTCGTTCACGGGCGGTCCGGGATCGCGCTCACGACCGCACTCGCAGCGGTGCCGCGAACACCCGGACCCCGAGCACCGCGTCCGGGAGAAGCCGGAGCGCCGAGAGCTTCCGCCGCCCGGGAAGCATCGGGTCGGGGTCGAGCTCGCCGAGGGGAACCAGGACGAACCCACGCTCGTGCATCCGCGGATGCGGGACGACGAGCCCGGGCTCGTCGATGACCCGGTCGTCGAACGTCAGCACGTCGATGTCGATCGTCCGCGGTCCCCACCGCTCGGCGCGCACACGGCCGAGCTCGTCCTCGACGGCTTGCGTTTCCTTCAGGAGCTCGTGGGGCTCGAGATCGGTCCGCACCTCGACGACGGCATTCAGGTACGCCGGCTGTGGCGGTCCGACGGGCTCGGTCTCGTACACGCGGGAGGAACGGACGACGTCGATCCCCGGCCGGGCATCCAGGAGCTCGACCGCGCGTTGCAGCGTGTCGAGCCGGTCGCCGAGGTTGGACCCGAGCGCCAGGTACGCGGAGACCGACATCGCGGCCTCGGCTCAGTCGCCTTCTGCCGTCGCCGCGGCGGCGATGCCCTGCACGTCGTTCGAACGGGCGGCGTTCGGCTTGTGGACGATCGCCGTCGCACTGACCACCCCGGGTCGCGACGCGACGGCCTTCGCGACCGCATCGGCGATCGATTCGAGCAGGTCGAACCGCTCGAGCTCGACGACCTCGCGCGCGGTCCCGATCAGGGCACGGTAGTCCGCGGTGCCGCCGATCCCGTCGGCGGTCACGTCGACCTCGACGTCGAGATCCACCACGAACTCCTGCGCCTGGTCCTTCTCCCCCGGATTCGCGCCGTGATGCCCCGACGCCCGGATGCCGGTGAGGAACAATCGCGAGGTGGTCATGACGCTCAGCCTCCTTCCCCGGGCGGCCGTCGGCCGAGCGTGACCGCGATGGGACCCGCGTCCGGCTCGTGCCGGTGCTCGACCTTCAGGTACTTCGTCCGGAGCCACTGGAACAGGATGGGGCCGACCCGCTCCGGAGCGTCCTCCAACAGGAAGTGGCCGCATCCGGGGAACAGGGCGACGGACGACCACGGCAGGACGTCGCCGAGGCGCTCGGCGAGCTCGACGTCGACGAACGTGTCTTCCTCACCCCAGAGGACGAGCGCGGGGATCTCGAGCGCCCCTAACCGCGACTCGAGGCCCTCCAAGCCCTCGCCGTCGAAGGACCGAGCGACGCGGACGAAGCGCTCGAGGCCGTCCGGCCCGCGGAACGGCCGCAGGTACTCATCGACGTCTTCCTTCCTCAGTCGCCCTTGTCGCGTTCCGCCCTCCAGCGCCGCTTCAAGCCAGGCAACGACCGCGTCGGGGTCAACCTCGTCGACCCGCTCGCGGAGCTCCCGCATCCGCGGCGCCGGCCAGGCCTCGAACGCGATCGAGTCGACCAGGACGAGTGCATCGACGTCACCATCGAGCGCGAGGAGCTGCGCGATCCCACCGCCGTGTCCGTGCCCCGCGACCGCGTACCGTTCGACGCCCAGACTCTCGAGCAACGCTCGGATGGAGACGGTGTGCGCGTCGAGCCGTAGGTCCGCACCGTCCGACGTCGCGGAGTCGCCCGACCCGAGCAGGTCGGGCGCGATCACGCGCATCCACGGCGACAGGAGCGGGATCAGATGCCGCCAGACGTACGAGGAGGTGACGCCGCCGGAGAGCAGGACGACCGGAGGTGCCTCCGGGTCCCCCGTGTCGACGTACGCCAGCTCTCCGCCGGAGACCCGGGCGCGGCGCTTCTCGGTCCACGTCATCGGCCGGCCCTCACGATGGCGTCGATCACCCGGACGGCGCGGACGACCTCGCGCACGTCATGCACGCGGACGACGTGCGCTCCGCGAGAAGCCAGCCACGCCACCGCTCCGACCGTGCCCTCGACACGTTCATCGTCCGGCACGTCGAGGATGCTGCCGATGAACCGCTTGCGTGAGGGGCCGACCAGGAGCGGCCGGCCGAGGTCGAGGAAGACGTCGATCCCGCGGATCAGCTCGAGATTGTGCTCCAGGTTCTTGCCGAATCCGATCCCCGGATCGACCGCGATCCGTTCGGCGTCGATCCCGGCGAACTCGGCGGCCTCGATGCGTTCCCGCAGGAACTCGTGCACCTCGCCGACAACATCCTCGTACTCGGGCGACTGCTGCATGGTCTTCGGCTCGCCCTTCATGTGCATCAGGACGATCGCCGCGTCGTGTTTGCGGACGACGTCGAACATCACGGGGTCGCCACCCGCCGAGACGTCATTCACGATCGTCGCGCCCGCCGCAAGCGCGCGATCCGCGACCTCGGCCTTCCTGGTGTCGATCGAGATCGGGACGTCGGGGTTGTTCTGAGCGATCCCTTCGATGACCGGCAGGACCCGGCGGATCTCATCTTCGGCGGGAACAGGGTCGGATCCCGGCCGCGTCGACTCGCCGCCCACGTCCACGACGTCCACGCCGTCGGAGATCATCTGCGTGGCGTGCTGGACGGCTTCGCCCGGATCGAAGAACTGGCCGTCCTCGGAGAACGAGTCCGGCGTGACGTTCAGGATGCCCATGATCAGCGTGCGCTCGGCGCAGTCGAACACGCGCTCGCCCACCCGCCAGACGGGGCCGCCCACGCCCCTCATCGTAGCCACGACCTGCGTGAACTACCTGCCGATGTGGTCCAGGGCCTCCTGGCGCGTGCGGGCGTCGGCTCGGAACAGGCCGCGAACGGCCGAGGTGACGGTCATGGAGCCGGGCTTCTTGACGCCGCGCATCGTCATGCACAGGTGCTCCGCCTCGATCAGCACGAAGACACCGCGTGGGGCGAGCGCCTTCTCGATCACGTCGGCGATCTGCGTGGTCAACCGTTCCTGCACCTGCAGCCGCTTCGACAGCACATCGACGACGCGGGCGATCTTCGAGAGGCCGGTGATCCTTCCGTCCTTGTTCGGGATGTACGCGACGTGCGCCTTGCCGTTGAACGCCAGCATATGGTGCTCGCAGAGCGCGGTCAGCGGGATGTCCTTCACCATGATCATCTCGTCGAAGTCCGCGCCCGCGACGACCGACACGATCGGCGTCGGGTCGACTCCGACGCCCGCGAGGATCTCCTCGTACATCGAGGCAACGCGACGAGGCGTCTCCTTCAGCCCGTCACGATCGGGATCCTCGCCGACCCCTTCGAGGATCAGGCGGACGCCCTCCTCGATCTTCTTGCGGTCGATCTCGGCCATCGCTACTCCGGCACCAGGTCGTCGAGCGTTTCGGGCAGCTTGGCGACGTCGGGCAGCTCGGCGGCGCGCGGCACGTCGGTGCTCTCGTGCATCCGGTTGATCCACACCGCGGTCAGGCCGAGCTCGGCCGCCGGCCGAAGGTCGTGGAAGATCGACGCGCCGATATGGACATGCCGGGCTCGGTCGGCGCCCGTCTGCTCGAAGAACCGCTCCCAGTGTCCGTGCGCCGGCTTGTACGAACCGGCTTCGGCCGCCGTGATGCGCAGATCCGTCGGGACGCCGATGCGCTCGAAGGAGGCATCCAGGTACTCGGGATCGGTGTTGGAGAGGATCCCGATGCGCCAGCCGCGTTCGCGGAGCTCGGTCAGCGCCGCGGAAACCTCGGGGAACGGCGGCCACGACGGGAGGGAGTCGGCGAGCGCGGCGCGCTCGTCCTCGTCGAGCTGGAGCCCTTCGCGATGCGCGAGCTTCTCGAGCGTCTCGGTCAGCACCGCTCGGTACGAGATCGAGCGCCCGTGCTGCACCTCCGGCTCGATCTCGTGATACGCCCCGAGCAGGAGGTCGGTGTCGTGCTCGGGCCACAGGTCGGCGAGCGTGTCGCGGATCCCGCCCATCCAGTCGATGAGCGTTCCGTAGCAATCGAAGGTGGCCCAGCGATCGGAAACCATGAAGCCAGACTAGCCGACGGGATTCGGCGGGATCGTGCCGGGCGTCGGGGGCTTGCCCCCGGTTCGGATCGCGCGGCGCGAGACGGCCAGGCCGGCACTCCGGACGCTGAGGTCGCGCTGCGGCCGCTTGGGGATGTCGGCGAGGAACGCCTCGACCTCC
>JBBDWS010000139.1:0-12511 GCA_040902755.1 Actinomycetota bacterium
TTCGCTACTTGAGCCCTTCCTTCTTTGGGCTATCGCTTCGCTACTTGAGCCCTTCGTCTTCGTCGCCACCTTGCGCAAGCTCGGCGCTTCGATGCCGGGCCGCGTCGATGGCGTTCAGGAAAGCCGCCCGCACGCCGGCCTCCTCGAGGTGTCGGATCGCCGCGATGGTCGTCCCTCCGGGCGACGTGACCATCTCGCGCAGCTCGACCGGATGCTTGCCAGTGTCGCGCAGCATCTTCGCCGAGCCGAGCATCGTCTGGATCATCAGCTCCGTCGCGACGTCGCGAGCGAGCCCGAGCAGGATGCAGGCCTCGATCATGGCCTCGGCGAGGAGGAAGAAGTAGGCCGGCCCGCTTCCACTCGTCGCGGTGACGGCGTCGAGGTGCGTCTCCTTCAGGCGGAGCACCTTGCCGACGTACCCGAGCAGCTCCTCGGCGATCGCGACGTGCTTGTCCTCGGCATGCGCACCGGCCGACACCACGGACATCGCCTCGTCGACCAGGACAGCCACGTTCGACATGACGCGTACGACCGGGACGCCGGGCGGAACGTGCTTCTCGACGAAGGAGGTCCGGATCCCCGCCGCGAAGCTGATCACGAGGTGCTCGGCCGTGACGCTCCCGGAGATCTGCTCGAGGAGGCCCTCCATGTCCTGCGGCTTCACCATCAGCACGAGGGTCTGGGCGCGCCCGGCGGCCTCCGGGTTCGAGGTGGTCGCCGAGATCCCATAACGCTCTTGGAGCTCGCGGGCCCGTTCCTCCCGCCGGGTCGTCACGACGATCTCGTCGGCGGACCGGCCCCCGGAACGGATCAATCCGGACACGAGGGCCTCGCCCATCCGCCCGACGCCCAGGAACGCCACCGTCCGCTCGTCCATGACGCACATGTTGGCAGGCTGCCGGGGCGGGCGTCGAGTCCGAAAGAGGCCTCGGGCGGACCGAGGCGACCTCACTCGGGATTCAGCGCGCGGCGATCCCGGTCCGAAGCACCTCGAGGAACTCGCGGATCCTGATGGCTCGGCGCTCGGGCACGAAGGGCTTGCGGTGGACCAGGCCCGGGTCGAGCTCCTCGCTGCCGAGCGCGTCCTGGAAACGCTCGGCGACCCAGTCGAGCATGGCGGCGAGCATCTCGACGTCCACGTCGTCGCGGATCTCGCCCCGCCGCACGCCGAATTCCACGAACTCGAGCGTCCCGTACGGGTCTTCTCTCCGCATGAACCGGTCGATCGGGCGGCGCAGGCCGAGGTCGGTGTCGTAGCGCCCCATCATCGCGACCCGGTTCGGGATCCACTCCTGCTTCAGGAACTCCTCGGTCCGCTCCAGCCAGTAGTCCAGGACGACCCAGAACCCGCGCGAGATGACCTCTTCGGGAGCATCCAGCCACGCGGGGATCTGACCGACCGCTTGTTCGAACGCGGCGAGGAACAGGCCTTCTTTGTTGCTGAAGTGCAGGAAGACCGTCCCCTTCGCGACGCCGACCTCGGCGGCGACGTCCTCGACCCGCGTTCCCCGATACCCGTGCTCGGCGAAGTGCCGCATCGCGACGTCGACGATCTGCTCACGACGGCTCTGCGCCTGGTTCCGCGCTGGGGGGGGTTCGCGTCCGGCCGCCATCACGGCGGGAACGCTACCGGACGGAGTGAGAAGAAGGAGGGCAAAAAAGAACCCGAGGGACCTCCGGCTCGCCGGAAACCGAAGCTTCCAGCCACCGTTAGCCCCTCGGGCTCAGGTGCTCCGAGCAACCTCTGGCAACCGTCTTGGTTTCCTCGCCGTAGACCCTTTCGTTGGGCTTTGGGGCCTCCCGAGTTACCCCTACGGAACAGCCAGTTGGCTTTCCCAACCGTCCCGCAAGGTTGCACCCAGTTGGCCTTACGGCTTTCCCAGGGGTCCCGCACTCGGTTCCCTGACTCGGCCGCTCCGGCTGCTCGGAGCGAGGCGAAATGTAACGGCGGCGCGGCGCCGGGTCAACTCCACGAACGCGCTGGTCACGAACATATGCGCTGGTAGACGGTACCGGATTCAGAGTGACAAGAAGTGACCACGCCGCTCGCCAACCACTCGAAAACGTTGCAGCGCACCGCTAACGAAGGACCAGACAGCAAAGAACTCGACGCGATCCATATGTGTCGGCATGTGTCGACGATCGAGAGGCAGCGGTTCGTCGCGGGGCCGTCACGCGGGAACGCCGGTCGCGAACAGCTCTCGGTACACGGAGAGCATCTCGTTCGCGGTGGCGTCCCACGAGAACCGCATGGAGCGCTCGAGCGCCGCGGCGCCCATCCGGGCGGCTGCGGGAGGGTCGGCAAGCAGGGCCAGGATCCGGTCGGCGTGGTCGGCCGGGTCGTGACCCTCGACGAGGAACCCCGTCACGCCGTTCTCGATGACGAATCGAAGGCCGCCGACCGCGGCCGCGACGACGGGCGTGCCGCACGCCTGGGCTTCCAGAGCCACGAGCCCGAAGGACTCCGAGCGCGACGGGACCAGGACCGCCTCGGCGGCCGCGTAGAAGTCCGCCAGCCTGGATTGGGGCTGCGGCGGGAAGAGCATCACGCGCTCCCCGACCCCGAGGGCGGCGGCGAGGTCCATGAGGCGCGCGACCTCCTCGCCGTGACCGCTCCCGCTCGGCCCTCCGACGATCGCGAGGACGACGTCGGCGGTCCCCACCGGATCACGAGCGATCGCCTCCGCCAGCGCGCGGACGGCCAGGTCCGGCCCCTTGTGAGCCTGCAGCCTTCCCACGAAGACGAGGAGCCGGACACCGACGAGGTGCAGTCGACCCCGAGCTTCATCCCGGGGCCGGGGGAAGAACAGGCCGTGGTCCACACCCGGCGGGATGATGCGGATCCGGTCGGGATCCGCCCCATACAGCCCCACCAGTTGGGCGGCCTCTGCCGGCGTGGCCGCCACGAGCCGGTCGGCCTCCGCGATGACACCCTCCTCGCCCGAGAGCCGGGCGGGAGGTTCCGGTGTCTCGCCGAGCGCGAGCGAATAGTTCTTGACCTTGCCGAGCGTGTGGAACGAGGCGACGAGCGGCACGCCCCAGATCTCCTTCGCGCTCCGGCCGACCCATCCCGAGAGCCAGTAGTGACTGTGGACGAGGTCGTATCCCCCATCCTCGAGGCGTTCCCGGCTCAGCAGGCCCCCGAGGAACTCCGGCAGGTAGCGCGGGAGCTCGTCCTTGGGGACCGGGGCGCACGGCCCCGCCTTCACCTGGATGAGCCGCGACCGGCCGCCCAGCGATCGCACCTCAGGCAGGTCCAGCCCGCGGCACCGCGTGAACACGTCGACGTCGACGCCGTTCGCGGCAACACGCTCGGCGGCGGCGCGGATGAACACGTTCATCCCCCCGGAATCGCCCGAACCGGGTTGATCCAGGGGGGAGGTGTGCAGGCTCATGACCGCGACGCGCGGTCGTGAGCCGTTCGATCTCGTCGGTGCGCCCATCCGTCAGAAATCGTACCCGCGGGTCTTCGTTCCGTTGCCGAGCACGTCGGCCGGACCGCCGACGGACCCCTACGCCCGCGGGCGCCGAAGTCGGAACTCGGCGACCATCTCTCCCACGGGGCGCCCTCCGCCGAGCACCGCCGGGCGCGCCACAGACGAGAGCCGGCCGAGCTCCTCCCCGCCGATTGCACCGATCTGCGACAGGGCCTGGACGAGGGCCGATCCGGCCGCCCGGTCCCCTCCGTCGGCGATCTTCACGGCCACGCCGATCCCCTCTTCGAGCACGGCCGCGCAGTGCAACGCCTCGGCGCCAACCTTCGACATGATCCCCGGGACCGACGCCATCAGCTGTGTGTCGCTGCGGCCGGTCCCGGCCACCAGGAACGGGTGTGCCCGCATGGCGGCGACCGCCCGGGAGGCCATGGGCTCGAGGCGACCCAAGCGCTCCGGCCGCGTCAGACGCGCGAACAGGGTCGCCATGGCGGAGAGCGGCACGCCGTGCACGGGGACACCACACCCGTCGACGCCGATGGCCGGGGCCTCGACGCCCGTCGCCCGACGCACCGCTCGGAGGATCTCGCGCTGGAGCGGGTGTCCGGGCTCGAGATAGGTCTCGGTGGGCCAACCCGCCCCGATGCACGCGGCCAGCATCGCAGCGTGCTTGCCGGAGCAGTTGTAGAAGATGCGCCGCGTCTTCCCCGCCCGGATCGCATCCTCCGTGCGGGACGGGAACGCCTCGGGGCACCGGAACATCGACTCGGTCGCGCCTCCGGCACGCAAGAGGCGGCTTACGGCAAGCACTTGGTCGGGCTCCGCGTTGTGGGAACCGCACGCCACGGCCACGAGATCGTCGGCGAGCGTGACCGGGATCCGCCGGATCGAGACCGAGGCCTGCAGCGGCTTCATGGAGGAACGCGCGAAGACCAGACGGTTCGGGTCGCCGGCGGCCGCCACGAGCCGGCCATCCGCGTCGCACACGGCGACGTGACCGAGGTGAACGCTCTCCTCGAGCCCGGAGCGGACGACGCGGACGAGCGGCACCGAGGAGGGCATGCTCGAAGCCTATCGGGCGGTCGATCCAGAGCGGCGGGTCAGCCCGCCTGACGGAGCGCGGCGACGAAGTCCTCTTCGCTCGCCGTCGAAGGCCCCTCGTCGATCATGCGGACGAACACCTGCACGACCTCGGGGTCGAACTGGGTCCCGGCTCCCCCGCCGATCTCGGCGAGGGCGCGGTCGACCTGCATCGCCCCGCGGTACGGCCGGTCGCTCGTCATGGCGTCGAACGAGTCGGCGACCGCGAAGATCCGAGCGGCGAGCGGGATCTCCTCGGCGCGGAGGCCGTCGGGGTACCCGCTCCCGTCGAAGCGCTCATGGTGGTGCCGGATCAGCTCCACGGCGCCGGTCAGGAACGCGATCGGGGCGATGATCTGCGCACCGACGACGGGATGGTTCCGCATCACGGTCCACTCCTCGGTGGTGAGCGGACCCTCCTTGCAGAGGATCTGCTCGGGCACTCCCACCTTGCCGATGTCGTGCAGGAAGAACCCGTACCCGAGGTTCGGCGTGGCGACCAGCTCGGGTGCGATCCGGCGGGCGAGGGCCAGACCGTAGGCCTGGGTGCGATCCAAGTGGCCCCGGGTCGTGCGGTCCTTGGCCTCGATCACCTGCGCGAGCGACTTCATCGTCGCGATGTAGGTCTCCTGGAGGCTGTCGAGCACACGCTCGAGCTCCGCAGACCGGGACCGCTCGAGGCGGTAGAGATCGCCGAGCTCCCGGGCGAACACGATCAACTGCTCGTGGACTGCCGGCAGCTCGGGATCCGCGTGGATCTCCGGCGCCGCGGGGAAGCGGGTCACGTCCTTCATGACTGGGGCCGCACGTTATCGCTCCCGATGGCGCAGGGAGCCGGTTCAGGGTGACGATCTGCGTCGGACGGGTCCATAGGCCGCAGGTGCCAAACCGACTGGTCCTGTGGGGTCCCCCGGTCGCACGGACCTTCCGTCGACCGGCCTGCGCCTGCATCCCCCGATCGAGGGAGTCGCTCAGGTCAGGACGAGCGAGGGATCGTCCTTGTAGCGGCGCTTGAGCTCGTCCTGGACTGCATCCAGGGCCGAGTGGACGGCGCCCCGGGACTCGGAGACCTCTCGCTCCTCGCTGGCGAGGATCTCGACCGCCTTCGCGAGGCGGTCGTCGTCCAGCGCTCCTGGGTCCGAGAGTCCTGCATCGGCCACCAACCGTTCCACCCTGCGGCGCGCGAGGAGCATCTCCTCCTCCGGCATGGCGACCCGGACGGCCTCGCCCCGAGAGGGCCCCTGGATCTCCCCGGAGAGGATCTCGGCGAGCCGGTCCACGAGCGGCTCGCTGTCGCCCCCCGCCCCCCTGCGCTCGATCTCGGCGCGGAGGATCTCGGCACGACCCTGAACGAGGCGTCGCAGGAGCGAGAGGTATTCGCGTTCGGCCAGGCAGACGTCCCGGCGCTCCCGGAGATCGTCGAGGGAGAGCTCGGTCAGGCCCGTCACGAACCCGGGTTGGCGGATCCGGTCGATCCTGCGGTTCGCCTGGTCGCTCACGAGCGCTCCCGAAGGTGGGTGGTCGGTGCTGTCGGGGGAATCGTAGCGCGCCCGGCTGGGAACACGCCGCCGAGAATTCGAACGCGTGCGCAGCCGGTCAGCAGACCGCGAGGAGGAGCTGGTACGGGTTGACCGCCGCGCCCCCGCCGGGGTGCAGCTCGAAGTGGAGATGGTTCGTGCTCCCGGCATTTCCGGTGCTGCCCACGTACCCGATCACCGTGCCCGCGCCAACGCTCCCGCTCGCGGCGTAGCCCGACAGGTGCGCGTAGAAGGTGTAGCCGCCGGAGCCGTAGACATAGGCCTGGAGACCTCCCGAGGAGCTCGAGCTCGTCGAGACCGACCCGGAATGGGTGGCGACGATCGGCGTCCCGTACGGAGCGATCAGGTCGATCCCCTGGTGGGTGTGACCCACCCGAGGCCATCCGAAGGAGTCGACGAACGAGTTCGGACCGGCCACCGGACAGCGCTGGATCATCCCGCTGGAGACCGGGGTCTGTCCGATGATGTTGAGCTCTCTCACGGCGGCCTGTTCCGCGTTGTATTTCCTCGTGAGCTCTGCGACCCGGTCCTGGTAGTTCTGGAACTGGGCGTCGATGTTCTCGCGCGCGGCGTTCAACTCGCCGGCGGCCTCCACCTGGCGCTGCGAGAGCGCGAGCAAATCCCCGCGCTGCCGCCGAAGCTCCTCCTGCGCCACCTCACGCTCGAGCGCGAGATCCACGTCGTCCTGGGCGACGCTTCCGAGGAACTCCAATCGGTCGGAGAACTCGACGAAGGAGCCGGACGACAGCAACAGGTCGATAGCGCCCGCCGGTCCGGTCGTGAACGCCAGGACCGCACGCCTGGCGAGCCGCGCGTCGATCCGCGCGAGGTTCCGCTCGACGTCGGAGATCCGCACGCGGGTCTCGATGATCTCCGACTTGGTCTGGTTCAGGCGGGTCATCGCGGCGTTCCAGGCGGCGGTGGCTCGGTCGAGATCGGCCTGGATCGCCGCCAGCTCGGCCTTGGCCCGGTCGAGCTCCTGCTTCGTGTCGGCGAGCGCAGGGGAGAGGCAGAAGAGACCCAAGACGAGGGCCAGGACGAGGAAGGATGGGATCGGGCTCCTGCGAGCGGTCGTCGGTGCCTCCTTGCGGTCGTCGGCCCCCCTCAGGCGGCCGCAGAGTACCGAACCGAAGGAGCCTCGGGCAAACCTCCGGGGTTCGCGAAAGGTCAACCCGCTCCGGCGCCCGGCTCGCGCATCGCATCGATCAAGATGTCGGCGACCTCGGCGCGACTGAACTCGATCGGCGGCCGCTCCCCGGAGCGAAGCAGCTCTCGGACCTTGGTCCCGGACAACGAGACGCGGTCCTGCTCGGCGTGCGGACACGTCTTCGGCGAGGCCATGCCCTCGCACCGATCGCACCAGAACGAGTGCTCGAACATGAGCGGCGTGATGCCGAGCTCACCAGGCTCGAAGCGCTCGAAGATCTTCTGCGCGTCGTACGTGCCGTAGTAGTCGCCGACGCCCGCGTGGTCCCGCCCCACGATGAAGTGCGTGCACCCGTAGTTCTTCCGGGCGATCGCGTGCCAGATGGCCTCCTTCGGCCCAGCGTAGCGCATCGCCGCCGGGAACACGCTGACCATCGCGCGGTCCTTCGGGTAGTAGCCCTCGAACAGCGCTTCGTAGCAACGCATCCGAACCTCTGCCGGCACGTCGTCGCCCTTCGTCGCCCCGACGAGCGGGTGCACGAGCAGCCCATCGACGATCTCGAGCGCGCACTTCTGGATGTACTCGTGGGCCCGATGGATCGGGTTCCGCGTCTGGAATCCGACCACCGTCCTCCAGCCGCGCCGTGCGAATTCGGCGCGCGTCTGGGCCGGCGTGAGCCGGTACTCGACAAAGTCGTCGTGTGCCGGCAGTCGTAGCACACGAAGCTCGCCTGCCACGCAGAGGTCCCCGGCTTCCTGCAGCGCCTGTACGCCCGGGTGCTCCAGATCCTGAGTCCCGAACACCGCGTCGGCCTCGCGCTCGCGGTCCCGTCGGAACAGCCCCGAGACCTCCAGGATCGCGATCGGCTCGCCTCCTTCGTCCGCGAGGAGCGTGACGGCGTCGGCCCCGCCGATCCGCTTCGCTTCCTCGTCGGTGAGCGAAAGCGTCACGGGGATCGTCCAGGCAAGTCCGGTCGAAAGGTGCATGGTCTCCAGGATCGAGGTGTAGTCGGTCTGCCCCTGGAAGCCGGTGAGCGGTGAGAGTGCCCCGACCGCCAGCATCTCGAGGTCGGAGAGTTCGCGGGGGTTCACGACGACCTTGGGGAAGTTCCGAGCCTCCTCCTCGAGCTTCGCGCGATCGCCTTCGGGCACGAGCAGGTCGACGAGGGTTCCGCCGTGGGGCGCGATGGTCTCGTAAGTGGACATGCGGGTCGGGTTCCTTTCCTCGACGGAATCGTTGATCCCGGCCCGCAGCGGACGCGGCGCCGGAAACCGCAAGCATAGCCGCGGGCCCCCGGCGGGGACCCGGGGCAGCGGCGCGTCACCGAACGCTCGGATGCCCAGCCACGCCACCGGACCTATACTTCCCGCCGACCGGCGCCCCGACCGGGAGACCCGATGGCCCAGACGCTCCTTTCCGACGAAGACCTCGTGGAACTCAACGCGCGGTTCGAGCGCGTGCACCCTCGCGAGATCGTGCGCTGGGCGCTCAACGAGCCTGCGCTGCCGCGTATCGCGCTCGCATCGGCCTTCCAGGCGGAGGGGACCTGCGTGATGCACATGGCGACGGACATCCGCCCGGACGTCGCCGTTCTGTTCCTGGAGACGGGTTTCCACTTCGCCGAGACCCTCGCGTTCAAGACCAGGCTCACCGAGCGGCTCGGCCTGAACGTGATCGATCTCGTCGGCGACCACACGAACGAGTCGCAGGCCCGCACGTTCGGGCCGCGGCTCTACGAACGCGACCCGGACCGGTGCTGCGAGATCAACAAGGTGCGTCCGATGCACGAGGCGCTGCGCGGACTCGACGCCTGGGTGACGGCGTTCCGCCGTGATTCGTCGCCGACGCGGGGCGACGCCCCGATCATCGACCGCTACGAGCTCGAAGCCGGCCGGCCGATCGTGAAGGTCAATCCGGTCGCGACCTGGACCCGTCGCGACACGTGGGAGTACCTGAAGGAGCACGACCTGCCGCACAATCCGCTGTACGACCTCGGCTACGCCTCGATCGGCTGCGCGCCGTGCACCCGGATGCGGCTCCCGGGCGAGCCCGAGCGCGCCGGGCGGTGGGCCGGGTTGTCGAAATGGGAGTGCGGCATCCAGCAGCACGAAACGCCGGGCGCCTAGGTCAGGCCACTACCCACAACGCCTCGGGCGCGAGGTCGATCTCGAGCCTGCGGTGGTCGCCGAGCGAGTCTCCGTCGACCTGCACGGGGAACGGCTTCTCCGACGTGACGAGGACGTGGGAGGCGTCGTGCGCGTAATCGATGTCGCGGCCGTGTACGTGCCGAGCGGAGCCGAAGACCTGCCACGCGATCCGCGGGACGCTACGCCGCCGGAGCTTGCGCACCGACAGGACGTCGAGACCCCCGTCGAGGGACGCGTCCGGCGTCATCCGGAGCCCTCGGCCCTTGTAATAGGTGTACGGGTCGGTTCGGCCCACCATGACCGACAGCGAGGGCGACGGCTCGGCATCGTCGATCCGGACCTCCAGATCCGCGCTGCGACCGGCGTAGCCGACCAGCAACTCCCACGCGGCCGCGCGGAACGCCACTCGGTCGAACTTCTCCTTCGTCTTCGGGAACTTCGCATCGAGCCGTCGCATCGCGGCCGCATCGACGCCGGCGCCGCAGTTCACGGCGAAGTACCGTCCGTCGGCCCGGCCGAGCGAGAGCTTGAACGCCACGTCGTCCAGGGCCTTGCCGATCAGTACCCCCGTCGCCTCGACGGGATCGAGGGGAAGACCGAGCGCCCGGACGAAGATGTTCGTCGCCCCGCCGGGAAGCGCCGCGATCGCCGAGTCGGTGCCGGCGAGCGCGTTCACGACCTCGTTCACCGTGCCGTCGCCCGAGAACACGACGACCAGGTCGACACCATCTCCGACCGCCTCGGTGGCGAGCTCGAAGGCGTGACCGCGCTCCTTGGTCTCGGATACCTCGAGCTTGAAGTCGGCCGAGAGCGCCTTCTCGATCACGGCGAGGACCGGCTTCGTGAACGTGCGGGCCACCGGATTGACGATGAGGAGGAGCCGCTGGAAGCGCATGGGGAGCGCTCAGTATGACAAAAACGTGCGGACGACGTTCCCGGCTCAGCCCCCCGAGACGGGAGGGAGCAGGGCGACCTGCTGGGACCCGCCGGTCAGGGCGGTTTCGGGGCCGGCTCGCTCGCCGTCGACGACGACCGAGCCGGCACGAGCGACCTTCTCGAACCGCTCCCCGTAACGGAGTGAGAGCGCCTCGACGAGCTCGCCCACGCTCCCCGCTTCGACTTCGACCTCGTTCGAGCCGGCGAGCTCGCGCAGGGCGGCGAACAGACGGACCTTGACCACGGTCATCGCAGGTCAAGGGTACCGTCGCTCATGCCGAGCCTGTACCCTCGAGGCGTCGTGGCCCGCATCGTCCTGCTCTCGGATCGTTCCCCCGACGAGGTGCTTCCCGCCCTCGGCGCGCTGGCGCTCGACGTCAAGACGGAGCACCTGTCGGTCGTCGCGCTCGCCCATGCCCTCGAGCTCGACCCGCAGATCGTGATGGTGGATGCCGCGGAGAACCCGGGGCACGGGCATGCCGTCACTCGCGCGCTCGCGGAACGCGACGCCCGCGTCCCGGTGGTGGTCGTCGCGGAGCGAGCCGACCTCGACCGGTTCCGCTGGGACGAGATCGCCGACGAGCTGCTGTTCCCGGGTGCCCCCGAGGCCGAGATCCGGCTCCGCCTCGCCATGCTCCTTCGTCGCTCGGGCGCGGGCGAGGCCTCGACGGTGCGGCTGGGCACCCTCGTGCTCGACGTGGAGACGTATCGCGTCACGGTGCAGGGCCGGCCGCTGGACCTCACCTACAAGGAGTTCGAGCTCCTGCGCTACCTCGCCGAGCGACCGGGACGCGTCTTCACCCGGCCGGGGCTCCTTCGCGAGGTGTGGGGCTACGACTTCTACGGCGGCACCCGGACCGTGGACGTGCACATCCGGCGTCTCCGCGCCAAGCTCGGACCCGAATCCGAGAACCTGATCGAGACGGTCCGCGGGGTCGGCTACCGCGCCGCCGACGTCTGAGGTTCCGCTCGCCGCTCTCCCTAAGTCACCGCTCGGCGGTTCGGATCCTCGCGGGCACGAACGAGTAGCCGTTCCAAAAAGCCCTCAGACGCCGATGCAGCCGGCCAACCATCTGGAGGTGAAGCTCGCGCGGGGCCCGGATGCCCGGTTCGAGGAAGACCACGAATCCCTTCGTCTCGAACCGTTGGTAGTCGAGCGCGTCCTCGGGAAGGTTCGTCGAGGTCAACACCCGCCGCATCGCCCCTCGGATGCTCGCGAGCGGCGACAGGGTCACGAACAACAGCCCGCCGTTCTCGCGGATCATCGACCGCACTTCCCGGCTGGCGAGGACCTTCATGCTGTTCCTCATCGACCGGCACTTCCTCCCGTTGAATCCGGGATTTCCCGAAACCCTCCGGTAGCGTCCGCGACGTGCGTTCCAAGCTCCCCCTCCGTGGGTACGCTCGAACCGTGACCGGCTCGATCCCCTCCCGTGCCGAGCTGCGCGTCCTCGCGCAGGAGCTCGAGGACGCTCTCTCGCGGGGTGCCGACGAGGCCCGGGCCTGGCTCGCCTCGGAGCAGGGCCGCCGCTACCGGGCGATCGCGGCCCGCGCGCTCGTGCTGGCGGCGCCGGCGATCCTGCGGCACCCGTTCTTCCGGACGCCCCTCGGACGGCTGGTCGAGGTGGCCGGCGGAGTGGCACTCCTCGCGAAGGTCGCCGACCTGATCCGGGACTGGGATCCGACGCCGACGACGGTCGTCCACCGGCCGGTAACGCAGAGTTAACGCGCCGGAAACCGTCCGCCCCGCTCCCGCTCTTACGCTGAACCCGTCCCATCGAACGAAGGGGAGGGCGAAGGCATGGCCACACCGAAGGACGTCCTTGCCCTGGCGAAGGAGTCGGGAACCCAGATCGTCGATCTGCGCTTCTCCGACCTGCCGGGGCTGATGCAGCACTTCTCCATACCGGTCTCGGAGCTCAGCGAGGACAGCTTCGAAGACGGGCTCGGCTTCGACGGCTCGTCGATCCGTGGGTTCCAGGAGATCCAGGAGTCCGACATGCTCCTGGTCCCCGACCCCGACACGGCGTTCCTCGACCCGTTCACGGCCCACACGACGCTGAACATGAACTGCTTCGTGAAGGACCCGGTGACCGGAGAGATGTACTCGCGCGACCCGCGGTACATCGCCCGGAAGGCCGAGCTCTACCTGAAGCAGACCGGGATCGCGGACACGTCGTTCTGGGGACCGGAGTGCGAGTTCTACATCTTCGACTCGATCCGGTTCGA
>JBBDWS010000140.1:0-1349 GCA_040902755.1 Actinomycetota bacterium
GCGAGAAGCTCAAGGAGGAGATGGACGAGATCCTCGACGAGATCGACTCGGTCTTGGAGGAGAACGCCGAGGAGTTCGTGAAGTCCTACGTCCAAAAGGGCGGGGAATGAAGGACGAACCGCTCGTGCCGCCCATGACCTCGGGCGGCATGATCGGCGCGAACCCGAGCTTCTTCGACCTCCTGGCGCGGAACCGTCCCGACGCGCTTCCACGCGGCATCCAGGTCACCGCGGAGGACGCCCGCGGCGTCGCGCACGGAACCACGGTCCTCGGTCTGAAGTTCGCGGGCGGGGTCGTGTTCGCCGGCGACCGCCGGGCCACCGAGGGCTACGCCGTCGCCGACGACAAGATGGAGAAGGTGTTCGCGGCCGACGACTACTCGGCTATCGCGATCGCCGGCGCGGCAGGGCAGGCCGTCGAGATCGTGAAGCTGTTCCAGCTCGAGCTCGAGCACTACGAGAAGATCACCGGCGACCGCCTGTCCCTCGAAGGCAAGGCGAACCGGCTCGGGCAGATGATCCGCAGCAACTTCCCGATGGCGATCCAGGGACTCGTCGTCGTGCCACTCTTCGGCGGCTTCGACCACAAGCGCCACGAGGGCCGGATCTTCTACTACGACGCCACCGGCGGCCGCTGGGAGGAGGACGACTTCCACGCGACCGGTTCCGGAGGGCGTCCGGCGAAGTCGTCGTTGAAGAAGCGCTGGCGCCCGGGCCTGGACCGCGCCGCTGGGCTTCAGGTCGCCGTCGAAGCACTCGTCGACGCCGCCGAGGAGGACATCGCGACCGGGGGTCCCGACCCCACGCGCGGGATCTACCCGACGGTCGTCGTCGTCACGACCGAGGGCGCCGCCCGGACCACCGACGACGAGGTCCGCGCCGCGTACGAGGCCGTCGTCGTGGCCGGCGCGAAGAAGAAGGGTGGTGCCGCGTGAGCTTCATGCCCTACGTGCCGCCCGAGCAGCTCATGAAGGACCGCTCGGACTTCGCGCACAAGGGCATCGCCCGTGGCAAGTCCGTCATCGGCACCGAGTACGCCGAAGGGATCTTGTTCCTCGCCGAGAACCCCAGCGCCACGCTGCACAAGATCAGCGAGATCTACGACCGGATCGCGTTCGCCGGCGTCGGCAAGTACAGCGAGTTCGAGGACCTCCGGATCAGCGGCGTCCGCCTGGCCGACCTCCGCGGGTACTCGTACGGGCGCGAGGACGTCCGCGCGAGGGATCTCGCGAACGCGTACTCGCAGGCGCTGTCCACGATCTTCACGCAGCAGATGAAGCCGTACGAGGTCGAGATCCTGGTCGGCGAGGTCTCGGAGGAACCCGGCGGCGACGAGATCTACCACATCCT
>JBBDWS010000140.1:1449-12497 GCA_040902755.1 Actinomycetota bacterium
TGCACGAGGAGGGCATCAGCGGCCAGGTCTACCTGTTCAAGAACAACACGGACTCGGCGGGGAACTCCTACGGCTGTCACGAGAACTACCTCGTCGCGCGCCAGGGCGAGTTCGCGCGGATGGCCGACCTGCTGATCCCGTTCTTCGTCACGCGCCAGATCTACTGCGGCGCCGGCAAGGTGCTTCATGGGCCTCGAGGAGCGCAGTTCTGCATCGCGCAGCGCGCGGAGCACATCTGGGAGGGCGTCTCGAGCGCCACGACGCGCTCCCGCCCGATCATCAACACGCGGGACGAGCCGCACGCCGACGCCGAGCGCTTCCGGCGACTCCACGTGATCGTCGGCGACTCGAACATGAACGAGTGGACGACCTTCATGAAGGTCGGGATCACGGACCTCGTGCTCCGGATGGTCGAGGCGAACACGGTGATGCGCGACCTCACGCTCGAGAACCCGATCCGGGCGATCCGCGAGATCAGTCACGACGTGACGTGCCGCAAGCGGGTGCGCCTGGCGAACGGTCGCGAGCTCACCGCGATCGAGATCCAGGAGGAGTACTTCGAGCGGACCTCGCGGTTCCTGGAGCGGCGGGGCACCGATCCGCAATCCAAGCAGCTCCTGGAGGAGTGGCGGGACGCGCTCGATGCGCTGGCGGCCGGCGAGCCCGAGCGCCTGATCCACAAGATCGACTGGGTCGCGAAGCAGGCGATGATCGAGCGGTACCACCTCAAGCACCAGCTCCCGCTCTCGCACCCGCGGATCGCGCTGCTCGACCTCGCTTACCACGATGTGAACCGGAGCCGAGGCCTCTACTACCTCCTCGAGCGTGGGAACCGCGCCGAGCGCGCCGTGACCGAGAAGGACATCCAGCGGGCCATGCGCGAACCTCCGCAGACGACAAGGGCCAAGCTCCGAGGGGACTTCATCAAGCACGCGAAGCAGAAGCGACGCGACTACACGGTCGACTGGGTCCACCTGAAGCTGAACGATCAGGCACAGCGGACCGTGCTCTGCAAGGACCCGTTCCGGAGCGTGGACGAGCGCGTGGAACAGCTCATCGCGCACATGTGACGTAGGCCGGAGGGCTCGCGGGCCGGTGCGGCGGGGGATTGCGGCTCGTCGCGCCCTCCCCGACGATGGGACCCATGACCACGACGCAGTCCAGGCGCATCACGCGCATGGACCGGGAGGAGGCCGCCGCCGCCGCCGGCTCGGTTGACCTGCGCCCCGCGGGACGGGTGACCGCCCTGATCGGGGTCGTGCTCGGCCTCATGATCGTGGCCACCCTCTTCGTTCCCGACCCGACGCGGTTCGGCGGTCCGTTGCAGGACGGCAACGTCGTATCGGGCGCGACGATGACGACGATCCGCAAGGCGGGCGACGGCGTCGTCACGGTGGGCGTGTTCGTGCCGTGGAACACGGCCGACGGGACCGCCGTGCTCGAGCAGATCGCGCCCTTGGGGATCGAGGGCGACGTCGAGGTCGTGAAGGCCTCGCTCCTTCCCGCGGGTCTCGCCGCCATCGAGCCGACGCGCGGGTTCCCTGTGACCGTTCCGTCGATCGTCAAGGTGGAGGACGCGCCGATCCCGCCGGGCACCGGGGAGCTCGACGCCGTGCAGATCGCCGTGAGCCTGCAAGGAGACGGATCCGTGCTCGCGTTCCTCCTGAGCTACCGGGTCGACGGTGCGACCCACCACGCGATCCTCATGAGCGGCGTGACGGTGTGCAAGGGCGGTTGCGAGGACCGCTCGGCGATCGCGGATCGACAGGCCGCGTTCGCGCTGGCCGTCGTCGGGTTCGTCGACGCTCCGGCGCGCTAATCGCGCTCTCGCCACGCGCGCGATCCCGCGGCCATCCGCGCCGCGAGCACGCCACCCGCACCCGCTGCGAGGAAGAACGCGGGGTCGTCGCGCGGGGTTCGTCCCATCGACTCGACCTCGACGCCGCGACGCTCGAGCTCGGCGAGCGCCGGCCGGCCGTCGGTCTCGACGAGCTGATGCCGGTCCTCCAATCCTCGGGCACGAAGGGCGCTCCACACCACTTCGCGCTCTTCGGCCCCCAGGACGGGGACGGCGACGTTCACCCCCGAGACGCAGATCCGTTCGAGGATCGTGACCGTGTGGTGCGAGACGCCGCGATGACGATCGCGCGTCTCGGTGAACGAGAGTCGGAGGGGAGCGACGGGACGGCCTCCCACGGCAGCCGCGGCGTTCAGCGCGTGTCCACTTCCGAGGGCGCTCACGCCCCAGGTCGTGTCCGTTCCGAGGTTGCCGGGCCCGTCGGCGACCAGGATCACATCGGCGCCCAACACCTCGACCGCGGCCACGAGCGCGCTCCAGATCGTGACCGCCTCGAGCTCACCGCCGAACGCCTGCCCGCAGCTGATCCACCCGGCCAGGAGGTCCGCGTCCCGTAACCGGGAGACGAGTCGCGAGAAACCTCCGGGGAGCGAAGCTCCGTCCGTCATCACGTAGGCGATGCGCTCGGCGCCTGCGGCTTTCGCGCCCGCAGCAGCCGGCGCGATCATCGAGTGCAGTGGCGCGCACACCACCGGCGCTCCGGCGAGCCCCGGGGAGGCTTCGAGCGCATCGCGATGCGTCTCCTCGACGGTCCGGACGGCGACCTGGGACGGCATGTAGCGCGCCTTCAGCACCCGTCCGTCGTGCTCGAGCTCCGTCGGCGGGCCGCCCTCGACCGCGACGACCAGATGGAAACCACCGGTACCGAGACCGAGCGCGACCGCGGTCGTGTTGAGGATCACCGGGTCGCCCTCGGCGACGGGACCCACGAGCTCTGGATACGCGAGGGCCGGCGCGCGCTCGCCCTCGACCTCGACCTCGAGCTCGAGCGCGCCCGGACGCTCGGCGAGGATGCCGAGCACCCTGCCACGACGCAGGCGAACGCCACCTCGGGGCTCGGACATGCCGGAAGTATGATGCCGCGGCGATGCAGCCGCTCGAACGCCTGGTCAACCTCGTCGCGCTGCTCCTCGAGGCGCGGATGCCGCTCACGTTCGAGCAGATCCGGGAGAAGCTCGGCGAAGCGTACGAACACGGGGACGTGAACTCCGCCAAGCGGATGTTCGAACGCGACAAGGACATCCTCCGCGACATCGGCGTGCCGATCGAGGTGGTCGCGACCGACGTGTGGGAGGCGGAGCAGGGCTACACGATCGCGAAGGACCGGTACTACCTGCCGGAGGTCCGGTTCACCCCCGAGGAGATCTCGGCGCTGTTCGTGGCGGCTCGCTCCGGCGGCGACACGTCGGCCGAGGATGCGGTCCGAAAGCTCCTGTCCGGTGCGGAGGGCGGGATCCTCTCGTCGCTCGCCGGCGAGGGGATCGCGGAGATCGTCGGCGCCCGGGACCCTCGTCTCCCGTCGTTGGGCGAGGCCGTCGCCGGACTGCGGCGGATCCGGTTCGCGTACCGGACGGCGAAGGGTGAGACCTCCGAGCGCGTCGTCGACGCGTACGGGCTCGCAGTGCGCGCAGGCCATTGGTATCTCGTCGGCCTGGATCGGAACCGCGGCGAGGTCCGTTCCTTCCGGCTCTCGCGGGTCTCCTCGGATATCGAGGATCTGGGAGAGGGGAGCGAGCCACCAGCGGGGTTCCGAGCCACGGACAGCCTGCAGGCGGGTCCCTGGGGACCCGGCGAGCCCCGGACGACCGCCCTCGTGGCCTTCGCTCCCGACGTCGCCTGGCTGGCGACCAAGGGCGTCGCGGGGGCGGAGACGGCTCGCGTCCGCGACGACGGGTGGACCGAGACGCGCGTGCCGTGGCTCCCGGGGGAGAGTCTCGCCGGCTGGGTGCTCTCGTTCGGGCCGGACGCGGAGGTCATCGATCCGCCGGAGCTCCGCGACGAGGTCGTCGGTCGTCTGGAGGCGACGCTTGCCGCGCGCTGACGCCCGCAAGGCTCCGGCGAAGGCTTCCGAACGCCTGCGCCGGCTGCTCGTCGTCGTGCCCTACCTCGTCCGGCATCCGGGCACGTCCGTCGAGGAGGCGGTCGAGCTGTTCGGCATGTCCGAACGGGAGCTCCTGGACGACCTGAACCTGCTCTTCGTCTCGGGGCTTCCCCCGTACGGTCCCGGCGACCTGATCGACGTCGACATCCAGGACGGGCGCGTGTGGATCGGCATGGCCGACTACTTCGGGCGTCCACTCCGGCTCACCCGTGCCGAGGCGCTCGCGCTCTACCTGCGCGGAACGGCGCTCGCCGGGACCCCCGGCCTACAGGAGGCCCCGGCCATGGCCTCGGCGCTCGAGAAGCTCGGGGAAGGGCTGGGGCCCGAAGCGCTCGGCGCCCTGCCGGGGCGGGTCGAGGCCGCCGGGCCGGGGAGCCCGGTGGAGTGGCTCGACGAGCTGCGCAGGGCGGCGGCCGCCCACGAGGGCCTTCGGATCGAGTACCACGCGGCCTCCACGGCCGAGACCACCACCCGCGAGATCGATCCCGAGGAGGTCTTCGTCGCCCTGGGCAACTGGTATGTGGCGGCCTGGGATCACCGCTCCGAGGCCGAGCGGCTGTTCCGAGCCGATCGGATCCGATCCGTCGAGCCGACCGGCCGGTCGTTCGAGCCGCGGGGCTTGGAGGGGACGGGGCGGCCGCTCTACTCGCCCGGCCAGGACGACCTCGAGGTGAAGCTGCGGCTGTCACCCGAGGCGCGTTGGGTCGCCGAGTACTACGAGACATCCGCCGAGACCGAGCTCGAAGGCGGGAACCTCGAGGTCGTGATGCCGGCTCGGCGGACGGAGTGGCTCGAGCGCCTCCTGCTGCGCCTAGGCGCGGATGCGACGGTCCTGGAGCCCGAAGATCTGAAAGACCGGGTCCGCGACCTCGCCCGCAGGACACGGAAACGGTACGGATAGAGTAGTCCGGTCCTTCTCCCGCAGGCTCAAGGGCGCCTCAGGCACGGTCGATACCGTGGTTGTTATGACCACCATCCGGACCACGTGCCCCCGCTGCGGAGAGGTCGACATGGGACCCGAGTCGATCCTCCTGCAGGTCACTCGGGGTGGCCGCGAGGGCACCTACCGGTTCACCTGCCCCACCTGCATGGACGCGGTGGAGAAGCGGGCGGACCGCAAGATCGTCGCCCTGCTGGTCTCGGCCGGGGTGGACGTGGCCGGTCGTGGGACGCTCACCGAGACGCGGGAGCTGTTCGAGGAGGCCCCTGAGGACATCCGCGGACCGCTCCCGAGCGGCCCGGCCCTCACCATCGACGACCTGATCGACTTCCACTTCAAGCTCGAGGACGACCGCTACATCCAGGAATTCCTGGCCAAGCAGTAGCGCGGTCCCGTCCGATAGCATCGCCACCGTGTCCGGGCCCGCCATCGTCTGGCTCATCGTCGGCCTCATCACCACCGTCGCGGTCTCGGCGATGTTGATCGCGCTCGTCCGGCATGTGATCGTGCTCGCCCGCGCCCTTGGCCGCTTCCAGCAAGAGGTGAGCCCGATCGCCCAGGACATCGCGTCGGCGGCGGATTGGGCGGCGGCGCAGGCGGAGCGCGTGAACGCCGAACGGCCGTTCGGCTCTTCGAAGGGCCCGGCGGTACGATAGGCGCCGCCCCGGGCCGAAACGATCCGCCGAGCCGATCGGCCGGCATCCCGAGCCGCCCGGAGCCCACGACATGCTGAACATCAGCCCACAGGAGCTTCTGCTCATCCTCCTCGTCGCGTTGCTCGTCGTCGGTCCTCGCCGGCTGCCCGAGCTCGGACGTTCCCTCGGCAAGGGGATCCGGGAGCTCCGCAAGGCGCAGGACGAGGTCCGCAAGACGATCCAGATCAACATGGACGAGGAACCCCCGCCCGCCCGCCGCCCGGCCATCCTTCCCGACGCGTCATCGGCGGAGGACGGTGACGTCGCGGCGCACGCGGACCCCGGCGCGGTTTCCGGCGTCGACGTCGCGCCGGCGGCCGCGGCCGGCGCGAACAACGTGAGCGAGGTCTCGAGGTCGCTCGGCCGTGGGCTCTCGGAGCTCCGCCGCGCGCGCAAGGAGATCCAGCGCACGTTCCGCGTGGACCTGAACGAGCCGCGACCCACGCGCCCGGCAGAGACGCCGCGACCCACGCGCCCGGCGGAGACGCCGGAGCCGGCGGAGGACGTCACGGGCGGTCCGGCGGCCGGCTCGCCGCCGGAGGAAGTCGCGGGCGGGCCGGCGGCCGGCTCGCCGCCGGAGTAGGGCTCCCGATGCGCGTGATCCCCGAACGCTGGCGTCGACGCTCGCGCCGCGACGGCGAGGGGACGATGACGCTCGTCGAGCACCTCGAGGAGCTCCGGTACCGGCTCGTCGTCTCGCTCGCCGCCCTGCTCGTCGGATCCGCCGTCGGATGGATCCTGTACGAGCGGGTGGTCGACCTGCTCCTGGTCCCGTACTGCAACTACTACCGGACGATCTCGCTGGAGGTCCGGCCGACCGACCGGTGCACGCTCTTCTTCTCCGAGCCGCTCGGGTCGGTGCTCATCAAGCTGAAGTTGGTCGTGTTCCTCGGCCTTTTCTTCGCCCTGCCGGTCGTCCTCTGGCAGCTATGGAAGTTCGTCGTGCCGGGTCTCACGGGGCGCGAGCGGAAGTTGGCCATCCCGTTCGTGGCGAGCTCGGTCCTGCTGTTCCTGCTGGGCGCGCTCTTCGCGTACTGGACCTTGCCGAAGGCGCTCAGCTTCCTGCTCGGGTTCGGCGGCTCGCAGGTGGTTCCGCTGCTGACCGGGGACCGGTTCTTCTCGTTCGTGATGCTGGTCGCGCTCGCGTTCGGCCTCGCGTTCGAATTTCCGGTCGTCCTCGTGTTCCTCACCGCGGCGGGTGTGGTGAGCACCGCCCAGCTCCGGTCGTGGCGGCGCGGCGCCATCCTGTTCATCTTCGCCTTCGCCGCGGTGATCACGCCGAGCGGCGACCCGTACACCCTGCTGGCGATGGCCGTGCCCATGGTGGTGTTCTACGAGGCCGCTATCATCGTGGGTCGATCCATGAAGCGGTAGAAGGGGCTCGGGCGTGGCGATCAAGGGCAAGACCAAGAGCCGCGGTGCGAAGGGCGTCACCCGCGGTCCCAAGCCTGCCTACGTCCCGGTCAAGACGCCCTTGATCCGGCGTTCCGGCCTGTGGATCGCTCTGGGGACGTTGCTGGTCGCCGCGCTCGTGGGGGCGCTCGCGATCGGTTTCCTCCAGGAGCGGGAGGACCAGCGAGAGCAGGACAAGGTCGCCGAGATGGCGACCGTCGTGAACCAGTACCGGGGCCAGATCGACCCGATCCTGTCGACGATCGGGACCCCGCTGCCGCCCACCGGCTTCGACGGGTTCCCCGAGCTCGACACGTCGCTCGCGGCGCTGGAGGCCGAGGAGATCGACAGGGCCGGGCTGAAGCAGGCGGGCGATGCGGCCGAGTCGGTGGCCTCGTCCGCTCGGAGCGCGATCGGCCTGATCGAGGAGATCCCCACGTCGGACCTGCTTCGCGGACACGACTTCTCCCAGGAATTCGTGCTGTACGTCATCAACTCGCAGGGGAACTTCCTGCGCGGCCTCAAGCTCTACCGTGAGGAGGCGCTCCTCGTGTCGATGGCGGCCGAGGCCGAGTCGCCGCAGCTGCGGGCCGACCTCACGGCGCGAGCCAGAGGGGTGGCCACCGTGGCGGACGAGGCGTTCACGCGCGGCTACTCGGACTACGTCGAGGCGCAGTCGGCCGCCGCGGTCTTCGACCCCTTCGCAACCGGCGCCACCGGCTAGCGATGGCCGACGGGCTGCTGCTCCTCCACGCGTGGCCGATCGACGCCCGGATGTGGCAGTCGCAGCTCGATGAGCTTCCCAGAGGGATCCCGGCGGCCGCGCCGAACCATCCGGGGTTCGGGGGATCTCCCCTCGCGGGTGAGGTGACGACGATTGGTGCCTGCGCCGACCGGGCGCTGTGGGCGCTCGATGAGGCGGGTATCGATCGCGCCGTGGTCTGCGGCCTCTCGATGGGCGGCTACGTCGCGTTCGAGCTGTGGCGCCGCGCTCGGGGGCGCGTCATCGGCCTGGTCCTGGCGAACACACGCGCCGTCGCGGACCCGCCCGAAGGAGCGGAGGCTCGAAGGGCGCTCGCGCGACGGCTGCTGAACGAGGGCAACGTCCTTGCTGACACCCCTCCGCCGCTCCTGGCGGAAGATCCGCCCGCAGAGCTCCAGGAGCGCGTCCGCGGGTGGATCGCCGAGCAGAGCCCGCAGGCGATAGCGGCGGCAGCCCTCGGCATGGCCGAGCGCCCCGACTCGACGCCCGATCTGGCGGGGATCGACGTGCCGGCCGTGGTGATCACCTCGACGGGCGACCGGCTGATCCCGGCGGAGGTCTCCTCCGAGATGGCCACCCTGATCCCGACGGCGCGCCTAGAGGTCCTCGAGCGGGTCGGACACCTCTCGAACTTGGAGGCGCCGGACGCCTTCAACGCAGTGCTGCTCGAGCACCTCGCGGTCTGCGGTCTCGGCTGAACTCAACGGCTGCGGCATCGGGGTGTTACGGACCCGCCCGTAGACTCGACCTGTGACCGATCCCAAGCGATTCGCCTCGCGGTACCCGTTCGCCCTCGACGACTTCCAGACCGAGGCGATCGATGCGCTCGCCACCGGCGGATCCGTGCTCGTGGCGGCGCCGACGGGCTCGGGAAAGACCGTCGTGGCCGAGTACGCGATCGAACGCGCCCTGGACCTCGAGGGCAAGTGCTTCTACACCACGCCGCTCAAGGCCCTGTCGAACCAGAAGTTCGGCGACCTGGTCGCGCGTCACGGGGCGTCGAAGGTCGGCCTCCTCACCGGCGACAACAGCATCAACGGCCAGGCGCCGGTCGTCGTGATGACGACCGAGGTCCTGCGCAACATGCTGTACGAACGCTCCGACACGATCGACGGCCTCGTCTCGGTGGTGATGGACGAGGTCCACTACCTCCAGGACCCCTATCGCGGGGCCGTGTGGGAGGAGGTCCTGATCCACCTGCCGATGTCGGTGTCGGTCGTGTGCCTGTCGGCGACGATCTCGAACGCGGAGGAGTTCGGCGAGTGGATCGGCACGTTGCGGGGCACCACGCGCGTGGTGATCGAGGAGAAGCGGCCGGTCCCGCTCGAGCATCACTACCTGATCGGCCGCGACCTGCACCCGATGCACGTCGAGCAGGACGGTGAGCTCACCCCGAACCCTTACATCGTCTCGCTCGACCGCGAAGAGGTCCGGTACAAGACCTACTTCCGGCGCGGCTCGGGAACGCCGCAGCACCATCGGATGCCGCGGCCGCGCGAGGGTCATCGCCGCGTCTACGTCCCCAAGCGCGAAGACGTGGTCGACGTCCTCGCCGAGCAGGGCATGTTGCCGGCCATCTACTTCGTCTTCAGCCGTGCGGGGTGCGAGCGCAGCGTCGAGTGGCTCATGAACGCGGGCATCCGTCTCACGACTCGCGAGGAGGCCCAGCGGATCCGCGAGTTCGCCGAGATGCGCGTGGCCTGGATGGACGAGGACGACCTCAAGACGCTCGGCTTCTACGAGTTCCAGGAGGCGCTTTCCGCGGGGATCTCCGCGCACCATGCCGGGATGCTGCCGGTGTTCAAGGAGACCGTCGAGGAGCTGTTCGAGGCCGGGCTCGTGAAGGTCGTCTTCGCGACCGAGACGCTCAGCCTCGGGATCAACATGCCCGCCAAGTCGGTGGTCATCGAGGACCTGTGGAAGTTCCAGGGCGAGCGTCACGAGCTGCTGACTCCGGGCGAGTACACGCAGCTGACCGGACGGGCCGGCCGACGGGGGATCGACCGGCTCGGGCACGCCATCGTGGTCTACCAGCGCAACGTGCCCTTCGAGCGCGTTGCCTCTCTGGCCTCGACCCGGACGTACGAGCTCAGCTCCTCGTTCCGCCCTTCCTACAACATGGCCGTCAACCTCATCCGCAACTACTCGCGCGAGGAGGCGCACCACCTGCTGAACTCCTCGTTCGCGCAGTTCCTCGCGGACCGGGGGGTCGTGGCATTCGAGCGGCAGCTGGAGCGCGACAAGGCATTCCTCGACGGGTACCGCGAGCAGATGCGCTGTCACCTGGGGGACTTCGAGGAGTATTGGCGCCTGCGCGAGAAGGCCGAGCGGATCCGCGAGGAGTCGCGGAAGGGCCGCGACCGCGCGCGCACCGACGCCGTCCGGGGGGCGCTGGTCAGCCTTCGACCGGGCGACGTCATCTTCGTTCCGCGCGCGAAGCGCCGAGGGCTGGCCGTCGTGCTCTCCAACAACGAGGGGAGGCCGACCGTCCTCGCGCAGGATCGCAAGCTGTTCCGCATCTCGGCCCGGGACTTCCCGGAACCGCCGGTCGCGATGACCCGCATCCCGCTGCCGCGTTCGGGGAGCGCACGGAGCGCCCGCTTCCGGCGAGACCTCGCGGCACGCCTGGTCGCCCTCGACGTCCGCCCTCCGCGGGGTTCGCGCGGCGGTGTCGACCCGGAGGTCGAGCGTGAGGCGACCAAGCTGGAACGCGTGGCCGAGCAGCACCCCTGCCACGCGTGTCCCGACCGCCCCGATCACGAGCGCTGGGCGAGACGCGCGAGCGAGCTGGAGCATCAGCTTCGCGGGATCGATCGCAGGATCCGGACACGAACGGAAACACTCGCTCGTCAGTTCGAGCGCGTGCGTTCGGTGCTGCAGGAGCTCGGGTACGTCGAGGAGTTCTCGATCCGGCCGAAGGGTCGCACGCTCGCGAGGATCTACGGGGAGGGCGACGTGCTCGTCGCCGAGCTGGTCGCCGAAGGGCTGCTGTCCGAGCTCACCCCGTCGGAGGTGGCGGCGCTCGTCTCGTCGATCGTGTTCGAGAGCCGGGAGCGCGAGCCTCGTGAGGGGCACATGCCGACCGGAACCTCCGCCGAGCGGTACCGGCGGCTCCACGAGATCTATCGGCGGGTGCGGCGTGCCGAGGACTCTCATCAGGTCGAGCTGTGCCGCGAGCTGGACGCCGGCTTCGCCTCGCCCGTGTACCGGTGGGCCGAGGGCGAACCGCTCGAGGACGTCCTTCGCGAGACCGGCATGGCGCCGGGAGATTTCGTGCGCAACTGCAAGCAGCTCCTCGA
>JBBDWS010000141.1:0-5480 GCA_040902755.1 Actinomycetota bacterium
CTACGTGGCGCCGCCGACCGGCCCGCTTCCGTGCGAGTTCGGAAACACGGCGCACAACCCGAACGACGCGCCGTTCACGTGCAACGACAGCTCATCGGCGCCGACCAGGTGCTGGACACCTACCGTGCGCTGATCGGCGCCGACCCCGACGAGTTCGACTCGGCGCGCGACGACGACGGGCACGGAACGCACACGGCCTCGACCGCCGCCGGGAATGCCGGCGTGGAGGCCAGCATCCTGGGCGAGGAGGTCGGCACGATCTCGGGCATCGCACCACGCGCCCACGTGATCGCCTACAAAGGCCTGGGCAACCTGGGCGGGTTCACCTCCGACCTCGCGGCCGCGATCGACGAGGCCGTCGAGCACGGCGTCGACGTCATCAACTACTCGATCGGCGGCGGGCCGAGCCTGACGGGCGGCGACGACATCGCCTTCCTGTTCGCCGCAGATGCCGGTGTCTTGGTCGCCACGTCGGCGGGCAACTCCGGGCCCGGCGAGGCCACGATCGGCGGTCCCGCGTCCGTCCCGTGGCTGACCTCGGTCGGCGCCAACACGCAGAGCCGGTTCTTCCAGGGGCGCGTGATCCTCGGCAACGGCGCCGAGTACACGGGCGCCTCGATCACGCACGGCGTAGGACCGGCGAAGATCGTCGACGCGGCAAGCGCGACCCGGGACGGGGACGACATCTGCGAGCCGGGAACGCTCAGGCGTGGGGCCGTCAGGGGCGCGATCGTCCTCTGCCGCCGCGGCGTGATCGCTCGTGTGGCGAAGAGCGAGGCCGTGCTCGAGGCCGGCGGGGTCGGCATGATCATGTACGAGAACAGCGATGTGGGGAACCTGTTCAGCGACACGCACTGGGTTCCCTCGGTGCACGTGGACAACACGCCGGGCCTCGCGATCAAGTCTTACATCGCGGGGGCGACGAGGAGGAACCCCGCGACGGCCGAGATCGTGACCGGCGAAGTGTCGAACTGGCCGAACGCGCCGACGATGACCGATTTCTCCTCCCGTGGTCCGGATCCGGTGGCGGAGGACATCATCAAGCCCGACGTCACCGCCCCCGGCATCCAGATCCTGGCCGGGAACTCTCCGTTCCCGGACCCGGGATCGGTCCCCGGAGAGCTGTTCATGGCGATCGCCGGGACGTCCATGTCGAGCCCGCATGTCGCGGGTCTGTTCGCGCTCATCAGCCAGGAGCATCCCGACTGGAGCGCGGCCATGGCCAGATCGGCGCTCATGACCACGGCGAGCACGGACGTCCTGGACAACGACCGGGTGAGCCAGGCGACGCCCTTCGAGATGGGCGCCGGCCACGTCGATCTCGGTGGACCCGAGACGAACGGGTCGGCGTTCCGCCCGGGCCTCGTCTACGACGCCGGGTTCCTCGACTACCTCGGGTTCCTGTGCGACGCCGACCCGTCGGTCTTCGCCAACCCGGCCGGCACGTGTGCCTCGCTCGAGGGCTCCGGCGTCCCGACCGAGGCGCACAACCTCAACTACCCGTCGATCGGCGTGGCACAGCTCGCAGGGTCGGAGACCGTGACGCGGACCGTGACGAGCGTTGCACCGAACAACCGCATGTTCACCGTGTCGGTCGACGCGCCGGCCGGCTACGACGTCACGGTGTCGCCGTCCTCGTTCTCCGTCCCACCGGGTCACACGCAGACGTTCGAGGTCACGATCGACAACGTGTCCGCTCCGATCGGTGAGTGGCGGTTCGGCTCGCTCACGTGGAACGACTCGAGGGGGGCCTACTCCGTCCGCAGTCCCGTCGCGGTGCGGGGCTCGCTCTTTGCCGCACCGGACGAGATCACGGGCAGCGGCGAGACCGGGTCGGCGAGCTTCGATGTGAAGTTCGGCTATACGGGCGACTACGAGGCGAAGGCGCACGGCCTCGTGCCGGCAACGCTCACGGTGGACAACGTGGTTCAGGACCCGGACCAGAACTTCGATCCGGGCGACGGGTTCTCGAACGCGCACACCTTTGCCCTGAGTGGTGTGGCCCACTTCCGAATCGCGATCCCACCCGAGGCGACCGAGGCGGACGCCGACCTGGATGTGTACGTCTTCGACCCGGCCGGTGAGCTGGTGGCGTCGAGCACGCTCGGGGGGACCGACGAGCTGGTCGACATCTCCGCGCCGGCCGACGGCACGTGGACGGTGTACGTCCACGGCTGGTCCACGCCGGGCGGGGACTCCGACTACACGATGTACACGTGGGCGATCTCGGAGACGCCGGGCGGGACCCTGACGATCGACAGCGCTCCGTCGTCGGCGACCCTCGGCGAAACCGGAACGGTGGAGGTGTCCTGGACGGGCGCAACGCTCGGCCAGTGGCACCTCGGCGCGGTGTCGCACAACCGCGGTACCGAGCTGCTCGGCCTCACGCTGGTCGACGTCGACAACCGGCCGTGAGCCGCTGAACGGCTGATCACGAGAGGCACGAGAAGGGCGGGCCCCCCAATGCCCGCCCCCCCCCCCCCCCCCCCCCCTCTCTTCGGTCGGTGCCGCCGCCGCCCAACCGTCAAGACGTTGACGGATCCGACCTGCGGCGATGTGGTCAAGGTGTTGACGGTTCGCTGTGCGCGCCGGGCAACCCGCGTGGCTAGCTCTCGACGCGGATCCCGCTCCGGCCCTCGATGCCGATGAGCTCGATCACCCGCCGGACGTTGGGCTGCGGGTTCCTGAGCAGGACCCCGCTCGTCCCGATCTCCTGGGCCATCGTGAGGATCGCGCGGATGCCGGAGGAGTCCAGGAACGTGAGCTCCGTCAGGTCAAGGACGATCTCGCGCTCGGGGTCTGCCGAGGTCTCGACCGCCAGACGGAACGTTTCGAGGGAGGACATGTCGAACTCCCCGGACAGGCGTAGCGTGCCGTCGGGATCTGCGTGCACCTCCAGTTCGCTCATCGTCCTCCCGATCGATAGAAACGAATCTCACCTTCAAAGGTTCGCGCGAACCGAGAACCACGCAGCGAAAACACCACGCAGCGCGAACATCTCACACCATGCAGCGGCTCGTTCTCCCTGCCGGGACTCCACACAGGAACCGCAGGTGGCTAGCGCCTCTTGCTGATCTCGAACCAGACCTTCGTCCGGGGCCCTTCTCGGTCCACGCCCCAGGCGTCGGCGAGGGCGTCGACGAGGAACAGACCGAGGCCCGTTCCGTTGACACCCCGTGTGGACGGGACCGGCGGATCGAAGCTCGGTCCCGGGTTCAGCACCTCGACGCGGACGTGGTCGTTCGAGGCATCAACGCGAAGGATGATCTCGGCGAGGGGATCGACGCGCGCATGCCGGATCGCGTTCGTGACGACCTCGGAGGTGAGCAGCTCGACCTCCTCGGTGACCTCAGGACGGACCGAGCCGATCGCTGTCGACACGGTCGCCCGGGCCAGCTTCGGGGCCGTCGAGCGAGGTGGCAGGTGGAACTCCGTCATCATCATGGGACCTTCCCGTCGTTGCTGCGTGCTTGCCCCCGGTATGTACCCGTTCGGGGGCCTTGTCACCGCTCCGGCGAGGGTCCAACGTGAGTATCTCCGCATATCTCCTGCTCAGGGGAACGTTGCGCACTCCGTCGGCTCCATATCGTCGGCCGCGGAGCGTGAACGGCGTGCCGGACCGAGGGGCGCGCCGGCCCCTGCTCAGTTGTTCGGCGGGGCGGTGCTGAGGTCCGCGAGCACGGACTGCGACCCCGGCGACATCGCGAGGTCCCCAAGCGAGACGATGCCCACCGGGTTTCCACCCTCGACGACCGGGAGCCGGCGGATGTCGTGCCGCCGCATGGTCTCGATCGCCTCTCGCACCGTGGCTGACGGCGAGATCGTCTCCACGGCCGGGGTCATGATCTCGCCGACCGTGGTGGTGTTCGGGTCGTGGCCCTCGGCGACGGCCCGGATCGCGATGTCTCGGTCGGTGACGATCCCTCGGAGCTGCCCGGTTCCGTCCACGATCAGGACATCGCCGATGTCGGCGCGCTGCATGACCTTGGCAGCATCGGCCAGCGTGGTCTCCGGCGTGACGGTTTCGGGCGTGGCGGACATCACCTCGCGCACGGTGCGCACGTCGATCGTGCTGCCGCCATCGCCCATCGCCCTCGAGCGCAGATCGCTCGCGGACTGCGCCAGCGTCGCCTTCTCGCGAGCCTCCTCCTTCGCGTTGCGGATCGCGTTCACCGGCCTGTCGCCGAACTTCATCCCCGCCGCGTACCCCGCGCCGAACGAGATCAACGTTCCGAATAGACCCATCGAGCCCACCTCCGAATGGGCGGCGTTCGCCGCCTTCCAGGGGTGGCTACCCCGCGCGGAGGTTCGGCGATCGCACGGGTGGCATGCTTGGCGGATGCGCAGGCCTCTCGCCCTCCTCGTGCCCGCCCTCTCGGCCCTCCTCGCGGTCCTCCTCGCGGCCGCGGACGCTGCGGCGGCGCCCCGGGTCGACGAGCGTGAGCTCCTCGGCCAGTCCACCGATGGCCGGCCGATCCGCGTCTTTCATCGGGGCGACCCCAAGGAGATCCGCGTGCTCGTGGTCGGGTGCATCCACGGCGACGAGTGCGCGGGGATCCGGATCGCGCGGCGCCTTCGAACGGGTGCGCCGCGGCACTTCGTCGACCTGTGGATCCTGCCGAGTCTGAACCCCGACGGCGGGGCGGCGCACACGCGGCAGAACGCGCGCGGCGTGGATCTGAACCGCAACTTCCCCTTCCGATGGGAGCCCGGGCCGCGAGGGCGCTACTACCCCGGGCCCCGCCCCGCCTCCGAGGTCGAGACGCGGATCGCGATGCGCCTCACCCGCCGGGTCGAGCCCGACATCACGATCTGGTTCCATCAGCCGCTCGCGCTCGTCGACGCGTCCGGGCGCGACAACCGGATCGAGCGGCGTTATGCGCGACTCGTGGGTCTGCCTCTCGTCCGGTTGGCCCGGCTGCACGGGACGGCGACCTCCTGGCAGCGGCACACTGTTCGGGGGAGCGAGGCGTTCGTCGTCGAGCTCGACGGTGGTGCGCTCGCTCCGCGAGACGCTCGCAGGTACGCGGATGCCGTGTACCGCCTGGTGAAGCCACGGAAGCCGTAAGACGAAGCCCGTGCACGGAACACGCAGCCTCACTTGCCTTGCTGCCCTGAAGGTTCCGCAACTATCGTGCCCGCATCGTCGCTATCTGCCGGGGGAGGACTTGACGAAGAGGTTCTGGGTCGCCGCAACGATGCTCGGCGCCCTCACGTCCCGAGAGCTGAAGCTGTACGCATCGCGCAACCTCCTGGACGCGCATGCCGGACACTATCTCCACTCGCTCGTGGAGTGCCAGACGAGCGCCTCGACCATCAATCCCGACTTCCGTCTGGACTGCGACTCCATCCTTCCGAACAACGAGCCGGACATCGAGGTGGACCCGGGTCCACGTCAGGCAGCCGTCGAACGAGGTGTAGAAGCCGCCGCAGCACGAGTCCACCAACGTCGCCATCGGCCTGCCGGGTGCGTTCACGAT
>JBBDWS010000141.1:5580-8817 GCA_040902755.1 Actinomycetota bacterium
GGCGCGAACGCCCGAGCGCAGACGGTGGCGTTCGTCGCCGAGGGGAATGCGTGGGTCCTTCATCCCGAGACCGGCGACGCGACCTGTGTGTTCCCCGCGCCGGCTCCAGGGCCGTTCACCTGGAACCCGCGGGGAGATCGCGCGCTCCTCAGCGGCCTGGAGATCGAGTCGGTCGCCGGTCAACAGCTGCGGGCCGGATCGTCTTCGACGGACCCCGTGTCGTCGTGGGGTCATCCGATCGGCAAGGCCGTCGTCTACATCTCGTCCGACGGCACGCGCCTGCTCAAGATCTATCCGGGATCGCAACGGGAGGACGACGTCACGCCGATCGACGACGTCCGTTACCTGAACGTGATCTACCACCCGTCGGGCCTGGCGCTCGCGTTCGTGGTCGACTCGGGCGACGGTCACGAGATCTGGCTCTCGTCGAACCTCGGTCTGGATCCGGTGCGGCTCGTGTTCGCGATCGAGGACGCGACGTTCGGAGCGCTCGGCTTCTCGGCCGACGGACGCACGCTTCTGTACGCGGCCGTTCACGGGGACGACGCGCCGCTCCTCCACGCGCTCGACCTCACCGACCCCACGATCAACCAGGGCCTGTGGCACGGGGAAGCCGGCGACCGGATCTCGGAGATCTTCACCCAGCCCGAACGTGGAGGCGAGCTGATCGCGTTCACCGTCGGGGCGGCGTGCGAGGACTCGCGGGCGATGGTGTTCCGGGGCGGTGAGCTCGCCACGCCGCTCGCCGAAGCGCCCTCGCGCGTCGTCGGCTGGCTCGACGGCCAGACGGTGCTCGTCGCGTCGGGCGGGTGCGACGGGCCGTCGGACCTTGCCGCGATCGACGTCACGCAGGAAGCGACGGTCCACTTGATGACGGGCGTCGACATCGCGGCCGCCCGCACGCCGCTTCTCGACTTCGTTCCCACCCTTCCCACGACGATCGAGGAAGAGGTGGGGGAGGGGGTCGGCTGATGATGTGCGAGGGCGGCCGGTCGGCCGCCGAAGTCAGCTCCGCTGCGTATTCGATGTCCGACTTCCTCATCACGCTCGCCGTTCTCGGGCCCTTCGTCGCCTTCTTCATCGCGTTGGTTCTGCTGCGCGGCCGACAGGAGAAGCGCCGGCACAACAGGTTCGCCGAGTTCGGCGCCAAGCACGGACTCAACTACTCGCCGCAAGATCCGTTCGGTCTCGTCGACGGACGGTTCAAGATCTTCCGAAGGGCGGAGGAACAGCGCTGCACGAACGTCCTGTCGGGGGAGTGGAAAGGCCTCCACGTGCGCTACGCGGACTACGAGTACTGGGTCAGGGGTCGGCGAGCGCAGACGTCGTACCGCTCGATCCTCCTGTTCGATCTCCCGGTCGACGCGCCTCAGACGGCGATCCGTCGCGAGAACGTTCTGACGAGAGCCGCCGATGCGGCGGGCGTGGAGGACATCGACTTCGAGTCGGAGGCGTTCAACCGGACCTATCGGGTGTCGAGCGAGGACCCCGAGTTCGCTAGCGCGCTCGTCGATGCCCGGATGATGGCGTGGCTGCTCGACGAGGCGAAGCACAGCGGCTTCGAGCTCCTTGGCTCGACCGTGCTCATCTATTACTTCCTCTTCAACGATCCGAGCGACCTCGACTGGTTCTTCGACCGGGCGGTCGGATTCCGCGACCACGTCCCGCGCGTGGTGTGGAGCGAGGATCCCGACTACCAGTAGCGCGCGGTCGCCATCGTGGCCGCGAGCGAAGGGCGATCGGCCCGCTCGGATGATCGAGGGCAGCGTACCGCCGCGACGCGCCGGGAATCGATGTTTGTCGGGCACCGATGAGGGGGAGGCCAATACGTGCGTGGGTGATCGCCTCCTCGCGCAAGGACATGGAGCCACCGAGGCGCGAAGGAGCGACCGTAGACACACACGAGCACCGTCTCCCTCACACGCCTGGGGCCGCCACCATCGCGCGGTCGCTGGCCGAGGAGGAATTCGGGCCGTACCTGTCGGGGGAGCGCGCGGAGGATCTTCGATTGATGGTATCCGAGCTGGTGACGAACGCGGTCAAGCACGCACCGCCGGAACCCGACGGGACGATCGTGCTGCACCTCGAACGGAACAGTTCGGTCGTCCGGGTCATCGTGCGAGACGGCGGAACCCACGTCGATCCGAACCTTGCGGGGTTCGATTCGCCCTCCGACGGACACTACGGCCTGTTCTTCGTCGACACCCACGCCGATCGCTGGGGATTCTCCATCGACGGCGACAAGGGCTTCTGGTTCGAAATGGACATGTGAGTCGATGGCTGCCGCGTTCGACATCGTCCGTTACGGGCCGAACATGTATTTCGTCGGCGGTGAGCTCGACATGGCCACGGCTCCGATGCTGGAGCAGGCCCTCGAGGAATCCATCGCCCAGGGCGGTGTCATCCTGTTGGACATGTCCGCGGTCGGCTTCGTTGACTCGATGGGCATCCGGGGGATCGTCCAACTGGCGCGACAGCTCCGATCGGGCTGCATCGTTCTTCACGGCGTCCAGGAGCGAGTGAGCAAGGTGTTCAAGCTCATCCGCCTCGACGACCAGCCGAATCTGCACGTCGAGGCGTGCGCCGCGGACCCCTACCCCGCCGGCGTGGCGCACCCGGCGTGGACACCGCCGGATGACCTCGGCGTACGGCTCGAAGCGCTCCGCGCCCGTCACCAGGCATCCGGCCCGACGTAGTCGAACCGCGTCCGCGCTCGGTTGTCTCCGATGGTTCGTGCCTGGACCTCGGGCGTTCGCGGTGCGCGGACGGAAGGATCCGATCGGGCGCATCTCCCTCGTCGCGACGGGTACATCCAGGCCGACGATCGGGAGGTGAAGCATGAACGCAGAGATCTGGACGTATCGAGACAGCATCTTGCCGGACGCACGCAACCTCGAAGGCTTCGACGTCGAGGCCAAGGACGGCAAGATCGGCAAGGTCGACGAGGCCACCGAGGAGATCGGTGGCTCGGCGATCGTGGTCGACACCGGCCCGTGGATCTTCGGCCGTAAGGTCGTGATCCCGGCCGGGACCATCGAACGGGTCGACGTCGAGAACGCCAAGGTGTACGTCGGCATGACGGCCAAGGTGTACGTCGGCATGACGAAGGACCAGATCAAGAACTCGCCGGAGTTCGATCCGGATCGCGGCTGGAAAGACGAGGAGTACCGCGGCCGGCTCGGCGAGTACTACGGCCAGCGCCGCCCAGCTAATCGCGGCGACACGTCGGAAGGGGGG
>JBBDWS010000141.1:8827-12359 GCA_040902755.1 Actinomycetota bacterium
CTTTGCCGCTCCCCTTCCACGTCCGTTCGACCTAAGGCACAGGTCGGGCACACGCATCGGCCGGGGGCCGTTCGCTGCGCCCATCCGGCCTACAGACCGATGTGCTGGAGCCCGGCAGATGGGAACCTTGGACGGGAACAACGGTCTGAACGAGGGGGACGAAGGAATGGACTTGGGAACAGCCGTCTATTGGGACGCCGCGCTTGCGGGGCTCTGCCTCCTCACGCTCGGAGTCGCGCTCGCGGTACGCCGAAGCGAGCGCAGGACGCTCACGACGATCGAGGATCGTTCCGACGAGGCGACGAGGGCTGGCGCGAACGTTCGATTGCTCGAAGTCCGCGCGGACGATCTGGCCCGCGAGGTCGAGGAGCTCGAGCGAGCGCGGGAAGAGCTGCTCCTCACCGATGCCGGGATCGCGAGAGGTTCGGACCTTCGGGCTGCGCTCGGCACCGGGCGACGGCAAGCCGAGACGAAGATCGTCCGCATCCCGGAAGAAAGTTAGCAACCCGGCAGTGATCATCCTTCCGGAAGCGAGCGCAGGCAGATAGCGACCGCGGAGCGCCGTCGCACGGGCACCTGCCGAACCAGGACATCCTGAAGGTTCCGGCCGTCTAGGTTAGGCCGTCAGGTCCGGAAGGCCCGTCCGCACGTGGTGCACTTCATCCGCTTCCTCGCGGCGGGACCGGCGTGCGAGTACGGCTGCGTCTTCGTCGAGCCGCAGAACGGACAGGTGGGCCGCGAGGCGAGCGGTCGGGGCGCGTCCCGGATCACCCACGCGTCTTCGAGCTCGACGGACGCGCCGGCATCGGTCAGCAGGACCCTTGCGGCCTCGGCCTTCTCGAGCGATGCCTTTGCCAGGACGACGAGCGGCAGATCGGCGGCAGCCAGGTCGATGTCCTCCGACGTGACCTCGCGGACCGCTCGCGACACCTCGTCGCGTCGTTCCGGCGTCCATCCGGTGAGCACGACCTGCGCCCCGAGGATCTGGTCTTTCCGGCGTGGTTCGTTCTTGCTCACGGACTCCCTCGGGAGGACGGTCTCTACGATCCTAACGAGATCGTGCCGGTGGGAACGGTGGCCCGTCGGGGTGCGGTGCTAGGGTCGGCATGGTGTCCGATCTCGAGAGTGTCGTCGCAGGGCTGAACGACGCCCAACGCGAGGCCGCTCTCGCACTCCGCGGACCGGTCGCGATCCTGGCCGGGGCGGGGACGGGCAAGACCACCACGATCACCCACCGCATCGCGTGCCAGGTCCGGAGCGGTGCGTTCGACGCGTCGCAGATCCTCGCGGTGACGTTCACCGACAAAGCCGCGGGGGAGCTGAAGCGGCGACTCCAGGCGCTCGGCGTCGAGGGTGTCGAGGCGCGCACGTTCCACTCGGCCGCGCTGTCACAGCTCTCGCGGCTGTGGTCCTCGTACACCGGTGAGCCGCTCCCCGACGTGCTCGACCACAAGGCGCCACTCATCGCGTCGCTCGCGAACGCGCTCCCGCCGCCGCACAAGTTCCTGCCCCGGCGCGAGCTCGCCGGCGAGATCGAGTGGGCGAAGAACCGGATGATCCCGCCGGCGCGATACCTCAACGAGCTCGGCGATCACGAGCCGCCGATACCGGCCGACCTGATGCACGGCGTCTACGACGGCTACGAGCGCCGTAAGACGGCGATGGGCCGGCTCGATTTCGAGGACATGCTCGGGCTCACGGTGCGCCTGTTCGACGAGCACCCGGATGCCGCGCAGACGGTCCGGTCGCGCTTCTTGGCATTCACCGTGGACGAGTTCCAGGACGTGAACCCCCTGCAGGCAGAGCTGCTCGATCGGTGGCTCGGCGATCGCGACGACGTCTGCGTGGTCGGCGACGACTATCAGACGATCTATTCCTTCAATGGCGCCACTCCCGAGCACCTGTTGAACTTCACGCGCTGGTTCCCGGAAACGAAGGTCCTTCGCCTCGAGGAGAACTACCGCTCCTCGCCCGAGGTGCTCGAGCTCGCGAACCGGCTCGCGACACGCCTCGGCGGGTTCCGCAAGACGCTCCGCGCGACCAGGCCGTCGGGACCTCCGCCGATCGCGCTCGGCGCGAAAAACGAGGACGCCGAGGTCGGCGCCGTCGTCGGCGCGGTGCGGCGCCTCCACAAGGAGGAGGCCGTGCCGCTCGAGGAGATCGCGGTGCTGTACCGCATCAACGCCCGGTCCTCTCCTTTCGAGGAGGCCTTCGCCGCCGCCAAGATCCCGTATCAGGTGCGTGACGGCGCGTTCCTTCGGCGGCCGGGGCCACGCTCGGTCCTGCAACGGCTGAAGCGTTCCGCCTCGGGCTCGGTGGCCGAGTCCGTCGCGGCGATCACCGACCAGGTGGGCTACGACCCGGAGTCGACGCCCGACACCGACGAGGAGGTCACGCGGCAGTCCGACCTCGCGCGCATGCGCTCGCTCGCGACCGAGTTCGAGCTCGCCCATCCCGGCGGCGGCGCGGCGGCGTTCGCCGAAGAGCTGGCCGGCCGGTTCTCCACCGAGCACAGCGGCCGCGGCGTGAACCTGCTCACGTATCACCGCGCGAAAGGCCTGGAGTTCGACGCCGTGTTCCTACCGCGCCTGGTCGACGGCGAGCTCCCGTTCCGCTCGGGCCGAGCCAAGGCCGAGCCCGAGGAGGAACGACGACTCCTCTACGTCGGGATCACCCGGGCCCGCCGATACCTGTTCCTCACCTGGCCGACAGACGGCCGGGCGCGACCGAGCCCGTTCCTGGACGAGATGGAGCTCTCGCCCTCGGGACCCGCGCGCAGGTCGGCCGCCGCCGGCACGTCCGTCTCGGTGGGACGAGGTGGCGCGCTGTTGGGGCGGCTGAAGGAGTGGCGCCGCAAGCGGGCGCAGGCGGACGGCGTTCCCGCCTACGTCGTGTTCCACGACCGAACGCTCGCCGAGATCGCCGAGCGCCAGTGCAAGGACTGGGCCGACCTCGCGGCCGTCTCGGGCGTCGGGCCCGCGAAGCTCGAGCGCTACGCGGATGAGATCCTCGCGATCGTGGAAGCGGGCTAACGCACCCGACTAGTCGTTGCCCTGCTTGCGTTCCCACATCTGACGCGTGAGCTCGGTGTGGGCGACGTGTTCCTGGAGGTGCTCGATCGCATGGATCAACGCCCACGCCACTGTCGTTTCGGTACCGACCTCGCGCGGGTCGGTGCGTGAGGCACCGAGGTCGAGTGGGTCCTCGGAACTCAGGAGCTCGCGACACTCCGCAGCCAGCGGATCGACGATCGACAGCAATTCCTCGGCGCTCGAGACCGTCGTCCGGAACTCCGACGGGCGATCGCGCTCGGGCGCGTGCCCCGTGATCGCCACGCTGAGCCACCAGCGGGTGCTGGTGACCGCGTGAACTGCGAGCACGGCGATCGTGTTGGTGTCGTCGCCGGCTGGGCGCCAGCTCAGTAGCTCTGGCGAAGAGCCGACGATCGCTCGGCGCATCGCATCGAGCGAGTGACCGACGAAGGTGCGCGCGGCCACGATCGCGGGATCCGTCACGGTAGGAGTGTACGTTT
>JBBDWS010000142.1:0-1770 GCA_040902755.1 Actinomycetota bacterium
CGGTCGTCTTGCCACCCGGCCAGCGCGCAAGTACAAAGGAGCGGCGCCGAACAGACTCGGAAAGGACCTCGTGCCCAAGACCGTCTCGTCCCCCTCGCTCGCCGCGGTCGTGCTGGCGGCGGGGAAGGGCAAGCGTCTGAAGTCCGCCACCCAGAAGGTCCTGCATCCGATCGCCGGCCGGCCGGCGCTGTGGTGGGTGCTGCGGAACGTCGCGGCCGCGCGGCCGTCTCGGATCGTGATCGTCGTCCACCACGGCGCGGACGAGGTCCGCGAGGCCGTGGCGTCGTGGGGATGCCGTCCCGAGCCGGTCTTCGTGGAGCAGGGGGAGCCGCTCGGGACCGGGCATGCCGTCCTCGCGGCTGAGTCGGCCGTCGGGCGCGCGAAGGAGGTCCTCGTCGTCGGTGGCGATTTCGATCCCGTCGAGCCCGATCACGTCCGCCAACTCTTGCGCGTGCACCGCAGGACCAAGAGCGCGGGGACGATCCTGACCACGGAGGTATCTGAGCCGGGCGGCTACGCGCGGATCGTTCGAGACGGCACGCGTCTGGTGCGGATCGTCGAGGGGACCGACGCTCCTGCGGACATGAAGCGCATCAACGAGGTGTCGCTGCTCCTGTTCGTCTTCCGTCGCGCCGACCTGTTCCGCGCCCTTCCGCTCGTCGGCCGCGAGAACTCGCAGAAGGAGTACTACCTGAACGAGGTCTTCCCGATCCTGATGGACAAGGGCGAGCGGATCTCGGCCGTGATGGTCGACGTCGGGGGCGCGATGGGTATCAACTCACGCGCCAACCTCGCGCAGACCACGCGCGTCGTCCGCGAGCGGATCAACGCGGCGCACATGGCGAATGGGGTGACCCTGCTCGACCCCGCGACGACGTTCATCGACGCCGACGTGGCGATCGGGCCCGACGCGACGATCCACCCGAACACCTTCCTGGAGGGCTCGACGCGGATCGGCGCGGGAGCGGTCATCGGGCCCTCGTCCCAGATCGCCGACTCGCGGGTCGGGGACGGGTCGACCGTGCGGTTCTCGGTCGTGGACGGCGCGAAGATCGGGCGCGGTGTCGAGGTGGGGCCGTTCGCCCGGTTGCGGCCGGGGACCGTGCTCGAGGACGGGTCGAAGGTCGGGACGTACGTAGAGGTCAAGGCCTCGACGGTGGGGCGGGGTTCGAAGGTGCCGCACCTGACCTACGTCGGCGACGCCACGATAGGGGAGCGGACGAACATCGGCGCGTCGACCGTGACCGTGAACTACGACGGATACGACAAACACAAGACGGTGATCGGGAACGACGTGCGGATCGGTTCGGATACGATGCTCGTGGCGCCGGTTCGGGTAGGAGACGGCGCGGTGACGGGGGCGGGATCGGTGATCACGAAGGACGTTCCGCCGGGTGCCCTCGCCGTCGAGCGCTCCGAGCAGCGCACCGTGAAGGGGTACCGCAAGCGCAAGGACGACGAGGCCAAGGCGCGGGGGAAGAAGGTCAAGGGGCTCGAGCAGCGAGAACGGTAGCTCCAAGGGGGGGGCGCACTGAGGTGGAGATCGTCACCAAGAAGAAGATGATGCTGTTCTCCGGGACGACGCATCCCGCGCTGTCCCAGGAGATCGCCGACAACCTCGGGGTACCGCTCGCGAACGCGAAGATGTCGCGGTTCGCCTCGGGAGAGATCTACTTCCGCGCCGAGGAGAGCGTCCGGGGCGCCGACGTCTTCATCATCCAGACGCACGCCGACCCGATCAACGAGTCGATCATGGAGCAGATCGTGATG
>JBBDWS010000143.1:0-12076 GCA_040902755.1 Actinomycetota bacterium
CCGCTGGGCTCAGCCGACGCCGGCCTCGCGGAGCGCCTTCAGCTCCTTGCGGAGGTCGACGACCTCGTCGCGGAGCCGCGCCGCGTACTCGAAGCGGAGATCCTTCGCCGCCTCGTGCATCTCCTCCTCGAGCTGCTGGATCAGTCGCTGGAGCTCCTCGGTGGGCATCTCGGGGTGCGCACGCTTACGGCGCCGCTTCTCGGGCGTGGGTGCTTTGCCCGAGTCCACGGACATCGTCAGCAGGATGTCCGAGACCTTCTTGCGGATCGTCTGCGGATCGATGCCGTGCTCGCGGTTGTACTCCATCTGGATCTTGCGGCGCCGCTGCGTCTCCGAGATCGCCTGCTTCATCGAGTCCGTGACCTCGTCCGCGTACATGAGGACCGTCCCCTCGACGTTGCGGGCCGCGCGGCCGATCGTCTGGATCAGCGAGGTCTCCGAACGGAGGAACCCTTCCTTGTCGGCGTCCAGGATCGCGACGAGCGAAACCTCGGGCAGGTCCAGCCCTTCACGCAGGAGGTTGATCCCGACGAGGACGTCGAACTCGCCCAGGCGGAGGTCCCGGATGATCTCGATGCGCTGGATCGTGTCGATCTCCGAATGCAGGTAGCGGACCCGAACGCCCATCTCGAGGAGATAGTCGGTGAGATCCTCGGCCATCTTCTTGGTGAGCGTGGTGACCAGGACCCGCTGGCCGGCCTCGGCTCGCCGTCGGATCTCCTCGATCAGGTCGTCGACCTGTCCTTTCGTCGGACGCACCTGAACCTCGGGGTCGATCAGGCCGGTCGGACGGACGATCTGCTCGGCGACGCGCCTCGATACGCGGAGCTCGTACGGCGCCGGCGTCGCCGACATGTAGACGGTCTGCCCGACCTTCTCGACGAATTCCTCGAAGCGCAGCGGCCGGTTGTCGAGCGCGGATGGAAGCCGGAACCCGAACTCGACGAGCGTCTCCTTGCGCGTCTTGTCTCCCTCGTACATCCCGTGGATCTGCGGCACGGTGACGTGCGACTCATCGAGCACGACCAGGTAATCGTCGGGGAAGTAGTCGAGGAGCGTGTACGGCGCCTCACCGGGTCGCCGCCCGTCGATGTGGCGCGAGTAGTTCTCGATGCCGCTGCAGAAACCGACCTCGCGGAGCATCTCGAGGTCGTAGGAGGTGCGCATCCGCAAACGTTCCGCCTCGAGGAGCTTGCCGCGAGCTTCGAGGTAGGCGAGGCGGTCGTGCATCTCCTCCTCGATCGTCGTGACCGCGCGCTTCATCCGCCAGTCCGAGGCGACGTAGTGGGTGGCGGCGAACACCGTGATCTCGGAGAGGTCGCCGAGCACCTCGCCCGTGATCGGGTCGAAACGCGTGATGCGTTCGATCTGGTCGCCCCACCACTCGATGCGGACGGCAGTTTCCTCGTACGACGGATGCACCTCGAGCACATCGCCCTGCACGCGGAACTTCCCGCGCGTGAAGCTCGCCTGGTTCCTCTGGTACTGGATGTCCACCAAGCGCTGCTTCGCCCACTCCATGTCGGTGGCCACGCCGCGATGGACGCGGAGGATCTGCCCCTCGTACTCCTCGGGCGAGCCGAGGCCGTAGATGGCAGAGACGCTCGCGACGATCAGGACGTCGCGCCGGGTGAGGAGCGCCGCCGTCGCCGAGTGTCGGAGGCGCTCGATCTCGTCGTTCACCGACGAGTCCTTCTCGATGTACGTGTCCGTCTGCGGCACGTAGGCCTCGGGCTGGTAGTAGTCGTAGTAGCTCACGAAGTACTCGACGGCGTTCTCCGGGAAGACCTCCCGGAACTCGTTCGCCAGTTGCGCGCCCAGCGACTTGTTGGGCGCCATCACCAAGGTCGGTCTCTGTACCCGCTCGATGACGTTGGCGATCGTGAAGGTCTTCCCGGTGCCAGTGGCGCCGAGCAACGTCAGATGGGGCTCGCCGCGCTGGATCCCCTCGGTGAGCTCTTCGATCGCCTTCGGCTGGTCGCCGGTCGGCTCGTGGTCGGCGTGGATCTTGAAGGGGGGCACGCATCGATGCTAGCGCGCCTCCCGGACAACTCCTTCATGACCGGGAACCAGAGCGCCCATGTTCGCGTCGGACTACGCTCGGCCCGCGGAGGTGCACGGTGAGGCGCAAGTTCCTGTTCGCCCTGCTGGTAACGACCGTCGCCGTGTCGCTGACGCCGCCGGCGCCGGCGTCGGCCGCCCCTTCCTCGCTCCGTATCTATGAGGGGACGACCTCGGCCGGCGGAACGATCGTGCTGTTCTCGACCTTCCGCAACGGCGTGACGCGCTTCCAGGCCGTTGGGCTGGAGGATGCGGCGACGTGCGAGGACGGGACGTCCTTGCCGTTCGGTCACGGGTTCGATCTCAGCCCGCGCGGGATCCGCCTCGCCCAAGGCCAGCTGGAGGTCGTGCATGTGGGCTTCTCCGACGCCTTCTTCGTGGCCGGTATCCTCGGCACCCGGATGGGCTCGGGGACCATCACGCACCTGTTCACTGCCTTGGACGCGGCGGAGGAGCCACAGCTCTGCACGACGGGTGAGCTGACCTGGACGGTCGAGCGCACGACCCTCGTTCGCGACCAGGGAACCGCTCCGACAGTCGTCGCGAAGGTCGTCGACGGCGTGACCGAGACGTCGTGGCTCGCCGGCTCGGGCGTCCCGTTTCACGCCATGGCCGCTCCGCTCCGCGAACGACTGCGCACCTACGAGGGACGGACGTCCGCAGCCCAACCGTTGTTCATCATCACTGCCAGGCGCCCGGAAGGGATCGTGTTCATCGAGCTCGGCTTCGCGTGGGACCTCGCCTGCGAGGACGGCGGTGCGGTCGGCCTCGGGTTCTTCATCCTGTTCGCGGGCGAGCCGATCGAGCTCGGCCGGGTCGACTACGACTCCACCGGGCCCGAGCTGGCCCTCCACGTCAACGGGAAGCTCGGTCCGCACTCAGGCTCGGGAACGACGTCGGTGGTGATGCCCGCGCTCACGCAGGATCTCCAGGCGCAGGCGTGCCGGTCGAGCGTTCTGACGTGGGAAGCCTGGCGGATCGACGCCGGCGCACGACCGATGATCTGACGTCGATCCGCAACGACCTACCGGATCCCGTCGACCAACGCGACGAGGCTCGGATGGTGAGCCTCGTCGTGACGGAAAGGCCCGCCAGGTCCTCCGAGGATGCCGCCGAGCCGAAGACCCAGAGGCTTGCGCCCGCGCGGGGTGGCCGGTTTGCGCCAACGCGCGTCGGTGAGCCGTTCGATCGCCTCGAGGAGCTCGGCGTGCGTGCGCTGGGACTCTCGCCGAACCTTCACGACCGACCAGGGCGCTTTGCGATCGACGTTCTGCCGGTTGATCCGGCTGGTGCTGACGGTGAACTGGAGGTCGTCGATCGGCGCCCGCGCTCCGTGTTCCCACGCCGCGAGCGCGTCGAGCGCATACTCCTCCCAGCTGGTCAGGTGGCCGACGAGATCCTTCGGCGACCACTCCCCGCCGCCGAGGCCGGGCCGCGTGAAACCGCCGCGAGGAACTCGCTCGAGGAGGTCGAGCGTGCGTTGCCGGCTCTCGCGCAGCATGCGGAGGGCCGCACGCCGTGACGGAGGCTCTGGGACGAGGGCCATCACATCCTCCCGGCCTCGATGATGCTCTGGAGGAACCGTTGGGTCCGCGCCTGCTGCGGGCGGCTGAAGATCTCGTCCGGCGGTCCCTCCTCCAGGATGACGCCTTCGTCGAGGAAGCAGACCCGGTTGGCGATGTCGCGCGCGAACCCCATCTCGTGGGTGGCGATCACCATCGTCATCCCGCCGGCGGCGAGCTCCCGGATCACGTTGAGCACTTCGGCGACGAGCTCCGGATCGAGCGCGCTCGTGACCTCGTCGAGGAGCATGAGGTCGGGCTTCATCGCGAGCGCTCGCACGATCGCCACCCGTTGCTGCTGCCCCCCGGACAAGCGGTCCGGGTAGTCGCCGCGCTTGTCCGCGAGGCCGAACCGAGACAAGAGGTCGTCCCCGAGGAGTTCTGCCTCCGCCCTCGACATCCCGAGCGCCTCCGTCGGCCCGAGGGTGACGTTGCGGATCACGCTCATGTGCGGGAACAGGTTGAAGGCCTGGAAGACGATGCCGATCCGCCGCCGGATCCGGTTGACGTCCACGCCTCGCGCGGTGATCTCCTCGCCCTCGACCACGACGCGACCGCGATCGATCGGCTCGAGGAGGTTGATGCAGCGCAGGAGCGTGGACTTGCCGGATCCGGAAGCGCCGATGAGACAGACGACCTCGTGCTCCGCGACCGACAGGTCGATCCCTTTGAGGACCTCGACCTTTCCGAACGACTTGTGGACGTCGTCCAGGACCAGCGCCGCCCCGCTCCCCGAGGCGCTCATACGCCCACCGTTGCTTGCCGCCGCCGCCGATCGCGTTCAACCAGCCAGTCGACGAATCGTGCCTGCGGGATGGTGATCACGATGTAGATCAACGCGAGCGCGACGTACGGCGTGAAGTCGAAGGTCTCCGACTGGATGATCTGTGCCTGGCGGAGGCCCTCCGTGTAGCCGAGGAACGCGACGAGCGCCGAGTCCTTCTGCAGACCGATGAAGTCGTTCAGCAGCGGCGGGATGACGCGGCGGACCGCCTGCGGAAGCACGACGAAGCGCAGCGTCTTACGGCGCGAGAGGCCGAGCGAGCGGGCCGAAGCCACCTGGGACGGGTGGACCGACTCGATCCCCGCGCGATACACCTCGGCGACGTACGCCGAGTAGACGAGGGTCAGCGCGACGATCGCCCAGAACACGTCGGAATCGGGCAGGCCCTTGATCTGCAACGCGGGCGCGCCGAACCCGAGGAGCGCGATCACCAGGATCGTCGGGATGGCACGGAAGAGGTCGGTGTACGCGGCGGCCATCAGCCGCAGCGGGAAGAAGACCGGGCCACCGAGGCTGCGAAGGACCGCGATGACCATCGCGACCGCCAGGACGAGGACCTCCGCCACCAGGAAGATGAAGACGTTGCGCCGGAACTTCTCGACGATCTTCGGGAAGGCGTCGGCGAAGATCTCCCCGTCGAAGAACGCCTCCTTGATGAGCGGCCAGCCCGTCGAGTTCACGACGGCGACCGCGAGGAGGGTCAGGAAGACGACCGTGCTGACGACGGCGATCGCGACACCGCGCGCGCCCTCACGCCGCAGCGGCTCGAGGATCCGGGACCCGCGGTTGCCCGTCGGCGGCGTGATCGGACCGCCGGGGAGCGGCTGGTATAGCTCCGGCGCCCCGCCGCCGCCCGACACGACGCGCTAGCTCAGAACGGGTGCGTTCGTCTTGTCGGCCAGCCATTCCTGCTCGATCGCCTCGAGCGTCCCGTCGGCCTTCATCTCCTCGAGTCCCAGGTTGACGCACTCGACGAGCGGGCTGCCGGTCTCGAAGGCCATCGCGAAGTACTCCTGCGTCTCCCCCGTCTCGAACTGCCCGACCACGACGCCCTTGGGGATCTGCACAGCGGTGATGAAGAACGCGCTCGGCAGGTCGACGACGACACCGTCGATCGCGCCGCTCTTGAGATCCTGCACCGCGCCCGCGAGATCGTCGTAGACGGCCGGCTCCTCGCTCGGCTGGACGACGTCCTCGATGACGCTGAGGCTCGTGGTCCCGATCGGGGCGCCGAGCTTGGCATCCGCGAGCTCGGCGATCGAGGTCGCCCCGGCGATCGGCGATCCCTCCACGGAGACGAGCGCCTGCCGTACGTCGTAGTAGCTCCCGCTGAAGTCGACGGCCTCGTCGCGCTCGGGGAGGTACGAGATCTGCTGGAGGACGAAGTCGAAGTCCTTAGGACCGGGCGCGAACGACTTGTTGAACCCGAGCCCCAGGAACGTCACCTCGTCCGGGAACGCGAAGCCCAGTCGCGAGGCGAGCTCGGCGACCACGGCACCCTCGTACCCCTGGCCCTTGGCGGGGTCGTTGAACTCGAACTCGGAGCCGTCGCTCTCCCCGCCTTCCCACCACGGTGGGAAGGCCGGATTGCCGGTGGCCACGGTAAGGGTCCCCGGGGACTCGAACGCATCCACGTTCGCCCCGGCGCAGCTCGCGGCCGTGGCCTCGGCGGTGGCGCCGGTCGGGCCTGTTTCGGTCGCGCCGGTCGGTCCGGTATCACCGCCGAGCGTCGGGTCGTCCTCGGCGCAGGCCGCGAACAGCAACCCGGTCGTCGCGAGGACCACGAACACTTTGCGCATGCTGGGAACCCCCCTCGATCTATCGCGACGCCGGCCTGGGACCGACGGTGCCGCGGAGACTAGCACACGCCCCTTCTTACGAAGACGGCCCGCGGACCGGCGCTACTTGCGAGGCTCCCACGAGAAGAACCAGGTCGCGAGCAGGAGCCCGACCACCCCCCAGGCCGCGACGATCGCAACGTCGAACCACTCGAACGGCAACGGGGAACCGTAGAAAGAGCCCATCGTCGCCTCCGCGAAGTGCTTCACCGGGAAGATGTCGCCGACGGTCTTCATCCACTGCGGAGAGCTCTCCTGGATCGGGATGAAGATGCCGGAAAGGAACAGCAGCGGCAGGATGATCGCGTTCACGATCGGCGGCGCCGCATCCGCGTTCGGCACGATGGCGGTCGTCGCGAGGCCGAGCGCCGAGAAGGCCGAGGCTCCGACCATGACGGTGACCAGGAACTGCCCGAGCGCCGCTCCGGTCGGCACGTCGGCGCCGTAGACGAGGATGCCGAAGGCGGAGGTGATGATCACCAGCAGCAGCGAGATCAGCACGGCGTGGATCACCCGGCCGGAGAGGTAGATCCAACCCGGCAGCGGGGTCCCGCGCGTCCGCTTGAGGATCCCCGCATCCCTCGTGAAGGTCAGGCTGATCGCGAGGTTCGTGTACGTCGCCGAGATCACCGCGAAGGTTCCCATCGCCGCCACGTAGTACCGGTCCTGCTGGATCACGACCTCCGGCGCGACCTCGAGCTCGCCGCTGCCGAGCAGGGACGTGAAGATCACCAGGAACATGAGCGGGAACGCGAACGTGAAGAACGCCGACGCCGGGTTGCGCCAGAACGCCTTGTTCGTGAAGCGGACCTGTAGCAGCAGCAGCCCGGGATCGCTCACTCCGCCCCCGCCTCTCCCCCGGTAAGGTCGAGGTACACGTCCTCGAGGCTCGGCCGCACGACCTCGAGGCCGTCGAACTCGATCCCCCGGGTGACGGCCCACGACGTGAGCTCGTGCAGCACGTGGGTCGGCTCTGTCGTGGAGAGCTCGAACCGGCCCGCAACCCGCCGGGCATCGCGAGCCACCTCGGGCAGGTCGTCGGCATGCTCGGAGACCCCGAACCGGACGACCGTCGCCGCGGCGCCCCGGCCACCGAGGGTCGAGGGTGGGCCCTCGGCCACGATCTTCCCCCTCGCGATCACGGCGACCCGGCTCGCCAGGTTCTGCGCTTCGTCCATGTAATGCGTCGTCAGGAACACCGTCTTGTGGAGCGCGGTGAGGTTGCGAACGATCTCCCACGCGTTGCGTCTGGCTCCCGGATCGAAGCCGGTCGTCGGCTCGTCCAGGAACAACAGCTCGGGGTCGCCGGCCAGGGCGATCGCCACGTCCAGGCGCCGCTGTTGCCCACCCGACAGCTTCAGGACGCGGACGTCGCGCTTCTCGGTGAGGCCGACGACCTCGATCACCTCGTCGACGTCGCGCGGCTGCGGGTAGTACGCCGCGTACACCGCGACCGTTTCGCGGACCGTGAGGTATGGGTCGATGCCGGTCGACTGCAGGACGATGCCGATCCGCCTCCGGAACGCGCGCTCGCGCCTCGCCGGGTCGTACCCGAGGACCGAGACGTCGCCGGCCGAGCGCTCGCGGTACCCCTCGAGGATCTCGACCGTCGTCGTCTTGCCGGCTCCGTTGGGGCCGAGGAGCGCGAAGACCTCGCCCACCTCGACCGTGAGGTCGATGCCGGCCACCGCCTCGAGGGACCCGTAGGACTTGTGGAGTCCCTTGACCTCGATCGCGACGGTCACGACGGCACGTATCCCCGTTCCTTGTCGACCACGTTCTTGAGCGGCCGGCCCGTGAGGTACCGCTGGAGATTCTCGACGAAGAGCTCGACAAGCGCTTCCCGCCAGCCGGCGAAGTCGCCCGCCATGTGGGGCGAGACGATCACGTTGGGCATGGTCCAGAGCGGGCTGTCTTTCGGCAGCGGTTCCTCCTCGAACACGTCGAGCGCGGCCGCGCCGATCCGCCCCTCCTGGAGCGCTCGGACGAGCGCCGGCTCATCGACCGTGCTCCCCCGTCCGACGTTCACGAAGCGCGCGGCCGGCCGCATGGCGTCGAAGGCCTTCTCCCCGAACACACGGCGGGTCTGCGGCGTGCCGGGCAGGACGTCGACCACGTAGTCCGCCCAGGAGAGTGCATCAAGGAGCTCGTCCGCGCCGTAGACCACGCGGAAAACGTCGTCGCGACGCCGGGAGGTGGTCCCCACGCCGCGCACGGACATCCCGAGGCCTTGGCACATGACCCCGATGGCCCGCCCGATCGGGCCCACGCCAACGACGAGCAGCTGCTTCCCGGCGAGGCCTTCGGTGTCCCGAGGCGTCCACTCGGCCCGACCCTGCCGCTCCCAGACGCCGGGCATCCCCTTGGCGAACGACAGCAGCAATGTGAGCACGTACTCGGCGATCGCCTGGTCGAACACGCCGCGCGCGTTCGTCACGACGACATGGCTGTCGACGAGCCCGGGGAACAGGAGCCGGTCGACGCCGGCCGAGGCCGACTGGATCCACTTCACGGCCCCCGCCCGCTGCCACACGGGCTCGAGCAGCCCACTGCGCGGCTTCCACGCGAGGATCACGTCGCTTCCCTCGAGCGCCTCGCCGAGCGACTCCCCTGTGTCGGCGAAGAGAAGCTCGACGGTGTCGGCGATCACGCCGATGCCCGGAGGTGGTTCCTCGAGCGTGGCGCCCATGACGACGACGCGCGCGGAGGAGGCGGTCACCATGGCTGCCGGCCGATGAAGCCGGTGTCGAGCTCGTGCCAGTGCTCGACGCGCTCCTCGCCCGCGCGCCAGCAGAGCCAGACGCGACGACCCTGTCGCTCGCCGGGGAAGTCGACCAGCCCGGTCTCCGGATCCCGCAGCACGATGTTCTCCTCGGCGAGGCGCTCGATCTCCGCTCGCAGCGTCGACTGCGCCTGCCAGTAGTCGCGGCCTCCGTGCGTTCCTCCACCGTCGGTGGCGACCTGCTCCTTCACCACCGCCGCGCTCTGGAGGAGCACCTGGCGCGCTTCGCGGATCCGGACGAGGCGATCGCGAAGATCCGGCAGCACGGCGTTGGCCTCCTCGACGGTGTAGAGCCGATCCTCGCTCATCGTCGGGTCATCCCGAGCACCTCGGGGAGCTCCTCCAAGGACGCGATCCTGGCACCGGGCGCGTCCGGGAAGCGGTCCCTGCGGTCGATCAACACCGGGAACATCCCGACGGCCAGCGCCGGGTCGACGTCGAACTCCGGGTTGTCGCCGACGTAAACCGACCGGCCGGGCTCGACGCCGGCTCGCTCCATCGCCAGCTGGAAGATCCGCGGGTCGGGCTTCTCGAGGCCCTCCACGCCGGAGATCACGCGGATGGTGAAGTACGAGCGGACGCCGAGCTGCTCGAGGAGCCGCTCGAGCCATTCTTCGAAGTTGGAGATCACCCCGAGCGTCAGGTCTGCTCCCCCGAGGAGATCGAGCGCCGGGAGGACGTCGTCGAACAGCGAGTAGTTCGCCAGATCGGTGAACTCCCGATAGCACGTGTCCACAAGACCGGCGTCGACGATCCCGATGTCTCGCAGGAAGATCGCGTAGACCTCGTGCCAGAAGCGACGCGACTTCTCCGGTGACGTGGTCCACAGCTCGTTCGTCCGTGCGGCCTCCCGGAACCGGTCGGACACCACGTGGATCCGGTCTCGGATCGCCTCGGGCGAGACCTCGTGGCCCTCGCGGACCAAGATCCGGGCGAACAGGTCGGGGAAGCTGGGATGCGGGTGCACGAGCGTCTCCCCGGCGTCGAAGAAGACCGCGGCCCAGCGCATCAGGCGGGCATCGCGGCCGCACGCGTCCGGAGCTCGTCCCAGAGGCTGTCGACCTGGGCCTCGAGGTCTTCGAGGTCACCCTCGTTGTCGACGATCACGTCGGCGATCGCCGCCTTCTCCTCCAGGGGAGCCTGCGCGCCGATCCTGGCCCGCACCTGTTCCTCGGACATCGCACGGTTGCGCAAGAGACGCTCGATCTGGGTCTCGACCGGGGTGGAGACGAGCACGAGGACCTCGAACGCCGTGTGCATCCCGGTCTCGACGAGGAGCGGGGCGCTGAACACGACCACGCGGTCGGTGTCGCGGTACGCCTCGCACCCGTCGGCGAACATGCGGCGAACCTCCGGGTGCACGATCGCCTCGAGGTCTCGGCGCGCGGCGGGGTCCGCGAACACGATGCTCGCGAGTGCCTCGCGGTCGAGCTCGCCGCCGGGCGCCAGAACGTTCGCGCCGAATCGCTCCACGACCGCGTCGTGACCCGGCGTTCCAGGCTCGACGGCTTTGCGCGCGAGGGCGTCGGCATCGAACACCACCGCCCCTCGGCGTTCGAGCAGGTGGGCGACCGTCGACTTACCCGAACCGATCCCGCCGGTGAGGCCGACGAGAAGCATCGGAGCTACTCGGAGCGCCCTTCGCGCCGCTTGAGGTCTTCCAAGATCGCCTCGAGCGAGATCTCCTCTGCGGACTGCTCTTCTGTCTCCGGGGCCTGAGTTGTCGCGGCCTCGTCGGTCGCCCCGGCCGATCCTCCGGGATGGTCGTCGGCGGTCGCGTCGGTGCTCGGTGCGGCTTCTTGCGCCGACGATATCCCTGCGGGCTCGGCCGCGGCTCCCGTCGATGGTGCGACCACCTCGGGTTCGGAGGCTTGGGCCACGGCCGCTACGGACGTCTCCGAGCTCTCTGCGGGCGCTGGGGTTGCGGGTTCGGCCGGGGCTTCCTCGGCTGCTGCGACGACTTCGGCTTCGGGGGCCTGCTCGATCGCGTCGGCGGGGGGTTCGGGGGTTTCTTCTTCGATCTCGGTTTCTTTGGGGGTGGGCATCGCGCCGCCCACTTGGCGCATCGAGAGGCTGATACGGCGGCGCGGGACGTCGACCTCGATCACCTTGACGCGCACCTGGTCCCCCACGGACAGCACGGACTCGGGGGCGTCGATGTGCTGGTCGCTGATCTCGGAGATGTGGACGAGGCCCTCGATCCCCTGGGCGACCCGAACGAACGCGCCGAACGGGACGAGCTTCGTGACCTGGCCGTCGATGATCTCGCCGGCCGAGTACATGCGCTCGAATTCCTTCCAGGGGTCTTCTTGCGTCGCCTTGAGCGACAGCGACACGCGTTCGCGCTCGAGGTCGACGTCGAGGACCTCGACCTCGACCTCCTGCCCGACCTGGACGACCTCGCTCGGGTGGTCGACGTGCTTCCACGAGAGCTCCGACACGTGCACGAGCCCGTCGACGCCGCCGAGGTCGACGAACGCGCCGAAGTTCACGATCGAGGAGACGGTCCCCTTGCGGCGTTCGCCCTTCTGCAGCGATTCGAGGAACTTCTTCCGCCCCTCGCTCTGGGACTCCTCCAGGAAGGCGCGGCGCGAGAGCACGACGTTGTTCCGGTTGCGGTCGAGCTCGATGATCTTGGCCTCGAGCTCCTGCCCGACGAACGGGTGAAGGTCCCGGACCCGGCGCAAGTCCACGAGCGAGGCGGGGAGGAACCCTCGCAGGCCGATGTCGAGGATCAGGCCGCCCTTGACGACCTCGATCACCGGTCCCTTGATCGTGCCGCCGGAGGTCATGACCTCCTCGATCCGGCCCCACGCGCGCTCGTACTGCGCGCGCTTCTTCGACAGGATGAGGCGGCCTTCCTTGTCCTCCTTCTGAAGGACGAGCGCCTCGACGTGGTCGCCGACCTTCACGACCTCGTTCGGGTCGACGTCGTGGCGGATCGAGAGCTCCTTGGCGGGGATGACGCCTTCGGACTTGTACCCGATGTCCAGGAGGACCTCGTCGCGGTCGATCTTGACGATCTCGCCCTCGACGATGTCGCCGTCCT
>JBBDWS010000144.1:0-9281 GCA_040902755.1 Actinomycetota bacterium
CTCAAGCGCTTGTTGCTCTTCGAAACGAACGTCGTGGTCACGAGCGTTCCGTTCCATCTCGGGGTGGATCCCTCACCCGGGAGATCCGAGCGGTCTCGCCCTCGAGTCCTATCCGGCCGCTGAGCTCTGAACCGCCAACCGGCGGCGCTCCGAACCCTAGAATCCTCCGACGTGACCACCACCGCCAAACGAGGAGCCGGGCAGCCCACGGGGCTCCTCAAGCGGCTCATCGTCGGGCGCGCGCTCGCCTCCAGCAAGCAGGAGCACCAACTGCTGCCGAAGCTGTTGGCCCTGCCGGTCTTCGCGTCCGACCAGCTGTCCTCCGTCGCGTATGCGACGGAGCAGATGATGCTCGTCCTGGTCCTGGCGGGCCCTGCCGGCCTCGACGCTATGGTGCCTCTGGCCATCGGCATCGGTCTGCTGCTCGCGATCGTGATCGCCTCCTATCGGCAGACCTGCCGCGCCTACCCGGCAGGCGGCGGTTCGTACATCGTGTCGAAGGACAACCTCGGAACGATCCCAGGCCTTGTCGCCGCCGCCGCGATCCAGACGTCGTACGTCCTCACGGTCTCGGTCAGCGTGACCGCCGGCGCGATCGCCGTGACCTCGGCCTTCCCCTCGCTCGTCCCCTACAAGGTCCCGATGGCGCTCGCGTTCGTCGTGCTGATCACGGTGGCGAACCTTCGCGGTGTGAAAGAGGCCGGGACGCTCTTCGCGGTGCCGACCTACGGCTTCGTCGCGATGGTGTTCGTCACGCTCGTCATCGGGCTCGTGCGATGCCTCGACGGGTGCCCTCGTGCGGTCACGGCAGACCTGCCGCTCGAGCCGGTCGCCAGCCTCAGCGTGTTCCTGCTTCTTCGCGCGTTCTCCTCCGGCGCCACGGCGCTGACGGGTGTCGAGGCGATCGCGGATGGCGTTCAGGCCTTCCGGCGACCGCAGGCTCGGAACGCCGCGACGACCCTCGCGCTCATGGGCGCCCTGAGCATCCCCATGTTCCTCGGGATCACGTTCCTCGCTCGGATGCTCGAGGTGCGGGTGAACGAGGAGATCGCGGGAACGCGATCGGTGCTGTCGCAGATCGGCGAGACGATCTTCGGACGCTCGGGCCCGTTCTGGCTGCTTCAGGGGCTGACGGCAGGGATCCTCGTGCTTGCCGCGAACACCGCGTACCAGGACTTCCCGCGCCTCGCGTCGATCCTCGCGCGCGACCGCTTCATGCCCTCGCAGTATCGGAACCGCGGCAACCGGCTCGTCTTCTCCAACGGCGTGCTGTCGCTCACCGTCCTGGCGGCCTTGCTCGTGTGGCTCTTCCAGGGCGAGTTGAGCCGCCTCATCCACCTCTATGTGGTCGGCGTCTTCACCGCCATCACGCTCTCGCAGGCGGGGATGGTTCGGAAATGGCTCCGGGACAAGGGGCCGGGCTGGAAGCGGAACCTCGCCGTGAACGGCGTCGGTGTCACCGTCACCGCGGTCGTCCTGGTGATCGTTGCGGTGACGCAGTTCACGCTCGGTGCATGGATCGTGATCGCCGCGATGCCCGTCATCGTGTCGTTCTTCCTGGCCGTCCACCGCCACTACGAGCGCGTGGGCCAGATGCTGCGCGCCCGCGATCTCACCGCGGATCAGGTGGGGCGGAACACGTTCCTGTTCCTCGTCAGAGAGCTCGATACCGCGACGCTCGACGCGGTGAGCTACCTGCGAGCGCTTCGTCCGGAGGTCGTCCATCCGCTGTACATCGGCCCTCTCGAGCGGTTCGACGAGACGGCCGTGGCATGGGAGTCCACGGCCCCGCGCCTCGGGAGGCTCGAGCTCCTCGAGGAGGGCCACGACAAGCTCGTGCGGGCGCTCCGTTCCTACATCCAAGGGGTCCCGAGGCGCCCGGAGGACTTCGTGACCGTCGTGATCCCCGAAGAGCTGCGAGGGCGGTCATGGCTGCAGTTCATCCGGGATCGCGAGGCGCTCCGCCTCAAGACATCCCTGTTGTTCGAGCCGGGGATCGTCGTCACCGACATCCCGCTGGTCCCCGAGGAGAGGGAGGTCGCGAGCGCACACCGCGAACATCCCGTCGAACCCGAGCGGAGCGTCGTACTCGTCCCGATCGCGGCGGTGCACGACGCGACCGTCCGGGCCATCATCTACGCGAAGTCGCTGCGGCCCACGCGACTGGAGGGAGTGTTCTTCGTCTCCGATCCCGACGAGGTGGAGCGCGTGATCGACGACTGGCACGACCGGAGGATCGACGTGCCGCTCGTCCTGGTCGAGGCGCCGTTCCGCGAGTACGGGGAGCCGCTTCTGACCGAGGTCCGTAAGTACACGAGCCGTGGTGACACGATCGTGACGGTCGTGCTGCCCGAGTTCATCCCGAGGCACTGGTGGGAGAACCTCCTCCACAACCAGACGGCGTTCTACTTCAAGCGCCTCTTGCTGTTCGAACCGAACGTGGTCGTGACGAGCGTGCCCTTCCATCTCCGGGAGCCGAAGGCGGCCAGTTGATGGACCGGCACACCGCGCACGCGTTCGCACGGGAGAAGTGCTTGAAGGAGACGACCGTGCGCCATCTCATCTCGGTGGAAGGCGTGATGCGTGCCCTCGCTCGGCGGTTCGGGGAGGACGAGGACCTGTGGGGTCTCACCGGCCTGTTCCACGACCTGGACCAGGACCATACGGGCGACGATGCGTCGAACCACGCGCGCTTGGCCGAGGGCTGGCTCCGCGAGGCCGGTGTCGACGAGCGTGTGATCAACGGCGTCCTCGCGCACGCGTTCTCCGAGTACCGGACCGACCGCATGTCGGTCGCGGTCGTGCACGCCGACGCGGTTGCCGGTCTGCTGGTCGCGGCGGCACTCGTGCGGCCGGAGAAGGCCACCGGGATGAAGGTCTCGTCCGTGAAGAAGAAGTTGAAGGAGAAGGCGTTCGCGCCGGGCGTGGACCGGGAAGAGGTCACGGGCGCGGAGGAAGGGCTCGGGATCCCGCTCGACGAGTTCCTCGCGGTCTCGATCGAGGGGTTGCAGCAGGTGGCGCCCGAGATCGAGCTCTAGAGCTCCAAGGAGGGCCTTCGCTCAGCTGCGGTCGCGATCGAACACCCGCAGGAACCTCGTGATGAGGCCCACCGAGTGGCGGTCGTCCAGCGGTCGGAGCGACTCCACGGCCAGAGGCTCGATCCCGTACGTGTCGAGGAGTTCCTGCTGCACCTGATCCACGTCGAGCCGCGTCCCGACCGCCGCCGGACGCTTCCGGTGGGCTTCGCATGCAGGCCGGAGCTCGCCGCCGCGTTCGAAGACACGATCAGGAACGGCGGGCAGTCGTCCGTACCAGAGGCACCACGAGCACACGAGCCGCAGTCGGGAGGGGTAGGCGAACTCGGCGCGATAGCCCTTCGTGTGCTCGATCACGCGACCCCACATCGCGACCCGGCCGGCGACGGCCGCCGACCGGCCCGAACGCGCCAATCGCGCCGGGTCCTTGATCGCGTGGATGCCGCACGTGCATCCGGGCTCGGGGCTCCGATGCGAGGCGACGAGCTCGGGGTTGTAGACCATGTACTCGCGCGTGTGGGCGCCGCTGCACGTGGCGTGGATCGCGACGCGCGGCTCCCAGGCAGATCGCGGGGTGGTCGGGACGATCCGCAAGCCCTCGTCCGTCCGGCCGAGTCGCCACGCGCGCCATCCGAGCACCGGCTCGGTCTGATGCTCGGCCTCGGGGAACACGTGGAATGCCTTGCCCATCGCTCAGCTCCGAGGGTACGCCCGGTCACCGCGAAGGATGTCTTTCCCGCGAACGGGCGGTTCCACGCCGCGCCCGTCGGTGCGCTAGGGTTCGGTTCCTCCGAAGCGCGAAAGGCGAAGGCTTGAACATACGGCCGGCCGGTCCCGACGACGTGGGATTCCTCAAGTCGATGCTCTACGAGGCCGCCGCGTGGAACCCGGACTGGCCGCGCGAGCGCACGATCGCGGCACTCGCCGACCCGATGCTCGAGCGGTACCACCGCGAGTGGGGGCGACCCGGCGACGCCGGAGTCATAGCCGAGATCGACGACGAGCCGGTCGGGGCGGCTTGGTACCGCTTGTTCACCGAGGAGGAGCCTGGCTGGGGGTTCGTCGACGAGAAGACGCCGGAGCTCGGCCTCGCGGTCGTTCCGCTCCACCGTCGGAAAGGGATCGGCGAGACCCTGCTGCGCGCGCTGATGGTCCAGGCCCGTCAGGACGGCTTCCAGACGCTCTCGCTGTCGGTCGCTGCGCACAACCGCTCGCGGATGATGTACGAGCGGACGGGCTTCCAGAAGGTCTCCGAGGACGCCGAGTCCTGGGTGATGCGCGCCGAGCTTGGCTAGACTGTTTCGTCCGCGTCTCGGGCCTGCTCGGCCACGATCTCGGTCTCGGCGGCGCGGGCCCGCTGCTCCTCTTCCTCCCGGTGGATCGAGCGGATCCGGTGCCAGACGAACCAGACTCCGGCCACGAAGATGGCCGCCGCGATCGCCCAGGCGAACGGCCGCAAGATCCGCTCGACCGTCTCCCAGCGCTCGCCCAGGAGGTACCCGAGCCAGGTGAGGAGCAGGCACCAGGGCAGGCATCCGAGCACGGTGTACACCGTGAACTTGCCGAACCCCATCCGGACCACACCGGCCGGCAGGCTGATGAACGTCCGGACCACGGGAAGGAGGCGGCCGCCGAAGACCGCGAGCTCCCCGTGGCGCTCGAACCAGTCGTGCGCCCGTTCGACCTCGTGCGGGCGGATCAGCAGGTACCGGCCCCACCGATCGATCAAGGGCCGACCGCCGACATAGCCGGCCCAGTAGGCGAGCCAGGACCCCACGACGTTGCCGCCGGTGCCGGCCAGGGTGACGAGCCACAGGTCGAGCTGCTGGTCCGGAGCGAGGAACGAGGCCGAGACCAGGGCTCCGCCGAACAGCATCGTGACCTCGGAGGGGATGGGCACGCAGGCCGATTCCAGCACCATGAGCACGAAGATCGCCAGGTAGCCGTACCGGACGATCTCCTCGGTGATGAACGAGTTGAAGATCCCGAGCAGCGTGAACCCCCGCATGGACGGGAATGGACGGACCCTACCACCGTGTTCATCGCTCGGGCCGGATGCGCCTTCCGACACCCCGGCCGTGCCCGGGCCGATAATCCCGGGGTTGACTAGCGGGACTGGTACCCTCCGCCTCGGAGGCACCCCTCCAGGCTGCCGGGCCTCCGATCCCTCGTGAAATGGACGTGATGCAGGCATGGCGAAGACCCTGGTGGTCGTTGAATCGCCCGCCAAGGCGAAGACCATCGAGAAATATCTTGGCCCGGACTTCACGGTCCGTGCCTCCTACGGCCATATCCGGGACCTGCCCAAGAGCGACCTCGGCGTCGATGTCGAACACGAGTTCGAGGTCACGTACGAGGTCCCTGAGGACTCCAAGAAGCACGTCACTCAGCTGAAGAGGGCCCTGAAGCAGGCCGACGAGCTCGTCCTCGCGACGGACTACGACCGCGAGGGCGAGGCGATCGCCTTCCACGTGGCGACCCTGCTCGGGGTCGATCCGGCGCGGGCGAAGCGGGTCACCTTCACCGAGATCACCCGCGACGCGATCCTCGAGGCGTTCCGGAATCCACGTGAGATCGACCTGAAGCTGTTCGACGCCCAGGAGGCGCGGCGGGTGCTCGACCGCCTGGTGGGCTACAAGATCTCGCCGATCCTGTGGCGGCGGGTCCGTCCCGGGCTGTCGGCGGGACGGGTCCAGTCGGTCGCCGTCCGGCTGATCGTCGAGCGCGAGCGCGAGATCCGGGCGTTCGAGCCGGTCGAGTACTGGAGCGTCGACGTCAGGCTGACGCCCGATGCCGAGGACAATCCCTTCACGGCCCACCTGGTCGAGGTCCCCGAGGGCCGGCTCGCGACGTCTCCGGACAAGAAAGGACTGCTTCTTCGAGCCGAAGCCGACGCCGCTACGCACGCGGAGCGCTTGCAGTCCGCCGCGTATCGGGTCGAGAACGTCGAGCGCAAGGAGCGCAAGCGCTCGCCGTCGCCGCCATTCACGACCTCGACGCTGCAGCAGGAGGCCGCGCGCAAGCTCGGATTCGGCGCCCGCAAGACGATGACGCTCGCGCAGCGCCTGTACGAAGGCGTGAATCTCCCCGGAGAGGGAACGGTCGGTCTCATCACGTACATGCGAACCGACTCGGTGAACATCGCCGAGAGCGCGCTACGCGAGATCGAGGAGGTCGTGCGCAACGACTTCGGTCCCGAGTACGCGCTCGAGAAGCCCCGGCGCTTCAAGGCACGCTCGCGCAACGCGCAGGAGGCCCACGAAGCGGTCCGCCCGACCTCGGCGCTCCGGCATCCGGCGCGCGTGGCCGGATCGCTCGACCGGGACCAACTGCGGCTCTACGAGCTGATCTGGAAGCGCACGGTGGCGACGCAGATGGCCGAGGCGCGCTTCAACCAGGTCGGCGTCGACATCGAAGCGACCGCCGACGGGGGTACCTACGGGCTGCGCGCCACCGGACAGACGCTGATCTTCGACGGTTTCATCCGCGCGTACACCGAAGGCCGCGACGAAGGCCCCGACGAGGACGCGGAGAACCGCCTGCCCGACCTCACGCCGGACCAGGTGCTCCGGATGCTCGAGGTCCTGCCCGAGCAGCACTTCACGCAGCCGCCGCCGCGCTTCACGGAGGCTTCGCTCGTGAAGACGCTCGAGGAGCTCGGTATCGGGCGTCCGTCCACCTACGCCTCGATCATCTCGACGATCCAGGACCGGGGGTACGTCCGCCTGGAGGACAAGCGGTTCTTCCCCGAGGACGTCGCCGAGGTCGTGACCGACAAGCTGGTCGAGCACTTCGCCGAGATCGTCGACGTGAACTTCACGGCGCGGATGGAAGAGGAGCTCGACGAGATCGCCGAGGGCGCCGCCGCGCGCACCGGCGTGCTGGCCGAGTTCTGGACGCCTTTCTCCGAGGACCTCGTGCGCGCCGAGGAGAAGTTCGAGCGTTACATCGAGGAAGTCGACGAGGATTGCCCTCGGTGCATCGAGGAGGAGCGTGTCCCGCCCGGGCGGCTCCAGATCCGGCTCGGACGGTACGGCCGGTTCATCGGATGCTCGCGGTTCGCGGAGGACCAGGGTGGGTGCAAGTACATCCGCAACCTGAACGGCGAGGTGCGTCCCGAGCCCGAGATGCTCGACGAGAAGTGCCCGGAGTGCGGGAAGCAGCTCGTTCGCAAGGTCGGCCGCTACGGCCCGTTCGTCGGGTGCTCGGGCTATCCGGATTGCCGGTACATCAAGAAGGACCCGCCGAAGAGCCTCAGCATCACATGCCCGCAGTGCGGCAAGGGCGAGATCGTCGAGAAGCGGACGCGGTTCGGCCTCTTCTACGGGTGCGACCGCTATCCCGAGTGCGACTTCGCGGTGAGCAATCCTCCGCTGAAGGATCATCCGTGCCCCGAGTGCGGTTCGCTCCTGCTCGAGCGCCCGAAGAGCTACCGGTGCTGGAACTGCGGAGCCGAGCTCGACACGTCGTTCAACGTGAAGAAGCAGGGCGACCCCGAGGCCGAAGCCGCCGCTCGGGCCGCGAAGTCCCTCGCCCGCGCGGAGCGCGCCAAGGCGAAGGGCGCGAAGTCCAACGCGAAGTCCAGCGCGAAGCGGTCAACGGCCAAACGCTCGGCGGCCAAACGCTCGGCGGCCAAGCGGACCACCGCGAGGCGGGCCCGCCCGGCCTCGGCTTCGGGCGACGACGACGCACCGGCCGCGGCGGAGGGGTAGGTGGCGAGCAGCTTCGCCGACGAGGTCGCTGCGCTCCGAGGGACCCGGCCGGCGACGCTGAAGGACCTCGTCACCAACACGCAGTTCTCCAAGCTCCTGGTCGCGCAGACGGCCAGCTCCTTCGGCGACTGGGTTGGGTTCGTTGCAGTGACCTCGCTCGTGGCCCGCAAGGGCGGCGACGTAGGGAACTACGCGGTCGCCGGGGTGATGGCCGCTCGCATGCTGCCCGCCATCCTGTTCGGGCCGCTCGCCGGCGCGATCGTCGACCGGTTCAACCGCAAGACGCTGATGATGACGGCCGACATCTCCCGCGGCGTCTTGTATGCGCTCATGCCGTTCCTCGGGCCGCTGTGGGCGATCTACCTCCTCTCGTTCGTGATCGAGTCGCTGTCGCTGCTCTGGACGCCCTCCCGCGACGCATCGCTGCCGAACCTCGTCCCTCGCCGGCAGCTCGCCAACGCGAACGCGCTCGGCCTCGTGACGACCTACGGGACCTTGCCGCTCGGCGGATTGGTCTTCGCGTTCCTGGCCGGAGGGTCCGATCTCATCCCGTGGTTCACGGACCGTCCGGAGTCGCTCGCACTGTGGCTCGACGGGGGGACGTTCGTCCTGTCCGCGTACCTCGTGAGCCGGATCGCGCTCCCCTCGCCGGCGCCGTCGTCGCACTCGCGATTCGACCTCTCACGCGTCGGCCGGGACATCGCCGACGGGGTGCGGTTCCTGCGCGAGAACTCGCTCGCTTCCGCGATGACGCTCGGCATCGTGGCGGCGTTCAGCGCGGTGGGAGCGGTGCTGGCGCTCGGGCCGATCTTCGCGCGCAACGCGCTCGGCGCCGGGAATACCGGATGGGGGATCCTCGTGACATCGTTCGGCATCGGCATGGGGATCGGGATGGCCTCGTCGAACAAGGTCGTCGAGTTCGTGGAGCGCGAGTACGTCTTCGTCTATTCGATCATCGCCGCGGCGGCGACCCTGTTCGTCCTGGCGCTCATGCCCGGGATCGAGCTCGCTGCCGTGATGACCGTAATCCTCGGCGCCTTCTGCGGGTCGGCTTGGGTGAGCGGGTACGTGCTTCTGCAAGAGAACATCACCGACGAGTTCCGTGGTCGGACGTTCGGCGCGCTCACGGTGCTGTCGCGGCTCGGGCTGTTCCTCTCGCTGACCCTGTTCCCGATCCTCGCGGGAACGGTCGGCGAGCACGATCTCACGATCGGCGACCGCCGGATCGACCTGTCCGGCACGCGTGCCGCCCTGATGGTCGCGGGGCTCGGCGCCGTCCTGGCCGGAGCGTTCACCCGGAAGGGCCTTCGGCGGTTCCGGGTTGGCAAGCAGCAACCCCTCGGCCTCGTCCCAAAGCTCAAGCGCCCTCCCTCCTCCGGTCTCTTCGTCGCCTTCGAGGGCGTCGAGGGCGCGGGCAAGGGAACGCAGATCCGCCTCGCCAACGACTGGCTCGAGTCGCAGGGGGCGGACGTCCTCGTGACGCGGGAGCCGGGCGGAACGGAGGTCGGTGAGCATCTGCGCAAGATGCTGCTCG
>JBBDWS010000144.1:9381-11436 GCA_040902755.1 Actinomycetota bacterium
TCATCCTCCTGCTCTCCGCCCGCCCGGACGAGCTCCCCGAGACGGTGCTCTCGCGATGTCACGTCGTCACGTTCCTGCCGCTGTCCGAGCGCTTCGTCGTCGAGACGCTGACCGGGGAGGGCGCCGACCCAGGGCGAGCCGCACTCGCCGCGCGACTCGCCGGCGGGAACGTCGGACGCGCGCGCCGACTGGCGACGGATCCGGACGGCCTGTCGTTCCGGGAGGTGGCACGCGACGCCGTCTCCATGTCGGGTCGCGGCCCGGCCGGCTCGCTCGAGGCCGCCGATCTCGTGCTCACGGCCGCGGAGCGCTACAAGAAGGACCTCGCCGAGAACCTTCGCGACGAGCTCGCGCCGTTCCTCGACGATCGCGGTCGGCCCGAGGACGCGTACCGCGGTGCGATCCGCCGCATGGAGGAGCGTCACAAGCGGCAGGTCCGCAGGGCCGAGCGCGATTACGTGGACCGGGTGCTGCTGGCAGTGTCGGCGCTCCTCCGCGACGGCGTGGTGGTCGCCGTGGGAGGCGGTTCCGACCTGCTGATGAACCCCGACCTCGCGCCGGTCGCCGCGACGCCGGCCATTGCCGCGGCCGGGCTAGCCGCCGCCGAAGAGGCGCGGGCGGCGCTGGCCGAGGACGTGAACCTGAACGCGCGGCTCGTCCTCGAGCAGGCGTTCCTTCGCCTCAGCGGCGCCGCCTGAGGCTGGACCTGAGCCCCGCGCGTCCCCCGGTGGGCGGTGCCAAGAGTGGTGCTGGCATCACTGTCGCTCGACCGGCCTCGTGGGACGCTGAGCCTGGAGGACCAGCAGATGCCCGTTCGAGTGCTGATCGTGGACGATCAAGAGCCGTTCCGGATGGCGGCGAGGCTCGTGGTCGAGGCCACCGATGGGTTCGAGGTGGCCGGCGAGGCGGAGACCGGTGAGGACTCCGTCATGCTCGCTCGAGAGCTGAAGCCCGATCTCGTGCTGATGGACGTGAACCTTCCGGGGATCAACGGCCTCGACGCGACGCGCCAGATCCTCGACGGGCAGAGCGAGCCCGTGGTGGTGCTGCTCCTTTCGACGTACGAGGAAGAGGAGTACGCGCCGCGCGCCGCCGAGTGCGGGGCGGCCGCGTACATCCCCAAGGCCGCGTTCGGACCGGATCGCCTCGAGTCCGCGTGGGGCGCCGCGAAGCCGGTGTAGTCGCTGCCCATCAGGAGATCGGGAGCGTTCCGCTGACGGTCGTGCCGTCTCCCGGCGCGCTCCGGACGTGCAGGGTGCCGCCGACGGCCTCGACGCGGTCGGCCATCCCCTGAAGCCCGGTCCCGCGGGGAGCGGTGGTTTGGTCGAACCCGATCCCGTCGTCGCGGATCTCGAAGGTGAGCGCGCCGTCCCGCTGCTGGATGTCGATGTCGACGCCGGAGGCGTTCGCGTACTTCGTCACGTTCTGCAGCGCCTCCAGGACGCAGAAGTACACGGTTGCCTCGACGTCCTGTGGGTACCGGCCGATCCCGTCGCGGCTCACCCGTACGGGCACGGGGGATCGACGGGCTTGGGCCTCGAGCGCCGCGGCAAGACCCTCGTCTGCCAGGAGCGGTGGATAGATGCCGCGCGCCAGGTCGCGGAGGTTCTCCAGCGCTTCGTTGGTCTCATCGCGGAGCTCTCCGAGGAAGGCGTGCGCCTTGGCCGGGTCCTTGTCCAACACCGCGTCGGTGAGCCGAAGCTTCACCGCCAGGGCGACGAGCTGCTGCTGGGCGCCGTCGTGGATGTTGCGCTCGAGCTGCCGGCGCCCCTCGTCGACGGCCGCGACGATGCGGCGTCGGGACTGACGGAGCTCCTCGATCAGCCGCACGTTGCGAAGCACGAGTCCAGCCTGCGACGCGAGGTCGTGGATCAGCCGCTCTTTCGACGGGTTCATCGGATCGTTGGCCGGCATCCGGACGGTGATCGCCCCGAGGAGCTCTCCCTGGTGGCGAACCTCGAATGTGCCGGGGTCGAGGTCCGCGAGCGCCACGCTCGGCTGCGGCTCGTCGGGCCATGTGTCGCCCGGCCATGCCGCCGCCGGCCGGAGCTCGCC
>JBBDWS010000145.1:0-1572 GCA_040902755.1 Actinomycetota bacterium
GCGTCCGCCGACGTCCGCGAGCACCACGCGATGGAGGTCTCGACGCTCGCGTAGCGCTGGAGGCGCCGGCCTACGCGTCGAGGTCGGCAGCGGTGAGCTGTCGCTCGTACGGGCCTCGTCCCGCGACCACCCACGCGCCACACCTGGCGGCGAGCGCCAAGGCCCTCTCCACGTCGAGCCCGATGCCGAGTGCATACGTCAGCCCGGCGGCGAACGAGTCGCCCGCGCCGTACGTGTCGACGACCGGCCCCGGTGGGGGCGGCGTCTCGTAGGTCCCGCTCCGCCCGCCCGCCGTTTCGTACCGGCCGCCCTCGCGGCCCTCGGTCATGACCACGAGGCGAGGAGGGGTGGAAAGCCCGCTGGGCTCGTACCGCTCGGCCGGGTCGCGGGCGCTCCCCACGATCGCGTCGAGCTCGACATCGGCCTCGGCGAGACGCTTCATCGCGCGGCTCGTCGCGACCAGCACCCGTGCACGCCGCGCACGGTGGAGCGCTGCGTCATCGCCCGCGGTGAAGTAGACCGCGTCGGCGTCATCGAGCTCCTCCCACGGCAGATGGTCGGCCGCCTCCGGCTCGAGCCGTCGCCCGAGCGTCGCGATCGTGCGTTCGCCGTTCGCGTCGACGAAGACGACGGCTCGGCGCGTCGGCTCGCCGCGGACGGCGGCGCGGACCTGCACGCCGCGTGGGGTCAGATCCCGGCCGGTCCAGATCCCGCGCTCGTCCTCGCCGACGGCGGTGAAGAACGTGCTCGATCCCGCGAGCCGCGCGAGCTGCACGGCGGCGACGGCGCCTCCGCCGCCCGGCTCCTCCCAGCCCTCGGCCGCATGGACGATCTCGCCCGCCGCCGGGACGTGGTCGACCCGTGCGAACTCGATCCACTCGTTGTGCCCGACGACGGCGATTCGCACGCCGCGAGCCTACGCGCCCGCTTCGAGCGGTGTCGGCCGCCGTATCCTTGGCCCATGGCGGTCGAGGAACGTCGCCTCACCAGCTTCAGTCACGGCGCCGGATGCGGATGCAAGCTCGGCGCCGCCGACCTGGCGACCGTGCTCGGCGGCCTGCGCCTTCCCTCCGTCTCCGAGGACGTGCTCGTCGCATCGGATACCGGCGACGACGCCGCGGTGGTCCGCCTCCCCGACGGACAAGCGTTGATCGCCACGCTCGATTTCTTCACACCGATCGTCGACGACCCGTATGACTGGGGCCGGATCGCGGCGACGAACGCGCTCTCCGACATCTACGCGATGGGCGGACACCCCTTCCTCGCGCTGAACGTCGTGGGATGGCCCGTCGACGATCTCCCGCTCGAGATGCTGGGGCGTGTCCTCCAGGGCGGGATCGACGTGGCGAGCGCGGCGGGCGCCCCCGTCCTCGGCGGCCACACGATCACGGACAAAGAGCCGAAGTACGGGATGGTGGCGCTCGGGCTCGCGGACGCGGATCGGATCGTGCGGAACTCGACCGTCCCGGCGGGTGCGCACCTCTTCTTGACCAAGCCGCTCGGCGTCGGGATCGCAACGACCGCGCACAAGCGGGGCGTGGTCGGGGAGGACCTCCTCGCGCGATCGGTCGA
>JBBDWS010000145.1:1672-7282 GCA_040902755.1 Actinomycetota bacterium
CGACCGCGCACAAGCGGGGCGTGGTCGGGGAGGACCTCCTCGCGCGATCGGTCGAGCTCATGACGACGACGAACGCGGACGCGGCCGAGGCCATGCTGCAGGTCGGCGCCGAGGCGGCGACCGACGTGACCGGGTTCGGGCTCCTCGGACACCTCCAGCGGATGCTGCAGGCGTCGGGCGTCGGCGCTCGGATCGACGCAAGCGCCGTCCCGCTGCTCGACGGCGTGCTCGACCTCGCGATGACGGACGTCGTGCCCGGCGGCACGAAGCGCAACCACGCCCACGTTCGCCCGCACGTGCAGTGGGGTCGGCTGACCGAGCCGGAGCAGCTGGTCCTTTCGGACGCGCAGACGTCGGGCGGGCTGCTGATCGCTGCGGCGGATCACGAGTGGATGGCCGACGAGCTCGCGGGCCGCGGTGTGCTCGCCGCCGACATCGGCGTGAGCGTCGAGGGCAGGCCCGGGACGATCGCGGTGACCGGCCGGCTCGCAGCGGCGGACGGATGACGGCGGAGGGCTGAACCGCGGTTCAGGGAATAGCACCGCGCTGGTAGGGTTGTTGCAACTGCATGTTCGAGATCGATCGCGGTTCCTTCGACGAGATGGTGGAGCATGGGCGCGCGGGCTTCCCGAACGAGTCGTGCGGACTGCTGGCGGGCAAGGAAGGCCGGGCCGTGAAGTTCTTCCCGATGACGAACGCCGACGCGAGCCCCGTCACCTACCGGCTCGACCCGACGGAGCACAACGCGGTCATGAACGAGATCGACGACGAGGGCTGGGACCTGCTCGGGATCTTCCACACGCACACGCACTCCGAGGCGTACCCCTCGAAGACCGATCGCGAGCGCGCCCTGTGGCCCGACGGGACGCAGGCCTCGTTCCCCGAATCCTTCTACCTGATCATGTCCCTGTCCGACCGGGAGAACCCGGTCCTGCGGGCGTTCACGATCGCCGACGCCGGCGAGGTCTTCGAAGAGGACGTGGTGGTCTCGTGAGCGCCGAGTTCACCGAGGAGCAGGTCCGCCGGTACGCGCGGCACATCATCCTGCCGGGCATCGGCGGCGACGGGCAGCGCAAGCTCCTCGACGCGAAGGTCCTGTGCATCGGGGCGGGCGGACTGGGATCGCCGGTCGCGATGTATCTCGCCGCGGCCGGCGTGGGGACGCTCGGGATCTTGGACTTCGACCGGGTGGACGAGTCGAACCTGCAGCGCCAGATCATCCACTCGACGGCGGACGTCGGCCGGCCGAAGGTCGACAGCGCCGCCGACCGGCTCCGCGCGATCAACCCGACGATCGAGGTCGTGCCCTACGACACGATCCTGACCTCACAGAACGCGTTCGAGATCCTCGAGCCGTGGGACGTGATCGTGGACGGCACCGACAACTTCCCCGTGCGCTACCTGGTGAACGACGCCACGCAGTTCCTCGGCAAGCCACTCGTCTACGGCTCGATCTACCAGTGGGACGGCCAGGCCACGGTCTTCATGCCGGGCCAGGACGCGCCGTGCTACCGGTGCCTGTTCCCGCAGCCACCGCCTCCGGGCACGGTTCCGAGCTGCGCCGAGGGTGGCGTTTTCGGGGTGCTGCCGGGCATCGTCGGCTCGATCCAGGCGACCGAGGCGGTCAAGCTCATCACCGGCAAGGGCGACCCCTTGATCGGCCGGCTGCTGATCTTCGACGCGTTGCTGATGGACTTCCAGACGGTGAGGGTTCGCTGGGACGCCGACTGCCCGGTCTGCGGCAAGGAGCCGACCATCACCGAGCTCATCGACTACGACGCCTTCTGCGGCATCGCCCCGGGCGGGACCCCGTCCGAGGCCGAGCACGGGGTGTCGACCAACCCAGGGGAGTAGGGAGACCGAAGCGATGCCCGTCCAGGTGAAGCTGCCCACGATCCTCCGCAAGCACGCGGGCGGCGAACCGCGCGTCGACGCCGAAGGCGCGACGCTCCGCGAGCTGCTGTCCGACCTCGAGACGCGGTACCCGGGGATCACGAGGAACGTGGTCACCGACGACGGCGGACTCCACCGGTTCGTGAACGTCTACGTGAACGACGAGGACGTCCGATACCTCGGTTCCCTCGAGACCGCCGTGCGCGAGGGCGACACCGTCTCGATCCTGCCGGCAGTCGCCGGCGGGTAGCTCCAGAACAACAGCCATTACCTTGCGCGCAACCCCTTCGCTCGGGGTACGCTCCGCGCCGTAGGGTGCCACGTCGACCGGATTTCGGGACGCGTGGCGCCTTCTCCGGAGAGGGGGGTCCATCGATGCGTCATCGTCTCTTGGCTGCGGCCGTCCTGATCGCGCTCGTCGCCCTTGCCGCCCCGAACATCGCTTCGGGAGCCGGCCCCGTTTCCCGGAGCGGCAGGCCTGCCACCCGGGCCGACGGGTTCCGTCTTCCCGAAGGGTTCCGTCCGGCGATCGCTCGGCAGGCCGGTGCGGGCGTCTACATCGTCCGCCTCAAGGCCCCATCGCTCGCGGCCCGCCTCGGCGCGGCCGGCGCGATGGCGCCCACGGCGCAGGTTTCGACGGTCGAGCGGATCCTGGGCGCGCAGGGCGCGGCGATCGGCGCCGCCCGCGACCTCGGCGGCGAGGTGCGGTTCCGGTTCGCGCGGACGATGAACGGGTTCTCGGCGGTGCTGTCGCCGGCGGCCGCGGCCCGCCTGGCCGTCCGGCCGGACGTGGCGAGCGTCGTTCGTGCGGGACGGGTATCGCCGGCCCTCACCTCGAGCGTGCCGTTCATCGGCGCGCCCCGCGTATGGAACAACCACGGGGCAAAGGGCGAGGGCGTCGTCGTCGCCGTCATCGACTCGGGGATCGACTACACGCACGCGAACTTCGGCGGCTCAGGAAGCGTCGCGGACTTCGATGCGAACGACCCCGCCGTGATCGAGCCGGGGACCTTCCCGACGACCAAGGTCATCGGCGGCAGGGACTTCGTCGGCGACACGGGCTACGATCCGTTCGACGACGACCTGACGAACGACACGCCGGTTCCCGACCCCGACCCGATCGACCGGGCCGACACGGGTTCGGGAGGACACGGGTCGCACGTCGCGGGGATCTGCTGCGGCCGAGGCGTCCAGGGGAGCATCGGCAAGGGCGTCGCGCCCCGGGCCAAGCTCATCTCGTTCAAGGTCTTCGACGAGGGCGGGTCGACCACCGACGTCGTCGATGCGGCGATCGAGGCCTCCGTCGACCCCGACGGCGACGGCGACACGAGCGATGCCGTCGACGTCATCAACATGTCGCTCGGCGAGGACTTCACGGTCAGCGACGCGGACGCCGAGGCCATCGCCGCCGTGGACGCGTTCGGCGTGATCGTCGCGGCCGCCGCCGGGAACGCCGGGTCCCAAACGTCGGGCTCCAGCGCGTACATCGCCGGCTCGCCCGGCAACGTTCCGGACGCGATCGGCGTGGCGTCCGTGATCGACGAGCTGGCCGCTCAGCAGCTGACCGTGAACGACCCGCCGGGCGTCGTGCTGCCCGACGGGGGCCCGATCATCTGGCAGGACTGGTCGGCGCCGTTCACCAACGACATCACCGACCTCGTGGTCGACGCCCGGGAGTTCGATCCGCCGGCCGATCCGGGCGGCGCCCCCGCGCCGACGGACCGGATGTTGTGCGACGCGGTGCCGCCGGGAACGCCGTTCTCTAGCCGGATCGCGCTCGTCTTCAAGGGTCCGTTCGGGGCGGGGGACTGCTTCGTCGAGGACAAGGTCATCAACGCCCAGGCGGCCGGCGCGATCGCCGTGATCATCTGGGACGGCTTCGGCGGGCTCCCGGGCCCGATCAGTCCAGGCGGGAACGAAGACCAGGTGACGATCCCGGCCGTGGATCTGTCGGGCAACGACAGCGCGGCGATCGCGGCGACGCTTAGTCCGAACACGCCCGGCGCGTACAACGACGAGCCCGTCGAGGTCACGATCGGCGCCGACGTCTCGGTGATCCCGGGCTACGAGGACCGGTTGAGCGGTTTCACCTCCGAGGGACCGACGCGGTACACGAGCGACTTGAAACCCGACATCGCCGCGCCGGGCGACTCGATCACCTCGGCGCTCGTCGGCAGCGGGACGGGCAACCTCACGATCGGGGGAACCTCGATGGCGACGCCGCACATCGCGGGCGTCGCGGCCCTCCTGCGGCAGCTCTACCCGGAGCTGACGCCGGAACAGATCAAGGCGCTGATGATGAACCAGGCGACGCGCCGGGTGCAGACGATCGACGGGAGCCAGGCCTCGGCGACGGTGATGGGCGCGGGCCGGGTTCGCGCGAGCCAGGCCGCGAACGCGGTGAGCCTCGCGACGCCGGGCAGCCTGTCCCTCGGCTTCCAGCCGATGACCGGCAACGTGGTCTTCACCCGTGAGATCACCGTGACGAACATGGACGACGTCCGGCATCGCTACTCCGCGTCCGGCGGGGTCCGGTATCTCGACTTCGATCCGGCGATGGTGAGGGTGACGGTGGGACCGAGGGGCGGACCGTTGGGCGCCGACTTCGCGTTCAAGCTCGCGCCCGGCAACTCGCGGAAGCTGGACGTGCGGTTCCGGCTCGACCCGGATGTCATCTCGGCTCCCGAGCAGCTCTACGGCTGGTACTACTTCCATCCGAACGTCGACGGACAGGTCGTCATCCGTCAAAGCCGCAACGGCGCGGACAGGCTTCGCGTGCCGTGGCACGTCGCGCCGCTCGCCGCCTCCGATGACGCCGTAGCGCCCGCAACGCTCGACCTGACCGCTGGGCCCGGAGAGCTCACCCTGGTCAGCGGCGCAGCAGCGGGGGTGCCGTTCGCGGACCTGTACCTCCTCGGCGAGACCGATCCCGCGACCACCGGGCTCGAGGACGACATCGTGGCGATCGGCGCGCGGTCGTTCGTCGGCACCAACATCAACGGTCAGCCGGCCGGCCTGCCGAGCGGTGTCGATCCGCTCGTGGGGCTCACGTGGCTCGAGTTCCTGACGCAGATCGACACGCCGCAGGAGCCGGTCGAGTTCGTCGTGCAGACCTCGGGGATCCACAGCATCAGCGACCTGGTCGAGACCGACGTGTTGATCGACGTCGGCGCCGACGGCCAGTTTGCCGACCCGGCGCTCGGAGGCGACGCGCTGCTCGTGAAGGTCCCCGGATACGTCTCGGGCGGGACGACCTGCCTGTTGCTGCTCCCGAGCACGTTCGAGGAATGCGATGCGACCTACTTCGCCGACTACTCCGTCTACAACAGCGCGCTGACCGGTGTGGCGGTCGACGCGGGGGCGCTGGGGCTCTCAAACGGCGACAGCGACCTCGCGTACTCGATCACGCAGTGCAGTGGGTTCATCGAGGCGATCGAGCTCGTGACGTGTGAGACCGTGGGCGCGATCGACCCGTCGACGGGCACGTACGGTCCGACGCTCGACACCACCGACCCGGCGCTGCAGATCGACCCGTTGGTGTGCGGCGGGTTCTTCGGCGGAGGCGCCTGCACGGGGATCGACGCAGTCTCGGTGAACGTCGGGTCCGGGGCCGGCGACGATCCGAGCATCCTGGTCGTATTCCCGAACAACCAGCCGCAGCAACAGGGCTTGGTGGTCACGACCAACACGTAGGCGGGTGGGGCCCGGCGCTTCGCG
>JBBDWS010000145.1:7292-11347 GCA_040902755.1 Actinomycetota bacterium
CCCCCCCCCCCCCCCCCCCCCCGGCGCCCTCCACGTCACGAGCCCCGAGCGCCGTGCAGCGTGAGGCCCGCCCGCTGGGATAATCGCCCTCGATGCGCTACGACGACGTCCTCGACGCGATCGGCAACACCCCGATCGTGGGCATGCCGAGGATGAGCCCGAGGGCCGGCGTGCGCCTGTGGGCCAAGCTCGAGGGACAGAACCCGACGGGCTCGACGAAGGACCGGATCGCCAAGGCGATGGTCGAGGCCGCGGAGTCCTCGGGAGAGCTGACGCGGGAAAAGACGATCCTCGAGCCGACCTCCGGGAACACCGGGATCGCTCTCGCGATGGTCGCGCGCCGCAAGGGATACAAGCTCACCGTCGTGATCCCGGACAACGCGAGCGAGGAGCGGATCCGCCTGCTCGAACTGTTCGGAGCCGAGATCGTGTTCTCGCCCGGGGACAAGGGCACGAACGGCTCGATCGACGTTGCGCGACGGCTCGCGCGCGACGACCGTTATTACATGCCCTTCCAGTACGGGAACCCGGCGAACCCGCTCGCGCACGAGGAGGGAACGGGCGAGGAGATCGTCCGGGACCTTCCCGAGGTGACGCACTTCGTTGCGGGGCTCGGCACGGGAGGGACGCTGACGGGCGTGGGCCGTCGCCTGCACCGCCACGACCCGGAGGTGAAGGTGATCGCCGCCGAACCGGAGCTCGGCGACCTGGTGTACGGGCTCCGCTCGCTCGACGAGGGATTCGTTCCACCGATCCTGGACGAGAGCGTGCTGGACCGGAAGTTCCTCGTGAACGCGTCCGATTCGCTCCGAGCCACGCGCGAGCTCACCGAGAAGGAGGCGATCTTCGCCGGCATCTCCTCGGGCGCGGTGATCCACGTCGCGCAGCGGATCGCGGCCGAGCTCGAGCGAGCCGAGATCGTGTGCCTGCTTCCCGACGGCGGATGGAAGTACCTGTCGACCGAGGCGTGGGCCCCCGAGCTCGAACGCGCCGAGAAGGGCGTTGCGGAGTCCCTGTGGTGGTGAGCTCGTGAGCGATCCCCGTCCGATCGGCGTGTTCGACTCCGGCGTGGGCGGGCTGACCGTCGTCCGGGCGATCGTCGACCTGTTGCCGCACGAGCCCATCCGGTACGTCGGCGACAACGGCCGGTTTCCCTACGGACCCAGATCGCTCGAGGAGATCCGCGCGTTCGCCCTCGAGATCGCCGCGTACCTCGTCGGCCGCGACGTGAAGATGCTCGTCGTCGCGTGCAACTCGATCGAGGTGGCCGCGATCGCGGACGTCACGAACGCACACGGCGTTCCCGTCGTCGGCGTGATCGATCCCGGTGCTCGGGCGGCGGTCCGGGCGACCCGCAACCATCGCGTCGCGATGATCGGGACGGAGGCGACCGTGAAGAGCGGAGCCTACGACCGGGCGATCGAGGCGACCGACGCGGACGTCGAGCTGGTCTCGGTCGCCTGTCCGGCGTTCGTGGACTTCGTCGAGCGGGGCGACACCTCGAGCGAGGAGTTGCTGTCGCTCGCGCGAGGGTATCTTGAGCCGCTGAGTCGGGACGGCATCGACACCCTGATCCTGGGATGCACGCACTACCCGATGCTGTCCGGGTTGATCCAGTACGTGATGGGGGAGGACGTCGTGCTCGTTTCGTCCGCAGGGGAGACGGCCAAGGACGTGTACTCGACGCTGCGCTCCTCGAACCTGCTCCGAGACGGTGCCGGCGAGCCCACGCACGAGTTCCTCACCACCGGAGATCCCTCGCAGTTCCGCTCGGTGGCGCACCACTTCCTCGGGCCGGCGCTCGGCGGCGTGGAGGCCGTGGCGGTCGCCGCGGTGGAGGTCGGAGGGTGAAGCTGACGGTTCTCGGAGCGAGCGGCACGTGGCCGAACCCGGGCACGGCGACGAGCGGGTACCTCCTGCAGCAGGATGGTTTCAATTTGTGGGTCGATTCGGGCACCGGCACGCTCGCGAATCTCCAGCGTCACATCGACCTCGCGGACATCCACGGCATCGTGATCAGTCACGAGCACCCCGATCACTTCGTGGACCTGTACCCGTGCTTCTACGCGTGGCACTACGGCGAGCTCGGCGAGCCGGGCCTACCCGTGTTCGTGCCCACGGACTTCACGCAGAAGCTGGCCGACGTGGTATCGATCGACTCGCAGGTCGTGATGCGCAAGGCGTTCGCGTTCACCGAAGTGACCCCGGGCGAGGCTTTCGAGATCGGCCCTTTCCACGTCAAGACCGAGCCGATGGCGCATCTCGGGCTTCCGGCGCTGGGGTTCCGGTTCCAGTCCGACGGCACCGTGCTCGCGTACACCGGGGACACGGGGCCCACGCACCATGTCGAGGACCTCGCTCGCGACGCCGACCTGCTGCTTGCCGAGGCGACGTGGCAGGACCGGGACGACCTGATGCCGTTCCACCTGTCGGCCCGGCAGGCCGCGATCCACGCGCGCGATGCGGGGGTCGAGCGCCTGGTGCTCACGCACATCTGGCCGACGCTGGACCAGGAGATCTCCAAGGCGCAGGCCGCGGAGGAGTTCGCCGGCCCGATCGACGCCGCCGTGGAGCACGCGACCTACGAGGTGGGCGAGTGACCGCGCGGTGTGAGGGGTCCGCGTGAGCGCCCGTCCCGACGGCCGCGCGCCGGACGAGCTGCGCCCGATCGAGGTCGAGCTCGGGTTCCAGGAGTGGGCAGAGGGGTCCGTGCTCTTCTCGCAGGGCCGGACGAAGGTGCTCGTCGCCGCCTCGGTGCTGGAGGAGGCGCCGAGATGGATGCGCGGAACCGGCAAGGGCTGGGTGACCGCGGAGTACTCGATGCTCCCACGCGCCACGGCCGAACGCTCGGCGCGCGAGGTGAGCAAGGGCCGCCCGAGCGGCCGGACGCAGGAGATCCAGCGCCTGATCGGCCGCTCGCTTCGCGCGGTGACCGACCTGAAGCGGCTCGGCGAGCGGACGATCGCGATCGACTGCGACGTGCTGGTCGCCGACGCCGGGACGCGGTGCGCCTCGATCACCGCGGGATACCTCGCCTTGGCGCTTGCAGTTCGAACGCTCGAAGAGCGAGGGACCGTGAAAGCGGGCGTGCTGGTCGACTCCGTCGCCGCCGTGAGCGTGGGCGTGGTCGGCGGCGTGCCGGTCCTGGACCTGTCCTACGAGGAAGACGCCGGGGCTGAGGTCGACTGCAACGTCGTCATGACCGGCACCGGCTCCCTCGTCGAGGTCCAGGGGACCGCGGAGGGTGAACCGTTCTCGCGCGACGAGCTCGACGCGCTGCTCGACCTGGCCGAGTCCGGCATCGGGCAGCTCACCAAGGCCCAGCACGGCGTGCTCGGCTGACGGTGGTCCTGCCCGAGCGCCTCGCGATCGCCTCCGCGAACCCGCACAAGCTGAGAGAGATCACGCGGATCTGCGCGGATTGGCCGGTCGAGTGGATCACGTCGCAGGACCACGACGGTCCATGGCCCGAGGTCGAGGAGCCGCACGACACCTACCGGGAGAACGCGCTCGAGAAGGCCCGGGCCGTTGCCGCCGTTCTCGGCATGCCCGCGGTCGCCGACGACTCGGGCATCGAGGTCGACGCGCTCGGCGGCGCGCCGGGCCCTCGCTCGGCGAGGTACGCGGGGAAAGACGCCGACGACTTGGAGAACCTCCGGACGCTCCTTGCGGCCGTGACGGGAGTGCCGGCGAACGAGCGCACCGCCCGTTACCGATGCGTCGCGGCGGTCGCGTGGCCCGACGGCCGTGAGGTCTGGGCCGAAGGGGTGTGCGATGGGATGATCGATCTGCATCCCCGCGGCTCGCGTGGGTTCGGCTACGACCCCGCCTTCGTGCCCCAGGGCCAGGAACGCACGATGGCCGAGCTCACCGACGAGGAGAAGGACCTGATCAGCCACCGGGGCCGGGCGTTCCGCGCGCTGCGCGAGCGGCTCTCGGACGGGACTCGAGCACCAGAGCGGTAGACCCCCCGGAGGACGTAGCATCCGCGCGGTGCGCGTCGTCTACTCGTCCGAGCATCTGCGGCACTCGCCCAAGCACGAGATGGCCGACGG
>JBBDWS010000146.1:0-1647 GCA_040902755.1 Actinomycetota bacterium
TGGGGTGACCGAGGGGACTCGAACCCCCAGCCTCCAGGACCACAACCTGGCGCTCTAACCACTTGAGCTACGGCCACCACGTGCAGGTGAACCGATTCTAGCAACGGGGCTCGTCGCTACCGCTCCGAACTGGCCGAACGCTTGACGAGGGCCACGGCGGGCGAGACACTTGAACGGCGGTTCAAACGGCGGCAGGCCCGTTCGAACCGCAGGAGGGCATCCCGACATGGCAGTACGCGAGACGATCGAGATCGACCTCGAGCGGGTCGACGGCCTGATCGCGGACGAGGAGGCCCGGCTCGAGCCGAAGCACCGGGCCTCGATCGAGTACCGAAAGGTCGCCGAGCGCACGGTCGCGGGCGGCGTCGCCTCGAGCTGGCAGGACTCGCCCCCGCACGCGATCTACATCGAGCGCGGACAGGGGAGCCGCATCTGGGACATCGACGGCAACGAGTATCTGGACTTCCATCTCGGCTATGGCGCGATGGTGGCCGGACACGCCCACCCGAAGATCGTCGAGGCGATCGAGCGGCAGGCGACGCTCGGCACCCACTTCGCCCAGCCGTCCAAGGGTCTCGACGCGGTGGGGGAGAACCTCGTCGACCGGTTCGGGCTTCCGCTGTGGCGCTTCTGTAACTCGGGGACGGAGGCGACGCTCGAGGCGGTCCGCCTGATGCGCGCCGCGACCGGGCGAGACCTCATCATCAAGGTCGAGGGCTCGTACCACGGCCATCACGACTCGCTCATGTTCTCCGTCGTCCCCGATCCGGACCTGATCGGGGACCGTGACCACCCCGTCACCGTTCCGCAGGCGCCCGGCATCCCGAAGGCCTTCGCGGACCTCGTCCGCGTCGTGCCGTTCAACGACCTGGTCGCGGTCGAGCGCGCGCTCGCCGAGCTCGACGGCCGGGCCGCCGGCATGATCGTCGAGCCGGCGATGATGAACTGCGGCGTGATCATGCCGGAGCCCGGCTACCTGCAAGGTCTGAAGGATCTCGTGCACGCGCGCGGGGCCTTCCTCGCGTTCGACGAGGTGAAGACCGGCGCGACGATCGCCTACGGCGGCGCGGTCGAGGCCTTCGGCGTCACACCGGACGTCGTCTGTCTCGCGAAGGCGATCGGCGGCGGCCTTCCGTGCGGCGCGATCGGCGCGACGCAGGAGCTGTTCGGTCCTGTCGTGCGCGGCGAGTACGACATGGCCGGAACCTTCAACGGCAACCCGCTGACGATGACTGCCATGCGGGCCTGTCTCACGCAGGTGCTCACCCGGGACGCCTACGAGGGGCTGAACGCGGTGCACGACGCCCTGTCCGAGGGCTGCGGCGCGGCGATCGAGCGCCACCGGATCCCGGCCTACGTGACGGGCCTCGGCGCGAAGGGCTCCGTCATCTACCGCGCTACACCGGTGCGCGAATACCGGGACACCATCGGCATCGACGAACGGATCACGTACCTCGCCTGGCTCTTCCAGCAGAACCGCGGCGTGTTCAAGTCGCCGTGGTCCAAGCAGGAGACGTGGACGACCTCGGTCGTTCACTCGCGGGAGGACGCGCGCCGCTACGTCGAGAACTTCGACGAGTTCGCCGCGGCGATCGCCGGCTGAACCCGCCACACCTCGGTCGGCCCGCGCCTATGCTTCGCCCGCAC
>JBBDWS010000147.1:0-1646 GCA_040902755.1 Actinomycetota bacterium
GATCGAGTCGCTCATGTCAGGACCCGGTGGCTCCGAACCTCCCGCGTTCCACCTCGGCCATCTCCGCTGAGCCTATCCACCCCGCGGGCGAAGGACTAAGCTCGGAACCAACGGGTATCGAGGGGGTGGTGCGATGTCCGTCGTAACTGACCGGCTGACGAAGCTGGGCGTGCCCTACGAGGTCATCCCGCACGAGCAGGCCCACACCTCGATCGACGAGGCGCTGGCCCTGGGCATCTCGGCCGATGAGGTTGTGAAGACCATCGTGCTGGACACCGCGTCCGGTCATGCGCTCGCGGTGATCCCGGGATCGCGTCGCCTCGACATCACCGCGGCCGAGACGGCGCTCGGCACCAAACACGTCCGGCTGGCCACCGAGGAGGAGATCGAGAAGGACTTCCCGGGCTACGAGCTCGGCACGTTGCCGCCCCTCGGATCGCTCCACGGCGCGCCGACCTACGTCGACCCAGAGGTCATGCAGCACGACACGGTCGTGTTCGCCGCGGGAACGCAGACCGAGTCGGTCAAGGTCCGGACCGAGGATCTGTTCCGGAACGAGCCCGTGACGACGGCGCCGCTCACGCGGCTCTCCGCGGACGACGAAGGTCTCCCGAATGGGACAGAGCGATGATCACCGCGTACGTGCTCATCCAGGTCCAAGTGGGCAGATCAGCGGAGGTGGGTGCGGGGGTCGCACGAATAGAGGGCGTGATCTCCGCCGACGTCGTGACGGGTCCCTACGACGTCATCGCAATGGCGGAGAGCGGGAGCATGGATGACCTCGGCAAGCTCGTAGTGGCGAGGATCCAGGCGGTCGACGGCGTCACCCGCACCCTGACCTGTCCAGTCATCAAGTTCTGAGAAACTCGCCGCTGTCCGGGTGCTTGCGCGCCTGCTCTTGCGCCGGGGCTGACTTCAGGATCACGACCTCCTCGGCGCATCGTGCCCGTTGCCGCGGCCGGCGTCGGCCATCGCGATCAGCAGGTCCTGGATCCGCCCCGAGTAGCTCAAGTCAAGGGTCGGCGCCCACCTACGTCAAGGCCCGAGACTTGATCCGGGTGATGAGGTATGAAGGCACTAGATCGGAAAGAACCAGGATGGTGACTAAGGGTTGACGACCGTTCGCCAGATCATGACCACGGAGTTGGTCACGGTCGACCCCTCGATCACCTTGATCGAGGCCGCACGTGCGATGTCAGCAGGTCACGCCGGGTCGGTCCTCGTGGTTCAACACGGCTCGCTCGTCGGCATCTTCACGGAGAGGGACATGCTCCGGGCCATGGCCCAGTCCTCCAAAGCCGATGCAATAGAGAGGTACGGCGCAACACTTTGCACAGGAATTCATACTGTTCAAGCTGGTCAATGCACTGAAGCGGTGCCGGCCGTTGCATCGTGGCCGTCTCCGGGTGAAAGCCGCAGCGCTACGCAGCACGCGGAGTCGAATTCAGGTCACCCTTCAGTGTTGCTTTTGTTCGCCGGCGACATTCACTTGCGCGTGATTAGCGCGCCAATCTCGAGACCCATCAGTGCTGCTTTTCACCGCTTGCGGTGCGCCGACCGGCTGCTGCCGGTGCTGCGTGCGGGAGACGTTCACTCACCAACCTGGCGTAGCCAATATCTGGTCTCTGTGGATCGTGCTGCTTCCG
>JBBDWS010000148.1:0-5863 GCA_040902755.1 Actinomycetota bacterium
CCGGGCCGACGCCGGCGAGGACTTCGTCGTGTCGGCGCTCGCCCGCGCACTCGATGCCCCGGTCATGGTGGTCGCCGCGGGTCCCCGCGAGGCCGAGCCGCTCGTCCGCGGGGCGAAGGCCTGGCTCGGCGAAGACCGGGTCGCCTACCTCCCGCCGTGGGAGGCCTTGCCGTACGAGGGGATCAGCCCGTCGCCAGAGGTTGCGGCTCGCAGGGCTGACGCCGTCCGCCGGCTCCGCAGCGCCCAGGGCCCCTTCGTCCTGGTTACCACCGGGCTCGCCGCGATGCACGGCCTTCCGCCGACGCTCGGCGCGGCGCCACCGCTCGAGCTCGTCGCGGGGGACGAGCTTGCGCCCGACCTCCTGGCCGAACGCCTCGTGGCCCTCGGCTACCTGCGCTCCGACGTGATCGAGCACCGCGGTGAGTTCGCCGTTCGCGGCGGGGTCCTCGACGTGTTCCCCGGGACGGCTCGCCGGCCGGTGCGCCTGGAGTACTGGGGCGACGAGATCGAATCGCTCCGCGAGTTCTCGCCCTCCTCGCAGCTGTCGACCGCACCGGTGAAGCGGATCGACGTCCCGCCGGTCCGCGAGCTGATCGTCGACGACGAGGTCCGCGCGCGTGCCGCAGCGCTCGCGCCCAAGCACCTGGACCGGTTCCGCGACCAGCTCCAGCGGATCGCCGACGGGTTGCACGTCGAGGGGATGGAGTCGCTCGCTCCGCTGCTCTTCGACGAGCTCCCCACGCCCGCCCAGGTGATGCCGAAGGGCTCGTGGGTCGTCCTCGCACAGGCGCGGAGGACGCGCGACCGCGCCGCGCAGGCGTTCGAGGAGGGACGTGCGCTCGCCGACGCGAGCGAGTGGCCGGGACCGCCGGCGCTCGTGCCGCTGGAGGAGGCGCTCGCGGATCGCCCGCAACTGCACCTGAGCGAGTTCACGGAGGGGATCGACCTCGGCTTGACGCACTGGGGGTCTGCGCAGGGCAACCTCGCCGAGCTCGCCAAGCGCGCGGGGGACCTGCACGAGCGCGGCTACCGGGTCGTGATCACGGCCGGCGGGCACGGCTCGCTCGAGCGGGCGAAGGAGGTGCTCGGCTCCGCGGTGGACGACGCGGTCGAGGCGGAGCTCGCGAACGGCTTCGTGTTCGACGCCGGCAAGGTCGCGGTCGCCACGGAAGAAGACCTCTTCGGTTCGCGGCGGCACACGCGGATCGCCCCGAGGTTCACGTCGCGCAAGCAGGACACCATCGCCGAGGAGCTCGAGCCGGGCGAGTTCGCGGTCCACCGCGTTCACGGTGTCGCCCGGTACGTGGGGATCCAGCGCCGCGCGATCGCGGGCGCCGAGCGCGATTACATGGTCCTCGAATACGCGCAGGGCGATCGCCTGAGCGTTCCGACGGACCAGGTCGGGATGGTGGCGCGATACGTCGGGGGAGACGTCCCGCGTCTCTCCCGTCTCGGCACGAGCGACTGGGCCCGCGCGACCACGCGCGTGAAACGCGCGGTCAAAGACATGGCCGGCGAGCTCGTCCGCCTGTACTCGGTCCGCATGTCGGTCGAAGGCCACGCGTTCGGGCCGGACACGCCGTGGCAGGCCGAGCTCGAGGACGCCTTCCCGCACGCCGAGACCGGCGATCAGCTCACGGCGATCGAAGAGGTGAAGGCCGACATGGAGCGGCCCAAGCCGATGGACCGGTTGATCTGCGGCGACGTCGGGTTCGGCAAGACCGAGATCGCGGTTCGCGCGGCATTCAAGGCCGTGATGGACGGCAAGCAGGTCGCCGTCCTCGTGCCGACCACGCTGCTCGCCGAGCAGCACTTCATCACGTTCTCCGAACGCTTCGTGCCGTTCCCCGTGAAGGTGGCGATGCTGTCGCGCTTCGTGTCCAAGGCGGAGCAGGACCGCGTCGTCGAGGACCTGAAGAAGGGCGCGGTCGATGTGGTGATCGGGACGCACCGGCTCCTCAGCCGGGACATCGGGTTCAAGGACGTAGGTCTGCTCGTCGTCGACGAGGAGCAGCGCTTCGGCGTGGCCCACAAGGAGCGGCTGAAGAGGCTCCGGGCTCAGGTGGACGTCCTGACGATGACCGCCACGCCGATCCCGCGCACCTTGGAGATGGCGCTCACCGGGATCCGCGACATGTCGACGATCGACACGCCGCCGGAAGACCGCCAACCCGTCCTCACCTACGTCGGCCAGTACGACGAGGGCCTCGCGCTCGGCGCGGTCCGCCGAGAGCTGCTGCGCGAAGGTCAGGTCTTCTGGGTCCACAACCGGGTGGCGACGATCGATCGTCAGGTCGCTTGGCTGCAGGAGCAGGTACCGGAGGCGCGGATCGTCGTCGCCCACGGTCAGATGGACGAGTCGTTGCTCGAGAAGCAGATGATGCGTTTCTGGGACCGGGACGCCGATGTGCTGGTCTGCACGGTCATCATCGAGTCCGGCCTGGACGTGCCGAACGCGAACACGCTCGTCGTCGACTCGTCGCACCTGCTCGGCTTGGCGCAGATGTACCAGCTCCGCGGACGCGTCGGGCGGAGCCCGGAGCGCGCGTTCTCCTACTTCTTCTTCCCACCGCAGCGCGAGCTCAGCGAGGAAGCGCACGAACGGCTCACGACGATCAGCCGTCACCAGGCGCTCGGGAGCGGGTTCCAGATCGCGCTGCGCGATCTCGAGATCCGGGGCGCGGGCAACGTCCTCGGCGCGGAGCAGCACGGACACATCGCCGCGGTCGGGTTCGACACCTACGCCCGGCTCCTGCAGGAGTCGGTGGCCGAGATGAAGGGCGAGCCCCTGCCCGAGGAGAAGGAGATCCGGATCGACCTGCCCGTGAAGGCGTTCGTGCCGCCGGGCTGGGTGGCGCAGGAGGCGCTCCGGCTCGACCTGTACCGCAGGATCGCGACGGCCGGCGCGCACGATGTGCTCGAGCGCGTGAAGACGGAGACCGTGGACCGCTACGGCCGGCTTCCCGCGGAGGTCGACACGCTGTTCGCCGTCGCCTCGCTCCGAGTGACGGCCGCGCATCTGGGGATCGACGAGATCTCGACCTACAAGCAACAGATCCGCGTGAGGTCCGTCGACCTGCCGCCGGAGCTCGAGGTCGACCTGTCGGAACGCGTGCCGGAAGCGACCTATCACGCGACGACGCGAACGTTGAACCTCGAGCCCGGTCGCATCGCCGGCGCCGACCTTCCCGGATGGATCGAGGACGCGCTTCGGCGAGCGACAGGTTTGGAAGAAGCCGTTGCTAGGATGGCCGGGTGATCCGATCCCGGCTGCGCTTGCGCACGTTCATCGTGCTCGTCGTCGTTCCGATGGTGCTCGCGGCGTGCGACGGATCCGGTGCCCCGGCAGCGAGCGTCGGGGATGCCCAGATCAGTCACGAACAGCTCGCCTCGGACGTCTCGGCGTTCCGCTTCCTCGCAGGCCTTTCCGGCGCGCCGTGCGGTTCTCCCGTCCAGGGCGAGACCCAAGATGCCGCATGCGCCCGGTTCGCCCTTACGAATGACATCCAGGAGGAGTTCGTGAAGACCTATGCCCTCACGAACGACCTCGCGGTCCCCGACGCCGACGTGACGGATGCGATCGCGCAGCTCGAGACCAACCTCGGCGGCGCAGATCAGCTCGAGGCCCAGCTTTCTGGAGAGGGCCTCACGCGAAACGACCTGGAGCTGCTCGCGGCGCGGCTCCTCTTGTTCGGCGAGGTCCAGGGAGCGATCGTCGCCGACCGGCTTGACGATTCCGCCCTCATGGAGATCTACGAGCAGGACAAGCCGCAGTTCACGACGGTCGAGGTCCACCACATCCTGCTCGAGACGCAGGAGGCGGCCGAGGACGTGGCGGCCGAGGCGACGCCGGAGAACTTCGCGCGCCTGGCGCGCACCCGCTCGGTCGATCCGGGTTCGGCGCCTTCGGGCGGGAGCCTCGGCTCCTACTCCGAGCAGCAGTTCCGCTCGCAGTTCGATCCCACGTTCGTCGAGGCATCGCTCGCGTTGGAGCCGGGCGACGTCTCGGGAGTCGTGGAGACCACGTTCGGGTTCCACGTCATCTATCTCGCGAGGCGAGACGTGGCGTCGTTCGACGAGGTTCGCGAGCAGCTCTCGGCCCAACAGGGCGCTCAGGTGTTCCAGGCGTGGTTGGACGAGCAGTACGGGGAGGTCGACGTCGAGGTGAACCCGCGGTACGGCCGCCTGGACGTCGTGACCGGCGAGGTCGTCGCCGTGCGGAGCACCGAGGACGGCGTCGTCACCCAGACGATCCCGCCCTCGCCCGTCCCGTGACGGACGAAGCGGTCGACCCGGTCCTCGCGCACGTTCCGGAAGGGCCAGTCCCATCGTCCCGAGCGGGGGAACGGCTGCTCGACCTCGTCCGCGTGATGGCGCGCCTCCGCGGGCCGGGAGGCTGTCCGTGGGACCGCGAGCAGACGCACCGCTCGCTCGCGCGGCATCTCCTCGAGGAGACCCATGAGACCCTCGAGGCGATCGACTCCGACGACCGGGATCTGCTCCGCGAGGAGCTCGGCGACGTGCTGCTCCAGGTCGTGTTCCACGCGCAGATGGCGGCCGACGACGGCGCTTGGGACGTTGACGACGTCGCCGAGGGCATCGTGCGGAAGCTCATCCGCCGGCACCCGCACGTGTTCGGCGAGGTCGAGGTCTCCGGTGCCGACGAGGTGCTCGTGAACTGGGAGCGGATCAAGGCGGAGGAGAAAGGGGAGAAGCCGCTCGAGGACGACATCCCCGACTCGCTGCCCGCGCTCGCGCGCGCGGGGAAGGTGCAGCGCCGCGCCGGCGGCTGGGGGTTCGAGTGGCGCTCGTTGGATTCCGCGCTCGAGGCGCTCAAGGAAGAGGTCGTCGAGCTCGAGACGCACACGGACGCCGACAACGCCGAGGAGGAGATCGGGGACGTGCTGTTCGCGACGGTCGCGGTCGCGCGCAAGCTGGGCGTCGACGCGGAGAGCGCGTTGCGACGCACGACGCGCGGGTTCGCCGAACGCTACGAGCGGTTCAACGAGCTGCTCCGCGAACGCGGTCAGGCACTCGAGGATCTCTCCGAGACGGAGATCCGCGCGTTGTTCCGTCAGGCTCGATGAGCTCGGCCGACCTCGCGTCGCGGATCCACGACTTCGAGCGCGAGCTGGAGCTCCGCTGCTCGACCCAGACCGAGCCGACCGCGTTCGGAACGGCGTTCCTGAACCTTGATTTCCCGCTCCGCTACGACTCGAACTTCGTGTGGGTCGACGCGCCGCTTCGTGGGGTCGACGCGGACGCACTCGCGGCCGATGCGGATCGCGTGCTGGGGGAGCACGGCCTCGCGCATCGCAAGCTCTCCGTCGACGATGACCTGCACGGCGGCCGGCTCGCGGCCGCGTTCCTCGACCTCGGGTGGTCGGCCGAGCGGCTGCTGATCATGGCGCAGGTCCGCGAGCCCGAGCCCCGGCCAACGGCCGAGGTCTCGGAGCTGGGCTTCGCCGAGGCGCGGCCGTTCCTCGAGTCGGTGCTTCGACTTCAGCCGTACGCCGACAGCGAGGAGGCCGTGCGGCAGCTGACGGACATCCGCGGAGTGCTCGAACGAGAGGCCGGGGCAAGGTTCTTCGTGGCCGAGGCCGACGGGCAACCGGCGAGCGTGTGCGAGCTCTACGTGCTCGGTGACGTCGCGCAGGTGGAGGACGTGAACACGCTCGAGGAGTTCCGAGGTCGCGGGCTCGGGAGCGCCGTCGTCCTCGCCGCCGCGGCCGCGGCGCGAGCGCGCGGCTGCGACGTCGTGTTCCTCATCGCCGACGACGCCGACTGGCCGAAGGATCTGTACACGCGGCTCGGATTCGACCCGGTCGGTCGGTTCTGGTCGTTCGTCCGCACGCCGAGCTAG
>JBBDWS010000148.1:5963-11066 GCA_040902755.1 Actinomycetota bacterium
AGCTAGGCCGGCTTGGCGTAGACGGCGAGGTCCCACGCGAAGCGCCGGGTCTCGCGCCGAACCGGCACGAATCCTTCCGCGCGCACCCTCGCATCGATGCGATCGACGTCGTGGATGTAGACGCGGAACCCGGCGTACCGCTTCCGCCGGAGGCGGTACCACAGGTTCGACATCGCCGTCAGGACGCGGCCGAGCGCGCCGGCGAATCCTTTGGACCTGGGAACGGTAAACCCGTAGACCGAGCCGGCGGCCGCGAGCGATCGCTCGAGGAGCGCGTTCACGTCCGGGTAGCAGCAGAAGACGCGGTTCAAGACGACGACGTCGGCGCTCGGGAGGTCGAGCTCGGCCGCGTCGCCGACCTCGAACGCCGTTCGATCGCCCACGCCGCGCTCCCCAGCCAGCCGACGGGCCTGCTCGATCGCCTTCGGCGACAGGTCGTAGCCCCGCGCGCTCGCCGCGCCGTGGCGAACGGTCTCGATCGCCAGGTCCCCGATCCCACAGCCGAGGTCGAGCACGCTGCGGTCGCGGAGTCCGGCTCGCTCGAGGGCGTCGAGCAGGTACACGGTGACTTTCGCCGCCGTGGGACGGCGCTTCGCTTCCTCGGACCAGTGATCGACCCAGTCGTCGAAGCAGCAGTGCTCGTCGTCGTTCACCGCACGAGCCTACTCGCCGGGCAGTGCGGCCAGGTTCACCTTCCGCCCTCGACCCGGCACTACAATCGCCCTCATGTCCGTCATCGACGGCGTTCACGCGCGCGAGATCCTCGATTCCCGGGGCAACCCGACCGTCGAGGTCGACATCCTGCTCGACGACGACGCCTTCGGCCGCGCTGCCGTCCCCTCCGGGGCCTCGACCGGCGAGCACGAGGCGGTCGAGCTCCGCGACGGCGAACCGTCTCGCTACGGCGGCAAAGGCGTCCGGAAGGCCGTCGGCAACGTCGTCGAGGTGATCGGTCCGGTGCTCGTGGGAGAGGAGGCGCTCGACCAGCGCGCCGTCGACCGCATGCTGCTCGACCTCGACGGCACGCCGGACAAGTCGAACCTCGGCGCGAACGCAATCCTCGGCGTCTCGCTCGCGGTCGCGCACGCCGCGGCCGATTCGCTCGGCCTTCCTTTATACCGCTACCTTGGCGGGCCGAACGCTCACCTCCTCCCGGTGCCGTTCATGAACGTGATCAACGGCGGCGCGCACGCCGACAACGAGCTCGAGCTGCAGGAGTTCATGCTCGCGCCGGTGGGTGCGGCCTCGTACGGTGAGGCGGTCCGCTGGTGCGCCGAGATCTACCACGCGCTGCGGACGATCTTGAAGGACAAGGGTCTGTCGACCGGCGTCGGCGACGAGGGCGGGTTCGCGCCCGAGATCGCAACCGCGCACGAGGCCCTCGAGCTCATGACGCGAGCGATCGAGACGGTGGGTCTGGAGGTCGGCAGCGAGGTCGCGCTGGCGATGGACCCCGCGTGCTCGGAGATCTTCCGCGACGGCGCCTACCACCTCGAGGGCAAGGAGCGCTCCTCCACCGACCTGATCGCCTTCTGGCGCGAGCTGGTGGACGGCTTCCCCATCGTCTCGCTCGAGGACCCCTTCGCAGAGGACGACTGGGAGGGATGGGCTCGGCTGACGGAGGAGCTCGGCCGGCGCGTGCAGATCGTCGGCGATGACCTGTTCGTGACGAACCCCCAGCGCCTCGCGCGCGGGATCGCCGAGGGCGTCGCGACCGCGATCCTCGTCAAGGTGAACCAGATCGGCTCGCTCACCGAGACGCTCGACACGATCGAGCTCGCCGACCGGAACGGCTACGGCGTGATGGTGAGCCACCGTTCGGGCGAGACGGAGGACACGACGATCTCCGATCTCGTCGTCGCCACGAACGCCGGCCAGATCAAGTCGGGCGCGCCCACGCGCGGCGAGCGCACCGCGAAGTACAACCGCCTCCTGCGGATCGAGGAGGAGCTCGGCGACACGGCTCGATACGCGGGTGCGAGCGTCGTCCTCCGGGAGAGCGCGTGAGCTCCACGACCAGGATGCTCGCGCGCGACCGGCCGAGGCTGACGGGCCGCGCGGCCGCGCTGCTGATCGTCGTCTCGCTGCTCGCGATGCTCGCCCTCGTGCCCGCGCGGGCGTTCCTCGACCAGCGCGGGCAGATCGCCGAGCTCGAGCGCCGCACGATCGAGCTCGAGGCCCAGAACGACGACCTCCGCCTGGAGATCTCGCGCCTGCACGACCCCGCCGAGATCGAACGCCTGGCGCGTGCCTGCCTGGGCATGGTAGGCCCGGGCGAGACGGCCCTGGTCCTTCCCGGCTCCAGGCCCGCCGCCTCCGACTGCTGAGCCCCCCTCGACTGCTCTGCCCGCCCCTTCGACCTGCGCGCCCCCTCGACGGCTGGGGCCGCCCGTTTGTTGACGCCCAAAATGGGCCGATGGGATAGTGGCGGCCCCGGCGGATGCGCCGGGCGGAACCGCGAACCACTTGAGGAGGAGACGCTGGCAGAGCTCGAGGTCGGGGCGGTCGTCGACGGGACCGTCTCGCGCATCACACCCTACGGGGCCTTTCTCACCCTGGAGGGTGGAAAGATGGGGCTCGTCCATATCTCCGAGATCGATCGGAACTACGTCAAGGACGTCCACGAGCACCTGCGGGAGACCGACGTCGTCCAGGCCAAGGTCATCGCCATCAAAGAGGACGGCAAGATCGACCTCTCGATCAAGGCGCTGCAGGATCCCGCGCCTCCTCGCGCTCGCCGCGGCAGCGATCCCGATTTCGAGGCGCGCCTGAAGAAGTTCATGCGCCAGAGCGAGGAGCGCCAGGTGGACTTCAAGCGCTCCGTCGAGCACAAGCGCAAGTAACGCCCCCCGTGGGCGAGCTCCGGGGCAGCGACCTCACCACCGTTGCGGACCAGCTTGGCCGCGATCCGACCACGCCGTTCACCGTCGTCGCGCGCTGTCCCGCCGGCCATCCGCTCGTGATCCGCAACGAGCCCTACGACGCCGTCGGCGAGCCGTTCCCGACGCTGTTCTGGCTGACGTGTCCGGCCGCGTCGAAGGCCGTATCGCGCCTGGAGTCCGAGGGATGGATCTCGCGGCTGAACGAGCGGCTCGTAGAGGAGGCCGATCTCTCGGCCGCGGTCGAGCGCGCGCACGACGAGTACGCGAAGGAGCGCGCGCGAGGTCATCCCGGCGCGGAAGCGTTCGGCGGAGTTGGCGGAACGCGCACGGGCGTGAAATGCCTGCACGCGCACTACGCGAATCACGCCGCCGGCGGCGAGGACCCGGTGGGGAGCTGGACCGCCGAGCGGATCGAGCCCGTCCACGACGAGCGCCCCGGCCGCGTGGCCGCGATCGATCAGGGGACGAACTCGATCCGCCTGCTCGTCGCCGAGCCCGAGGGCGACGGCGGGTTCCGGGAGCTCGCGCGCGACATGGTCATCACGCGGCTCGGCCAGGGGGTCGATCGAACAGGGGCGATTGCGCCCGAGGCGCTCGAACGGACGGTCGGCGTTCTCGCCCGGTACTGCCGGCGTGCCCGAGCCCTCCACGCCGAACGCATCCGTGTCGCGGCGACGGCCGCGGTGCGAGACGCCTCGAACCGCGACGACCTCGCGCGAGCCGTGCTCGAGCACGCCGGTTCCGAGCTCGAGGTCCTCAGCGGCGAGGAGGAGGCGGCGTTGTCGTTCCTCGGCGGGACGCGAGGGCTCGACGCTCCCGGACCGTTCCTCGTGCTCGACATCGGGGGCGGGTCGACCGAGTTCGTCGTCGGGACCGACGCGCCGGATGCGGCGACCTCCGTGCAGATGGGTAGCGTGCGGCTGACCGAGCGGTTCGTCCGTCACGACCCGCCCACGGCCGAAGAGGTGGACGCGATGCGAACGTTCGTCCGGGACCGGCTGGACGAGGTGGCACGCGCCGTTCCCATCGGCGATGCCCGGACGCTCGTCGCCGTGGCCGGCACGTCGACCACGGCGCAGGCGATCGCCCTCGGCCTGCCCCACGACGACCCCGAGGCCATCCACCGGACGAGACTCACTCGGGATGCCGCCGAACGTGTCCTGCGCCAACTTGCCGACATGACGACGGCCGAACGCGCGGCTCTGCCGGTGATGGCGCCGGGGCGCGCCGACGTGATCGTGGCCGGCGCGGTGATCCTCGTCGAGGTGATGCGTCGGTTCGGGTTCGAGGATGCCCTGGTCTCTGAGACCGACATCCTCGACGGCCTGGCGTTGGAGATGCTGGCCGAGCGCTGACGGCGGAGCGGCACCGTTGTGTACCCTCGTCGCCGTGCCCAGACGAACGCGGAACCGGCAGCTCGCTCACCAAGCGGCGCTGCGGCGAGCGCAGAAGCGTCAGCAGCAGCGCAAGCGCCAGATGGGGACGATCGCCGTCGCCCTCGTCCTCGCCCTCGTGGGCGGTGTCCTGATCTTCACCACGTTCGTCGGCGGCGGCGACGGGGACCCCTCCGCCACGCCGACGCCGGACCCGACCACGAGTCCGAGCGCGAGCCCCAGTGGAGATCCGGGCACGAAGACCGGGACCGTCCGGCCCGAGCCAGGCCCCCAGGAGGTCGCCTGCGGCGCGGAGGTGCCGCAAGGCGCGCTCCGTCCGAAAGCGCAGTTCAACGCGCCGGCGCAGGTCGTCGAGGACGGTGCCGCGTACACGGCGACCTTCGAGACCTCGTGCGGCGACATCGTCGTCGAGCTCCTGGCCGATACCGCGCCTGAGACCGTCAACAGCTTCGTGTTCCTCGCGCAGGAGGGGTACTTCGACGGCACACGGATCCACCGCCTCGACACCTCACTCGATGTGATCCAGGGCGGAGACCCGGTTGGGGAGGGCACGAGCGGCCCGGGCTACACGATCCCCGACGAGCTGGAGGGCGGAGAGACGTACGGCCCGGGCGTGTTCGCGATGGCGAACAGCGGCTCGCCGGACAGCGGGGGGAGTCAGTTCTTCCTCATCACGGGGAACAACGGGCACCGGCTCGATGCCAACCCGGCGTACACGATCTTCGGGACCGTGATCGAGGGACTCGTTGTGGCCCGCGAGATCCAGGCGCTCCCGATCCAGGATCCCGATGCGGCCGCGGCGGGCGACATCTCCGGCCAGCAGCCGG
>JBBDWS010000149.1:0-11010 GCA_040902755.1 Actinomycetota bacterium
GTTAAGCACGCCGCCAGCGTTCGTCCTGAGCCAGGATCAAACTCTCCGTAGAAGAACCGTTTCGACCGGCCCGAAGGCCGGGTTTCAGGTTCGTTTGGAAAGTCGGCCTCCCCGAGTAGCACACCCCGGATGGGCCTCCTGTGTTTCTGAGTTCCGTACGACCGTCAAAGAGGAAAGACACGGCGAAACCGCGCCCCCCCCCTCAACGGGGATACGCACTGGCTTTTGGCACACTGTTCAGTTCTCAAGGTGCGAGCTTCGCCCCCAGGAGCAAGAGACTCCGGAGAGGGGGCCGACCTGTGATGCTACGACCGGGGCGTCTGCGGCGTCAACCGACGTGCCTACGCGCGATACGACCGGGTCATGATTCCCCCACCTGCAACGGTCGTTGACGGTAGCAACACGCGGAGCAACCGCTAGGAGAGACCCGCAACCCTGGCGAACCGGCGCCTGCCGACCTGCCACACGGAGTTCACGAGCGCGGCCAGGGCATCTTCAGTGGTGCCCTCGCCGACCGGGAGCTCGGGGTCCTTGACGGGCGTCCCGTCCTGCCGCACTCCCTCCTGCTCGAACAGGCGACGGGCCTCCGACCTCGTCCTGGTGAGGCCCAGCTCGGTGAGCAACGCGGCGCGATCGAGCACGACCGCCCCGTCCTTCTTCTTGACCAGGAGCGCGGACCGCGGCACGACGACGTCCCGGACCTCATCCGGAAGCTCCCGTTCCTTGTGGACGTGCCCGAACACCTCCTCGGCGCGCTCGCCCGCGCCGGGGCCGTGGTACAGGTCGACGACGGCTCGCGCCATGCGCTTCTTCTCCTCCCACGGGTCCAGGGAACCCGCGGCGAGGCCCTCGGCGACGCGGTCGGCCTCTGCCGGGTCACGGAAGAAATCCAGCGTGAGCCGCCGGTACTCGGCGATCAGCTCGTCCGGGATCCTGCTGAGCTTGCCGAACATCGCGTCCGGCGGATCGGCGACCCCGACGTAGTTGCCGAGGGACTGGCTCATCTTCTGGACGCCGTCGGTTCCCACGAGCAGCGGCATCGTGAGCGCGACCTGTGGATCCTGGCCGTACAGGCGCTGCAGGTCGCGGCCGACCAGGAGGTTGAACAGCTGGTCCGTGCCTCCGAGCTCGACGTCCGCCGCGACCGCGACCGAGTCGTAGCCCTGCATCAGCGGGTAGAGGAACTCCATCATCGAGATCGGCTGTCCCTCGGCGTAACGCTTGGCGAAGTCGTCGCGCTCGAGCATCCGAGCGACCGTGTACGAGGCCGTGAGCCGCAGAACCCCTTCCATGTCGATGGGCTCGAGCCACTCGGAGTTGTGGCGGACCTCGGTCCGGTCCGGATCGAGGATCGCCCAGAACTGATCGAGCAGCGCTCGGGTGTGTTCCTCGACCTCCTCCTTGGACAGGCGCGGCCGTGTCTCGGTCTTGCCGGAGGGGTCGCCGACCCGGGCGGTGAAATCGCCCACGATGAGGACGGCGACGTGCCCAGCGTCCTGGAACTGCCGCAGCTTGCGAAGGACCACCGCCCACCCGAGCGTGACGGCCGGCGCCGTCGGGTCCAGGCCGAGCTTGACTCGCAGCGGACGCCCGAGCTCCAGCTTGTCCCGGAGGCCGTCCTCGGGAACGACGCCGGCCGGGCCGGCGAGCAGGGTGGAGAGGTCCGCGGGACCCATGGGCGACGCGATGCTAGCAGTGGGAACTCTGCCGCCGTGCGAAGATTGAGCTCCCATGGCCGGGAATTCCCGCGCGCCCTTCGGCGCGACGCGTCCTCGCGCGACGTTCGTCGCGACCTTGTTGGTTTGTGCCCTCGCCGCTTCGGCGTGCGACCTGCCGACGCTGAAGGACGCCCGGGAGACGGCCGTCGATCCGTCCCAGACCTCATTCCTGTACGCGGCGGACGGAAGCCTCATCACGCGCCTGCACGCCGGCGAGGATCGGGTTCCCGTTCGAGCGTCGCGGATCCCGGCCGTCGTTCGCGACGCCGTCATCGCGATCGAGGACCAGCGCTTCTACGACCACAGCGGACTCGATCTCCGGGCGCTCCTTCGCGCCGCCTACATCGACGCGACGACGGGCGAGGTCGCCGAGGGCGGCTCCACCATCACACAGCAGCTCGCGAAGCAGCTCTTCGTCGGGAACGAGCAGACGATCGAGCGGAAGCTGGACGAGGCCTACCTCGCCTGGCAGATGGAGCAGCGCTTCACCAAGGAGCAGATCCTCACCAAGTACCTGAACACCGTGTACTTCGGGAACGGGGCCTACGGCATCATGACCGCGGCGCGGACGTACTTCGACAAGGAACCGGTCGAACTGACGCTCGAGGAAGCGGCGTTCCTCGCCGGCACGATCGCGGCGCCCGTCACGTACGACCCGCTGACCCACCCGAGCCGCGCGCGCAACCGCCGCAACCGAGTGCTGAGCAGGATGCTGGAGGACGGGATAGTCGATCCGTCGCGGTACCTGGAGGCGACGAGCTCGACGATCGACCTGCACATGAACGAGGAGGATGGCCAGCCGTACCTGGCTCCGCACTTCGTCGACTACTTCAAGGAATGGTTCCTGTCGAACCCGCGTTTCGGGGAGACCTCGGAGGATCGGTACAAGCTGCTCTTCCAGGGTGGGCTCCGTATCGTCACGACGATCGACCCGCGGATGCAGGCCGCCGCCGAGCGCGCGGTCCAGTCAGTGCTCGTGGCCCCGTCGGATCCGTTCGCCGCGCTCACCGCGATCGATCCGCGGACCGGGTACGTCCTCGCGATGGTCGGCGGCCGGGACTACTGGAACGAGAACGACCGCTTCGCCCGGATCAACCTCGCCACCGGCGGGAGCACCGGGCGTCAGTCGGGCTCGGCGTTCAAGCCGTTCGCGCTCGTCGCGGCGCTCGAGAGCGGTCTCACGCGCTCGACCTCGCTGAACGGATCGTCGGCACACATCCTGCTGCAGGACGGGACGTACTGGGAGCCGAACAACGCGGAGGGTGGCGGCTACGGGACGATCTCGCTCGAGAGCGCCACGCGGAACTCGGTGAACGTCGCGTACGCGAACCTGCTCGGCGTGATGGGTGGTGGTAGTCCCTACGTCGGGGCGCAGAAGACCGTCGAGGCGGCGGTCCGGATGGGGATCCGCTGCTGCCCTCGGACCACCGAGCCGAGCGGGCCGCTCGCGGCGGTCCCCTCCGCGGTGCTGGGCGTGAACGAGGTGAGCACGCTCGAGATGGCGACGGCGTTCGGGACGCTGGCGTTCGCCGGACAGCACGTGCAGCCGACGCCCGTGGTCTCGATCACGACACGCGAGGGCGAGGTCATCTACCGCGCCGGCGCCCGGCCGACGCAGGCGGTCGAGCCCGCGATCGCCCAGGAGGCCGTCGACATCCTTAAGGGCGTCGTTTCCGGGGGCACCGGCACCGCGGCGAACATCGGGCGCCCGCAGTTCGGAAAGACCGGAACGGCGCAGAACGCGAGCGACGCGTGGTTCGTCGGCGCGATCCCCCAGATCGCGACGGCCGTCTGGGTGGGGTTCCCGCAGGGACAGATCCCCATGTGCTGCGGCAACGTCCGCATCTCGACGGTCTACGGCGGCACGTGGCCGGCGCAGATCTGGAGGGCCTTCATGTCCGTGGCCACTTCCCGCATGCCGGTGAAGGAGTTCGCCACGGCGCCGGAGGTGGACTACGTGGTCCTGCGCATCGACGTGACCCAGGGTTGCCTCGCGAACCCGTTCACGCCGCCGCAGGACGTCGACACCCTCCAGTTCGTCGCCGGGTCCGAGCCAAAGCTCGAGGTCTGCACGCAGCCGACCTCCTACCAGGTGCTGATCGTGCCCTCGGTGATCGGGCTCGGGAAGGATGCCGCGATCGGGGCGCTGCGCGCTGCGGGGTTCAACGTGGCCGTCGAGCACGCGATCTCGGATCAGCCCCCCGACACGGTGATCGACCAGGAGCCGCGAGGAGGAACCTCGCTCATCCAAACGGGCACCGTCACGATCACCGTGGCGCGTGGCGAGATCGAGCCCCAGACCGCCGAGGTGCCGAACGTCATCGGCCTCAGGGCGGGCCCGGCGAACTCGATCCTTCGCAACGCGGGCTTCGACGTCTCCATCGTGCAAGAGCAGGAATGCGACCCGGCCGATCCCAAGTGTTTCTACGAGCCGGGCGTCGTCTGGCAGCAGTCGCCGAGTGGCGGACAGGCCCAGATCGGCTCGACCGTCACGATCGTCGTGAACCCGTGACGGCTCCGGGTACGGGCGTGGGACGGCCCGGCGAGACGTAGGCGCTTCCCCGCTCGAAGAACCTCCAGTGCGACTCGATGCCGACGTTGACGCCGACCCGCGTCGACCGGACGATCCGGCCCGGCCGCACCGGCTCCCCCGCGCGCAGGTGCAGTACGCGGTCCCGTACGAGGTCCACCCCATTCTCCGGCCGACCGATCCCGAAGGCTTGCGTCAGACGGCCGGGTCCGCCGCATAGCCGGTTGACGACGTCGACGCCACGGTTCGCCGCCATCACGTCCAGGCCCTCGATCGGCTCCGCGGCTCGGAGGAGCACCGCGCTGCCCTCGCCGTCACGACCCGTCACGACGTTGGAGCAGAAGTGCATCCCGTAGGTGAAGTACACGTACAGCCGCCCGGGAGGGCCGAACATCACGAGGTTGCGCGCGGTCGGTCCGCGGTACGCGTGGCTCGCCGGGTCCTTCGGACCGTACGCCTCGACCTCGACGAGCCGGGCCGCGAGCCGCGTTCCGTCGGGCAGGATCCGAACCAGGATGCGGCCGAGGAGCTCCGGCGCGACGACGGTCGACGGACGCGCGAAGAAGGACCTCGGCAGCGGCGGACCCAGCCTCACCGGCCCTTCCGCAGGAACGTCTTGAGCTTCGCGAGGGGCCACGCGTTGATGACGTCGTCCTTCGTGAGCCACCCGCGCTGCGCCGACCCCACCCCGTAGCGCATGTTCGCGAGGTGCGTCGTCGCGTGCGAATCGGTGTCGACGGCGAACTTCGCCCCATGGCGCTTGGCCCACAGGATGTGCTCGTCCTTCAGGTCGAGCCGGTCTGGGTACCCGTTCACCTCGAGGGCGGTGCCGGTTCGCGCGGAGGCGCGGAACACCTCGTCCAGGTCGAACTCGACCGGCTGCCGCTTGTTGATCATCCTCGCGGTCGGGTGACCGATGACGTTGACGTACGGGTTCTCCATCGCCCGGATGATCCGACGCGTCATCTCGTCCTTGGACTGGGTGAAAAGCGAGTGGACGGAGGCGACGGTGACGTCGAACCCTTGCAGGAACTCCGGTCCCCAGTCGACGTTGCCCTCGGCGTCGATGTTGAGCTCCGAGCCGTGGAGCAGCGTCATCTTCGGGTAGCGCTCCTCGAGTCCTCGGAGCTGCTCCCGCTGGGCCAGCATCTTCTCGTCGGTCATGCGCTGCATGAACAGGTTCGGCGCGTGGTCGGTGACGGCGTAGTAGGAGTAGCCGATCTCCGACGCGGCATCGAGCATCTGCTCGAGCGTGGCGAGCCCGTCGGTGAGCTGGGTATGCGTGTGGAGGTCGCCACGGAGCTGCTTCTGCGTCAGGACATCGGGCAGCGTGCCGTCGAGCGCCGCCTCGATCTCGCCTCGGTCCTCCCGAAGCGTCGGCGGGATCCACGGAAGGCCGAGCTTCGCGTAGACCTCCTCCTCGGTCCGGGCGACGATCAGCTTGCCGGACTTGGCCTGGAACAGGCCGTACTCGTTCAGCTTCAGGCCCTTGCGGACCGCCATCTCGCGGATCCGGATGTTGTGGGCCTTGGAGCCGGTGAAGTAGATCATCGCGGCGCCCCAGGCCTCGAGCGGAACGATCCGGAGGTCGACCTGGAGCCCCTTGCGGGTGATCACGCTCGTCTTCTTGTCGCCCTTGGCGATGACGCGCTCCACGATGCCCACGTCGGTGAAGGCCTCCATCACCGCCTCCGGGTCCTCGCTCGCGGCGAGGAGGTCCACGTCGCCGATCGTCTCGGCCATGCGGCGCAGCGAGCCCGCGTACTCGATCCGCGGGACGTCTTCGCGCCCGCCGAGGCGCTCCAGGAAGTACTCCGCAAGGTCCATCGCGGCCGAGATCAGCGCCCGCCCGCTCTCCTGGCTCAGCCGCTGGATCCCCCGCCGGATGTTCTCCTCGCTCCTGGCGCCGAACCCCTTCAAACCCGCAAGCTGCCCGGCGTCGAGCGCGTGCCGGAGCTCCGCCACGTTGGAGATCCCGAGCTCCCGGTACAGGACCATGGCCTTCTTCGGACCCAGGCCGGCGATCGCGGTCATCTCCCGGACGCCCGGAGGGATCTTCGTTCGCAGCTCTTCGAGGCCCGCCATCGATCCCGTTCGAAGGAACTCCTCGACCTTCTCGCCGATCGACTTGCCGACGCCGGGGATCGCGAGGATCCCCGCGAGCTCCATCCCGTCGAGGTCGGCCGGGTACCCGCCGACCGCTCGAGCGGCCTTCTCGTAGGCCCGCGGCTTGAAACGGTCGTCGGTGACGATCGACAGGAGCTCGGAGTACTCGAACAGTGCCGCTTCGACGGCGTCGTTCGCGCGCGGCACTCAGCGCACCCCCGGAGCCCTCAGGCGGCGCCGAGCAGCCAGAGCAGGAGCGCCTTCTGCGTGTGCAGGCGGTTCTCCGCCTGGTCCCAGACGGCCGAGTGCGGTCCGTCGATGACCTCGTTGGTGATCTCGTGCCCGCGGTGCGCCGGGAGACAGTGCAGGACCGTGACGTCCGGCCTCGCGACGTCGACCTTCTCCTGATCGAGCCGATACGCCGGGAACACGAGCGCGCGCTCGTCGCTCTCCGCCTCCTGCCCCATGCTGGCCCATACATCCGTGTAGAGGACGTCGGCCCCCGCCGCCGCCTCGCGAGGATCGTTGGTCAACAGGACGCTGCCGCCCGTTCTCTCGGCGATCTCCGTCGCGCGCTGCACGATCTGCGGGATCGGCTCGAAACCGGGCGGTGTCGCGACGCGCACATGCATCCCGGTCTTCGCCCCGCCGAGCAGCAGCGAATGCGTGACGTTGTTGCCGTCGCCGAGGTACGTGAGCGTCCGGCGGGCCAGCTCTCCCTTGATCTCGCGGATGGTGAGGAGATCGGCGAGGCACTGGCAGGGGTGCTCGAAGTCGGAGAGCGCGTTGACCACCGGCACGCTCGCCGCCGAGGCGATGAGCTCCAGACGCTCCTGCTCGAAGGTGCGGAGCACGATCGCATCGACGTAGCGGGACAACACCCGTCCGGTGTCCTCGATCGTCTCCCCCCGTCCGAGCTGGAGCTCCTGCGACGACAGCGCCACCGGATGCGCCCCGGTCGAGGCGATGGCGACCTCGAACGAGACGCGGGTCCTCGTGGAGGGCTTCTCGAAGATCATGGCCACCGACCGCCGCCGGAGAGCGTCGGCGACGTCGCCGGGATGGGCTTTGACCTTGCCCGACAGGTCGAGCACGCCGGCCAGCTCTTCGGGCGAAAGATCGTCGACGGACAGGTAGTCGCGCTCCACGGAGGCAAGTCTATTCGAGAAGGCGCCCACGCTCGCTCCCGCTCAGGCGGAGCGGAGCTGGGCGCCGAACTTCTGGGCCAGCCGGGACGCGATCGCCGCGACGCCCTCGTTGGCCTCGGCGTCGGTCAGGGTCCGGTCCGGGGCTCGGAAGTCCACCGAGAAGGCCAGGCTCTTCTTGCCTTCGGGCAGCGGAGGGCCGCTGTGCACGTCGAACAGCAGGCACGAGTCCAGCAACTCGCCGGCGGCCTCCTCGAGCGCCGACTGCACGGCGCCCGCCGGCGAGCCGGCATCGACGGTGAACGCCAGGTCGCGCCGGACCGGCGGGTATCGGGGGACGTCGAGGACCGCCACCACGCGCGGCGCCAGGTCCATCAGCGCGCTCAGTTCGAGCTCGCCGGCGGCCACGCGTCCGGGGATGTCGAGCCTGGCCGCCACCTTCGGATGGATCTCGCCGACGACGCCGATCCGTTCGCCCCCGCGCGAAAGCACGAACCCGGCGCGGCCCGGATGGAAGGGAGAGCCCGGCGCCTCTGCGTTCGAGCCCGGGCCCCCACCCAAGGTCCACTCGATCCCGAGCGCCGCCATGAGGCTCTCGACCACGCCTTTCGCATCGAAGAAGTCGAACGTACGGTCGCCGCCCGCCCAACCGGGATCGGCGGCACCGGTTAACGCGAACGCGACCATCGGCCGCTCCTCCGCCCGGTCGCCCAACCGGCGGAAGACGGTGCTCGCCTCGAAGATCGCCAGCGAGCGGACCTGGCGGGCGGCGTTGCGTCGAACCGTCTTCAACAGGCCCGGGGTCAGGCGCGTGCGGAGCCACCCTTCCTCCGGCACGAGCGGATTCGTCACGCGGACCGCGTCGCGGTCGCCCGTCATCTCGAGATCGGCGTCCGATGCGAACGGGATCTGCCGCACCTCTCGAAGACCGGCGCGGACGAGCGCACCGCGCACCCTTCCGAGGAACGCGTAGGGCTCGGGAAGCCCGCCGGCCTGTTTCACCGGCGGCAGCGTCGATCCGATCCGTTCGTAACCCTGGATGCGCGCCACCTCTTCGATCAGGTCCACCTCACGCTCGAGGTCCACGCGATAGCCGGGGATCTCGACGCGGACCCGGTCCTCATCGACGGTCTCGTGCGGCATGCCGAGCCGGTCGAACACCGCGGCGGCATCGGCGGTGGAGACCGGGTAGCCGATAAGCGCGGACGCGCGCGAGGCCCGCAGCTCGACCGCGCGCCGTGGCGGAGGGCCGCCGACGTCCAGCGCGCCTCGGAGCACCGTCGCTCCGCACCACTCCACCATCAGCCGGCTCGCTCGATCGGCGCCGAGCGGCACGCCCTCCGGGTCGGTTCCGCGCTCGAAGCGCATCGAGGCCTCGGTGGAAAGGCCGAGACGCCGGCGGGTGCGCTGGATCCCCTCGCGCCGGAACCAGGCGCTCTCGAGCAGGATGTCGGTGGTGGTCTCCGAGACCTCGGCGAGCGCGCCGCCCATGATGCCGGCGACGGCAACCGGGCGCTCGACGTCGCAGATCAACAGATCGTCCGCGGTGAAGGTGCGCTCGACCTCGTCGAGGGTGACGAGCTTCTCGCCCTCGTCCGCGCGTCGAACGACGATCCCGGGGCCTTTCAGGAGCGCGAGATCGAACGGGTGCAGCGGCTGTCCGACCTCGAGCATCGCGTAGTTCGTCGCGTCCACGGCTGCTGAGATCGGCCGCATCCCCGCGGCCGTGAGCCGCGCCTGCACGGCGATCGGCGACGGCATGTGCCGGATGTCGCGGAGGACCCGCGCGAGATACCGGGGACACCGTTCCTGGTCGAGGACCTCGAGCGTCGCAACGTCCTTCGCGGACTCCGCCGCCTCCTCCAGCGACGCGTCGGGCATGCGGATCGGCGTGCCCGTCGCGGCCGAGACCTCGCGGGCGATCCCGAGCACCGAGAGGAAATCGGGGCGGTTCGGGGTGACCTCCACGTCCAGGACCGCGTCGTCCAGCCCGAGCGCTTCCTTCACATCCCGACCGGGCTCGAGCCCGGAAGGAAGGATGAGGATGCCCTCGTGGCTCGGGGCGATGCCGAGCTCCATCGGCGAGCAGAGCATCCCGTTCGACACGACACCTCGGATCTTCCGAGCGGTGAGCGGCTCCGGCAGCGCCGGCAGGGTCGCGCCGGGTGGGGCGAGCGGAACGAGATCGCCGGGCTTCATGTTCCGGACGCCGACGACGACCTCCTGCTCCCCCGACCCGGTCTGAACGCGCGCGATACAGAGGTGGTCGGCGTCGGGGTGGTCGCGAACCTCGACGACGCGCGCCACGGCGACGCCCGAAAGCCGTTCCCATGGGCGCTCCACCGATCCGACCTCGGCGCCGCGGTCCGTGAGGAGCTCGGCGAGCTCTTCCGCAGACAGGTCGGTCGGGACGAGCTCGCGCAGCCAGGAGTGGACGACCTTCACGCAACACCCTCGAACTGCTCGAGGAAGCGGACGTCTCCCTCGACGAACAGGCGGAGGTCGTTCACGCCGTACCGGACCATCGCGACCCGCTCGATGCCGATGCCGAACGCGAACCCCGTGTAGCGCTCGGAGTCGTAGCCACAGTTCTCCAGCACCTTCGGATGCACCATGCCGGCGCCGAGCAGCTCGAGCCAGCCGTTCCCGCAGACCCGGCACCCGGCGCCGTCGCAGACGAAGCACGAAACGGCGACCTGGCACCCGGGCTCGACGAAGGGGAAGTAGTCCGGTGTCATGCGCACGCGCGTGTTCGCGCCGAACAGCTCGCGCGCGAAGGCCTCGAGCGTTCCTCGGAGGTCGGCGAACGAGATCCCCTCGTCGACCGCGAGCCCTTCGACCTGATGGAAGACGGTTCCGTGCGTCGCATCCGGAGTGTCGCGGCGGTAGGTGCGCCCCGGTGCCACCACGTAGACCGGCGGGTCCTGCGACTCCATCGTGCGGATCTGCACGGCACTCGTCTCGGTCCGGAGCAGCATGCCGGGGACGTCCACGTACAGCGAGTCCTTCATCGTGCGCGCCGGATGATCCGGGGGGATGTTCAGGGCTTCGAAGTTGTGCCACTCGTCTTCGATCTCGGGCCCCTCGGCCACGCGGTACCCCATCCGCGTGAACACGTCGACCATCCGGTCCTCGACCAGCGTGAGCGGATGGAACGAGCCCGGGCGGGGCCGCCGGCCGGGCAGCGTCACGTCGACCGCATCGCCCGACAGGAGATCGGCATCGGCACCGCTCTCGAGCTCCCCTCGGCGGTTCTCGACCTCCGCGCGGAGCTCGGCGAGCACCTCGTTCGTGAGCTTCCCGAGCTCACGGCGTTCATCCTCCGGCAGCGAACCGATCGATCGCTGGACCTCCGAAACCGGCGCCTTGCGTCCGAGGATGCCGGTCTTCGTCCGGTCGAGCTCCTCGATGGATCCCGCCCGGCCGATCAGCTCTCGGCCGCGAGCGCGCTCCTCTTCGAGGATGCGGCGCGCGTCGCTCGGGTCCATGGTTGGGCGAGTCTAGCAAGGGG
>JBBDWS010000150.1:0-1621 GCA_040902755.1 Actinomycetota bacterium
GGAGGCCGGACGTTCCACCAGCGGCGCTCGTCCCGGTACGAGTGCGCGCCGGCGCCGAGGCCGAGATAGGGCCTGCGCTCCCAATAGCCGAGGTTGTGCACACACGCGAACCCGGGCTTTGCCCAGTTCGAAACCTCGTAGTGGTGGTACCCGGCCTCGCCGAGCAGCGAGCACGCGAGCTCGAACATGTCGGCTTGCAGATCCGGATCCGGCGGCGGCACGGCGCCGTGCTGCACCTTTCGACCGAGCGGCGTCGACGGCTCGATCGTGAGCGCGTACGCGCTGACATGCTCGGGCCCGAGGTCGATCGTCTCGCGCAGCGTCGCGTCCCACGACTCGAGCTGCTCGCCGTCCGCGCCGTAGATCAGGTCGAGATTGACGTTCGCGTAGCCGGCCGCGCGCGCCTCGCGTATCGCTCGGCGGACGGACTCCGGATCGTGCAAGCGCTCGAGCGACGCGAGCACGGCTCGGTCGAAGGACTGCGCGCCCATCGAGAGCCGCGTGTACCCAGCTTCGAGCAGCCCGGCGAGTTTCGCGCGATCGACGGTGTCCGGGTTCGCCTCGATCGTCACCTCGGCATCGGCGCTCACCGAGAACCCGTCGCGCAACCGAGCGAGGAGCGCCTTCAGATCCGCGACCTCGAGTGTGGTCGGCGTGCCGCCGCCGAGGAACACGCTCACAACCTCTTCCTCCGCCCACCCGGGTGCGGCGAGCTCGGCCTCTCGAAGCAGCGCCGCGACGTACCTCGAGGCCAGGTGATCGAGCCCCGCGTACGCGTTGAAGTCGCAGTACCCGCAGCGCGTCAGGCAGAACGGCACGTGGACGTACACGCCCGCGGTCACGGCCTCGTCCCCGCCTTCGACGAGTTGTCCACACGCAGCGCCGCGATGAACGCCTCCTGCGGGACGTCGACGCGACCGACCCTTCGCAGCCGCGCCTTGCCCTTCTTCTGCTCCTCGAGGAGCTTGCGCTTTCGCGTGATGTCGCCGCCGTAGCACTTGGCGAGGACGTCCTTGCGCTTGGCCTTCACGGTCTCGCGCGCGACGATCCGCGATCCGATCGAGGCCTGGATCGCGACGTCGAACATCTGTCTGGGGATCAGCTCCTTGAGGCGTTCGACCATCTGCCGGCCGTAGACCGGTGCCTTCGCCCGGTGCACGACGCTGCTGAAGGCATCGACCGGTTCGCCGTGCAGGAGCACGTCCACGCGGACCAGGTCGCTCGTTTCGTAGCCGAGCGGTTCGTAGTCGAGCGAGGCGTAGCCCCTCGTGCGCGATTTCAGCTGGTCGAAGAAGTCGAAGATGATCTCGGCGAGCGGGAGCTTGTAGTGGACCTCGGCGCGCTCGGGCGAGAGGTAGTTCATGTGGAGCAGCTCTCCGCGTCGGGACTGGCACAGCTCGAAGATCGGCCCCAGGTACTCGCTCGGTGTGATGACCGTGGCGCGGACCATCGGCTCCTCGACGCGGTCGTAGGTGCCGGGCTGCGGCATCTCGCTCGGGTTGTGGACGACGATCGTCTCGTCGCCGCGGACCACGTGGAACTCGACGTTCGGCGCCGTCGCGATCAGCTCGAGGCCGAACTCGCGCTCGAGGCGCTCCTTCACGATCTCCATGTGGAGAAG
>JBBDWS010000151.1:0-10868 GCA_040902755.1 Actinomycetota bacterium
ATGCGCTGCAATTCGCGCGTACATCCACTCTGGCGCAGCCTGGTGGGCGCTGAGGTGGGCGCTGAGGGATTCGAACCCCCGGCCTCTTCCTTGTAAGAGAAGTCACGTGGAACACGTTGACCAGCGCTTTCGCAGGCAGGGCGTCTTTCCCCGGTCGCACGAGTACCGTCGGTTACCGTCTGATTCGGTCGGCTTCTTGACCAGATGTTGACCAGGATGCGCGTGTACCATGAGGTGCTCTGACCGCGGCGGATCGGGAGAGACCGCGTAGTGGAGGTGCAGCTCGTTCAGGTTCGAGAAGGTCTTGAGGAAGTGACCTCCGGCGTGCGGCCGGCGAGCTCCGAGCGGTGAACACCAAAACTCTCTTTGCTCCCAGTCCATGGCGCCGTTCAGGTTCGGCAGCGGTGAAGCACGGTGCGCCCCGCGTCGACACGACCGCTAGCAGGGCCTCCCGCTCGCTCCCGCTTCTACGATCGCTCTGATCTCCCCGCTGGAGAGGGCGCGGCCGAGGATCAGCTTCACCTCGTCGATCTGGCCAGTGAGGAAGAACCGCTGGCGGGAGATCGACCCCGGCGTATCCCTCGCGCTGCCCCGATGCCCGAACTTGAGTGAGGAGGGTGAGTCGAGATCCAGGACGGGACGTTCCGAGGCGGTCTTGGAGCGGATGACGTCACCGTCCATGAAGATCCGGAACCGGTCGCCTCGCCGGTGAACCGCGAAATGAATCCATGTCCCGACCGGGATGTCCAGAGGCCTGGAGTCGATCGAGAAGCTTCCCTGCCTCGGATAACCGATGGCGAACCCCACATGGTTGTCGGGCAGCTTCGTAAAGGTCCAGCCTTGAACGATCTCCGGTTCGGAGGATGCCTGCACCCACTTTTCGACCAGAATCTGTTCGTCCTCGGTGTCGTGGAACTTGACCCACAACGCGATCGTGAAGTCACCGGTCCCGAAGTCGAGCGTCGAATCGTCGGGAACCGAGACGAAATCGCCGACCCCGTCGAGCATGAAGGCCTGACCAACGAGGCCAGGACCGAACGTCGCGTCCCCGTGAAGGGTGGCCGGTATGGCGCCGACGAGATCCGCGCCGGTGCCGTTCCCCGGCCACCAGTGCGTGAGGTCGGCGGGATTCGGAGCGCACTGCGGGCCTGGCTCGGCGGCGTCACGACCTTGAGTGAAGGCGCTGACCACGGCGAGCAGCCCGCCGGAGGCGATCACCAGGCCTAGCACGCCCGCCACGATTTGGTTCTTCCGCCGCGTCCGGTCTCGCCGCTTGAGGAGACGCTCATAGGCGTTTTCGGGGGGCTGGAGCGCTCGGCGGGCCTCTTCGAGGTCGTCTTTGTAGCTTCTCACCGAAAGCCTCCCAGCCTGTCGGCAAGAGCCTTACGACCCCTGGATGCGTGCATCCTCACGGTGCCCGGCGCAATGCCCAGCATCCGCCCAGCCTCCTCGGAGCTGAACTCCAGGAGTTCCGTGAGGACGATCGCAGCCCGCTGCCTCGGGCTCAGAGAGGCCAGCGCCCGGACCACGTCCACCCGCGTCTCGATCAACATGATCTCATCGTCCCGAGTGCTGAGGCCGACGGTGCGCCGCGCCATCAGCGAGGCCCTCCTCCACCGCTTGCGGAACAGGTTCATGCTCGTTCGGTACAGGTAGCCGACCGGGTCTGCCAGCGAGCCCACCTGATCCCAGCGTTCCAGAACCTTCAAGAACGTGTCCTGCATGATCTCCTCGGCCTCGTGCCGGTTCCTCGTGATCAGGTACAGAGCCCCGAAGAGATCAGCGTGGTGATCCTCGAAGAAGGCCTCGAACGAGTCGCGAGAGCCGGGACGGGGGGCCGCGTCAAAGCCTGGCCGCGTTTGGAGGCGCCGTTCCTGCATCTAACCCCGCTTGCGTTGGGCGCCGCGGGCCGACGTCGTGCCGACCGTATGCCAGGTTGCGTCCGCAAGCAAAGGTGGCAGAAATGGCCGATCCACCATGTATGCGCGGAAGTTCGCTCGGGGGTTCATGCCGGGGTTATCCGTAGGGGAAGGGACGATGCGAGGGCCCGAGGTCGAAAGCCCGAGAAGGGTCATCCCCCCATCCGTTGGCTTTCGCTGCTCGCGCACTGGTTCGCGTCCAATGCGCTGCCGCGAGCGATCTGGCCTCGAGGAACCCGACCCGTTCGCAGGAAGGGAGGAGCGATGAGAAGACTTTCGGTACGCAGGGCCGCGACCCCCGCCGCTGTCGGCGCGATCATCACGGTACTCGCGGTGATGTTTCCCGGCCTCGGCTTCGGCCAGGCCAACGGCATCCACGGCACGGCACCCACGGACGTATTCGTGCAAGAGACGCCGGCTGTTTGCTCGAATGGCGATCCGATGACCCAGGAACTTACCCTCGACGAGGACTCCCATCTCCTTGTCTACTTCACCGGCGAGTGGAAACGGCTGGGGGTCAAAGAGGCGGGTATCTTCTGGTTCCGATTGGACGGGACCGACACGGACTTTGACTGGAAATTCCAAGGCCAAAGTGATTGGCATACGACCGGGACCGTGATGTGGACGTTCCCGGACGTCGCCGCCGGAACGCACACGGTTAGCGCGCACGCGGAGGCCAGACCCGTCCCCCCCCGGCCTGCGGCGTCGGCGGACGTACATCACTGTGCGTTCACGGTGTTCGTGATTCCGGTCGCTGCGTAGGCGCGGTCGAAGTCTCGCGACGCTCGCCGGCTGAAGGGGACGGCGATGTGGCAGGTGGCGGGGCGATCCTTTGGACGGGCGGGATCGCCTCGCCATATCGTTCTTCATCGGAGTCAACGGCGTGGAGCAAACCAGAATTGTTCAAGACCCAGTGTCCCGGAGGTGCCGAGGCATCAGACCTATCCACAGAGGAACCCCGGCACTACAGTCCGCTGCATCGTTCACATCGGAGGGTGCACGCTCCCTCACCGGGAAGGAGCGCACTCTCCCCGGACGGCCAGTTACTTCCCGAGACGCACGTGTGCTCGGTCGATGGTCGGCCGGTCGTCTTGGGCATCCTTCCCCCAGCCTGGTTCAGTGAGGCGCCGACGCCCCGCTACTCGAACTTCGAGCACGCGGCTGCTGCTCACGCGAATGACGGCCTAGAGACCATGCTTGTCGGTCCCAACTGGATGGTGATGCCCCGCCAGCGGTACGGCTCGATTCCGGCGCTATCAGCGATCCGGGATGAGATCGGCGGCACGCTGGTTGTCGCCGCTTTTCCGACAGCTCCGGGTTCCGTTCTTATCGCCGACGCGAACAGGGGATTCTCTCGGTGGGCGCTGAGGGACTCGAACCCCCGACCTCTTCCTTGTAAGGGAAGCGCTCTACCGCTGAGCTAAGCGCCCGATATCCACGCGGGCTCGGCCGGTTCGCCGCGAACGTGTCCACACGCCCGGCACACGATCTGGCCGAGCATCGCGGACAGCCGCGTCGCGCCGCAGGACTCGCACCGGTCGAGCTGGACCGCCCAGTCCGGGCGTTCCTCCTGGCACCTGGGGCACACCAACACCTGCCGCCCACCTGACGCCGCCCGTACCCACGGCCGTTCGCGCTTGTCCGGATCGTAGGTGGGGCGTCCGCAGAGGACGCAGGTCGGTTGGTGCTCCGGCGCGACCCGCTTCTCGGTCGAGCTCACGGCCACCAAGGATAGGTCACCATCGCCGCGCTGACCTCGAACGGAGTCCGCTCAGGCCGGCGCCGAGAACGACTCCCCCGGCCGGATCGTGCGGCGCTCGCCGTTCAAGCGAAGGGAAACCGTACCGAGCCCGAAGACGCGCCACTCCACCCCGTCGCCGAGGATCGCGGTCCGCTCGTCGATCCCGGCGAACCAACCGCCCTTCGCCCTCGACATCACGAAGCCACGCATACCCGGGATGAACCGCATCCGATCCCAGTGGACGCCGAACGAGCCGCCCGGCACGAGCCCGAGCCCGGCGACCCAAGTCGCTCCGACCTTCGGCCGCGTGTCGCGGCGGTGACCAGCCACCATCGCGCCGGCGCTGCATCCCGCGAACACCGTCCCTCGATCGAACGCCGCGTTCATCTCGTTCCAGAACCGTGTCCCGTCGATCGTGTCCGCGAGGTACCTCGGGTTCCCGCCCGAGAAGAAGATCATCCCGACGTCGGCGATCGCCGCGGCGCTCTTGTCGCGCTCGGCGTCCTCGCGCCGCTTCAACGGGACGACCCGAGCGTCGACGCCCATGGCCGCGTAATGATCGAGCCCCAAGTTCGCCCAGCGGTCGAACACGACATCGCCCTCGGGGGCGCTCGCCGTGGGAATGATCGCGACCGAGTTAGGGCGGCCCTCGAGCGCCGCCAGCTCGACCTCCTCGGACCACGACTCGAACTCGCCCGATCCCATGAGGAGGAACGTCCGGTTCGCGCTCACGGCCGGAGCGTACCTACGATGTCGGTGGAGGTGATGGGATGGACGAGCACCTGGAGGAACGGCGCGTCGTCGGGACGATGGAGGCCGCGGGCGACGTGACGGTCGAGCGATCCCTGATCGGCGCGGTCAGCGCGCACAACGTTCGGATCGAGCGGGCCGCGGCCGGACCGATCATGGCGAGCGGAGACGTCTCGGTCCTCCAAGGAGGATGCGGTCCGGTGCTGTGCTCGGGCAACGTCTCGATCGAACAGGGTGGATGCGGCCCCGTCCTGGCGCGAGGCTCGGTCTCGATCCGACAGGGCGGAACCCAGTCGGTGATGGCGGGCGAGGCGCGCATCGAGGCCGGCGGATTCGCCGGACTGCTGCTGTCGCCGAAGGTAACGGTCGAGGACGGCGGCCGGGTGCTGATGAACACGACCCAGGCGGCGGCTTTCGGCGCGGCGGTGGGAACGGTCCTCGGCCTGATCCTGCTCCGTCGTCGGCGTTAGACCCGGACGGGACGACGCCGCCGACGGCCGGGCCCGGCGCTAGCCGTGCTCGAGCTCGACGAGGCGGCGCGCAAGGATGGGCAACATCGCGACCGCGATCCCCGGCTCGTCGTGCATCAGCTCGGTGAACGCCGTCCTGCCGATCGCCAGTCCCCGGACCTGAGTGGCCGCCTTGACCCGGGCGACCCGCGGCGCGTCGGTCAGGAGCGAGAGCTCTCCGACGAACTCGCCCGCACTCAGCATCAGCGGCTCGTGGTTCGGCACGTCGACCTCGACATCCCCATCCAGGATCACGAACATGCCGGACCCCGGCTGTCCGTGCTCGGCCAGGACGTAGCCGTGTTCGACCTCGAACGGCGTGGCGGCCTCGGCGACGCGGTGGAGCCGGTCGTCGCTGAGGCCGCCGAATAGGGGCACCGCTCGAAGCTGCTCGAACCGGTCGGCCTCCGTCATCTCCCCGTCCCTTCGGACGTCGTCCGTTCGGTCATCATCGGCTCGGGCGACGGTTGGGCCGGCTCGACGGCCGAGCGCTCGGCGGGCATCTTCCCACCCGAACGGTGTCGCCCGCCCGCGCCCCGAGCCCGCCAGGTGGCGGTCGTCATCGCTCCGAGCCCGAACGCGGCCCCGGCGAACCACACGATCGCGCCGACCACCGGGATCACCGAGATCGCCGCGACGATCGCCCACCCGATCGCGAAGGCGAGCCATCGAGAGCGAGGGACGTGCCACAGCGTCCGCCCGAGGACGAACACGGTCCACGCGAAGCCGATCGAGTAGAGGAGGAACAGCCCGAGCAACAACGCCAGGCCGATCGGCAGTCCGACGAGCGTCAGCACGGCGAGCACCCCTGCCAGGGGCAGCACCAAGAACGCCGCCAGCCCGATCCCCGCGGCGGACCACGGCGACCCGAGCGCCGCCGCGGCGACGGCATCGGCGCCTCGCGGCATCAGGAACAGCAGGAGCGCCCCGAGCAGCAGCGTCGACGTCACGACGGCGAGCCACGCTCCGAGCGGACCGAACACCTCGATCGGCGTTCGGAACGTGAACGCCGCACCCTCGCGGACGTTGCCTCCCACGCTCGCCCCGCGATCGATGCGGATGCGGTCGCGCGCGATGACGTCCCCGAGCACCTGGGCGTTCGGCCCGAGCGTGACCGACCCGTTCACGCTCACGACGCTTCCGCTCACCTGCCCCGTCACGGAGATCGGGCCGTCGACCACGATCACGTCGCCTCGGACGACGCCGGCCACCGTCGCCGTCCCGTGGAACACGACCACCTCGCCGACCTCCGCGCCCCGAGACACCGTCACGTCTCCGGAAAGGACGATCTGGTCCCTCGGTCGCTCGTTGGGGGAGCTCTCCGGCGAGCGCGTCTGGCCAAAGGCCGGACCACCGAGCCATAGCGTCAGCCCGGCGAGGAGGCAAGCGAACATCGGGCGAGCACCGCGCACCACGGCATCCTACCGGCGAGGTCGGAGCGCTCTCCCGACACGCGATCGCCGTCCTTTCGCACGGAGAGAGTCCGTACTGAAGGACTCGACGCTATCGATGGCCCGATCGGACCAGTTGGATCCCCGCGACCACCGTCACGACGATCCCGACCAGGATCGCGCCGATGAACGCCACGGTCGGCCCGACCGGGGCATCCCACACGACCATCGCGATCCGGTTCCCGACGATCCAGGTCAGCATCAGGGCGATCAGGCCGACCCCGATCCCAGCCGCCCACGCCGCCACGCCGTCCGCATGCCCGCGCTGTCGCTGCGCCGGCACTGTCGCACCTACTCCGTCGCGAACGCCTGGAAGACCGGCGGGATCATCAGCACCGCGCCGACGACCCCCAGGGCGAGTGCGATCCAGAACCACCGTCGGAGGTCGAGCTCCTTGGTCCGCCACGCCATCCCAAGGACGAGCCACGACGCGAAGAAGCTGAGCGTGCCGAGGATCGTCTTGCCCGCGAGCGGTCCGACCCCGCGCCCGAACTCCAGCGATCCGAGCCAGTCGTGGATCGGGACGCTCGCCTCGGAGAGAACGGTGAACAAACCAGTCACGAAGATGCCGATCCCCGCGGCCGTCATCGCGGCCGCGCCAGGTCCGTCCGGGCGCTCATCGAGATGCAGCGCGTCCACCTCGGGGGCGTCGAGGATCGAGGCGCCCTTGCCCCCCCCATCCCTCGTCGTCATCTCTCCCTCACCTCACACGATCGGAGCGATCTTGTTCAGGAAGGCACCGAAGAAGCCGCCGATGGCCGCCGCAGCGAACGCCCCGACGAACATCACGATCGTCGCCGCTCGCAGCCAGGGTCGCTTGATGAGCCTCGCCCCGTAGTACGCGACGATGAACGCGACCGCCGTCGCCAGGAACGGCGCGGCCCACGCGATGTGCTCCTTGAACTCCATCCCGAAGTTGTGCCATGACTCCGTGTCACCGGACACGTTCGACTTGAGGAAGTCGCGGGGGGAGCAGGTTCCGGTCGGGAGCACCACACCGGCACAGCCGGCGTAGTCGTCGTCGCCTTGAACCGCGAGCGCCTCCCGGTACCAGGGGTAGACGATCCAGGTGCCGGTGATGACGGTTGCCCACGCGGTGGCCGCCATCGCCCACATCCCGATCCGCAAGCGACGCGTCCGTTCCTGGACCCCCGCCGTCGTGAGGAAGCCCGGTCGCAAACTCCACAGGCCGGCGAGGCCGCCCCCGAACAACAGCAGGAACACAGTCCCGAGCACCAGCCCGTGAACGACCGTCCAGAACTGCCGATCCGATAGGTCGAACATGGCCACTTCTCCCCCGCCTGGATTGTTCTCTCGCGCGGGGTCCGAGGCAAACTGGAGTGCAGGCGGCAGCCCTCCGTCCTGTCCGGGATGCGCGGTACCGTGTTCGCCGTGAGCCTCGATCGCTTCTCTCCCCCGGTCAGCTTGTGGTTCGAGTCGACGTTCGACGCACCGACCCCGGCGCAGGAACGCGGATGGCCGGCCATCTCCGAGGGCGACCACACGCTGATCCTGGCCCCGACCGGCTCGGGCAAGACGCTCGCGGCGTTCCTGTGGGCTCTGGACCGGCTGAGCACCGAGCCGGTGCCGCCGACCGCCGAGCGGTGCCGCGTCCTGTACGTGTCGCCGCTTCGGGCGCTCGCCGTCGACATCGAGAAGAACCTGCGGGCTCCCCTGACGGGGATCGGCCTCGCCGCGGAACGGCTCGGCACGCAGCTCCACACGCCGACGGTCGCGATGCGTACCGGGGACACCGCCGCGAACGATCGCCGGCGGATGATCATCAAGCCACCGGACGTCCTGATCACGACACCCGAGTCGCTGTACCTGATGCTCACCTCGCAGACGCGCGAGATCCTCCGCAGCGTCCGGTGGGTGATCCTCGACGAGATCCACGCGCTCGCCGCGACGAAGCGCGGCGCGCACCTCGCCCTTTCGCTCGAACGGCTCGAGGCGATCGCCGACCGGGCGCCGCAGCGGATCGGATTGTCGGCGACGCAGCGACCGCTCGAGGAGATCGCGCGCTTCCTCGGCGGCCAGACCGAGGCCGGTCCTCGCCCCGTCACGATCGTCGACGCAGGCCACCGCAAGCCGATGGAGGTCGAGGTCGTCGTCCCGCTCGAGGACATGTCCGAGATCGGGCAGGTCTCGCAGGAGCTGCAGACCGGCCCGGCCGCCGCCGCCCCCCAGCGCATCAGCATCTGGCCCGCGATCCACCCTCGGCTCCTCGAGCTGATCCAGGCGCACCGCTCGACGATCGTGTTCACGAACGCGCGGCGTCTCGCCGAGCGTCTCGCCGCACGGCTGAACGAGCTCGCCGGCGAGGACCTCGTCTCGGCCCATCACGGATCGATCGCGCGCGAGCAGCGCCTCGAGATCGAGGACCGACTCAAGCGCGGAACGATCAAGGCCATCGTCGCGACGAGCTCGCTCGAGCTCGGTATCGACATGGGCGCCGTCGACCTCGTGATCCAGGTCGAGTCCCCTGGTTCGGTGAGCCGGGGGATGCAGCGGATCGGACGGGCCGGCCACCAAGTCGGCGAGCCGTCGCGCGGCAAGGTCTTCCCGAAGTACCGCGGCGACCTGCTCGAGGCGACCGTCGTCGTGCAGCGGATGCTCGAGGGCCTGATCGAGGAGACGCGCTACCCGCGGAACCCACTCGACGTCCTCGCGCAACAGATCGTCGCGACGTGCGCGGTGGACGAATGGACCGTGGAGGATCTGGGACGGCTGGTCCGCAGGGCGGCCAACTTCGCCGACCTGTCGGACGAGCTCCTGCGCAACGTGCTCGACCTGCTCGCCGGCCGCTATCCGAGCGACGAATTCGCCGAGCTCCGCCCGCGCATCGTGTGGGATAGGCGGACGGACGTGCTCCGGTCGCGCGAGGGCGCCGGCCGGCTAGCCATCTCGAGCGGCGGCACGATCCCGGATCGAGGCCTGTTCGGCGTGTTCACGCTGGACGGCCGGCGCGTCGGCGAGCTCGACGAGGAGATGGTGTACGAGAGCCGGCGCGGGGAGGTCTTCCTCCTCGGGGCGACCTCGTGGCGGATCGAGGACATCACGCACGACCGCGTGATCGTCTCGCCGGCGCCGGGCGAGCCGGGGAAGATGCCCTTCTGGCTCGGCGACAAGCCTGGGCGGCCGCTCGAGCTCGGGCGTGCGATCGGGGCGGTGACGAGGGAGCTCGCCGCGATCCCGCACAACGATGCCGTCACGCGCCTGCGCGAAGACTTCGGCCTCGATGCGCTCGCCGCCGAGAACCTCATCTGTTACCTGGAGGACCAGCGCGAGGCCGACGGCGCGATCCCCGACGACCGAACGATCGTCGTCGAGCGGTTCCGCGACGAGCTCGGCGACTACCGCGTGTGTCTGCTCTCGCCGTTCGGCGCGAAGGTCCACGCGCCGTGGGCGATGGCGATCGAGGCGTCGCTGCAGGAACGGTACGACCTGGACATCCAAGTGCTCTGGAGCGACGACGGCATCGTGATCCGCCTCCCCGAGTCCGAGGAGCGGATCCCGGTCGAGGACCTGGTGTTCGATCCCGAGGACGTCGAGGAGCTCGTGGTCCGCCGGCTTCCCGCGACGGCGCTGTTCACGACCGTCTTCCGCGAGGCGGCCGCGCGAGCACTCCTGCTCCCGCGACGGATGCCCGGGAAACGAACGCCGCTGTGGCAGCAACGGCAACGCGGTGCGGACCTCCTGCAGGTCGCCTCGCGCCACCCGACGTTCCCGATCCTGCTCGAGGCCACGCGCGAGTGCCTGCGCGACATCTTCGACGTCCCCGCCCTGAAGGAGGTGCTCGGCGACATCCGCGCCCGGAGGATCCGCGTCGTCCCGGTCGACACCGAGCGCTCCTCGCCCTTCGCGCAGTCGCTGCTGTTCCGCTGGATCGCGATCTACATGTACGAGGGCGACGCCCCGCTCGCCGAACGCCGGGCGACCGCGCTCGCGCTCGACCGCGACCTGCTGCGCGAGCTCCTCGGCGCGGAGGACCTTCGCGAGCTGATCGACCCGGTCGCCCTCGCCGAGCTCGAGCTCGAGCTGCAGCACCTCGCCGAGGGACGGCGGGCGCGAGGCCCCGACGACGTCCACGACCTGCTCCGACGGCTCGGCGATCTGTCGTCCGACGAGGTCCTGGCGCGCTCGAGGGAAGATCCCGCCTCCTGGGTCGAGACGTTGGATCGCGACGGTCGCGCGCTGCGCCTCCATGTGGCGGGTGAGGAGCGATTCGTCGCCGTGGAAGACGCGTCGCGCTATCGCGACGCCCTCGGGGCCGCGCTGCCCAAGGGCGTGCCGGCCGTCTTCGCGGAGCCGATCACCGCCCCGATGGAGTCGCTCGTCGCCCGGTACGCGAGAACGCACGGCCCGTTCCACATCCGTGACGTGTCCATGCGTTTCGCGGTGACCGAGGACCGCGTCCGGTCGACGCTCGCGACGCTCGAAGCGCAGGGCAAGGTGGTCCTCGGCGAGTTCCGGCCCGACGGCTCGGCGCGCGAGT
>JBBDWS010000152.1:0-1610 GCA_040902755.1 Actinomycetota bacterium
CAGAACTTCGCCCCTTCGGGGTTCTCGGCTCCGCAGGAAGGGCAAACGAGCATGGCGCGGAGAGCCTACGCTGCCGGCTCCACGAGGAACCCTCATGATCCGGGCTGGAGGCGGCAGGCCCTAGATATCGAGGTCGATCCCGCCGAAGCCGAACCCGCCGGTGTCGTCCTGCTTGAGTGCGGTGTCGATCCCTGCGGCCGAGGCGACCATCAGCTTACGAAGGTCTCCGGCCACCGATCCAGTGATGCTGAGCAGGTAGCGATCGGCGGTCGTGAACCCCTCCCGCAGGATACCCGCCCACTTCTTGGTGATCCTGCCGATCTCGTTGCCGCCCGGGTCGTGGATCGCGAAGTCCCAGGACCTCCAGTTCTCGGCGTCGATCGACCCGAGGGTCTCGTCCGCCGGCCCCTCGAGGCGGAACCGCTTCTTGCCGACGACGTTCTCCTGCACGATCTTGCCGACGCGAGCGCCCTGTCCGTCGACGACCTCGAGGGTCGACTTGAACACCTTCGCCGGACGGACCAGCTCGAGGACTTTCTCGCCCTGCGCGTCGTAGACGGCGAGCTTGTGGGTGAGGAACTGGTCGACGCTCGTCACGAGCCGGAGGAGCTTCCGGGCCTTCGACTGCCCCTCCTGTCGGATGACGCCGAGCGCGCCTCCGCTCTCATCGGTGATCTCGTACTCGTTCGTCATCTCGACGAACTTCGGCTTCTGGCTGATCACCAGGACGTCGTGGTTCAGGAGGTCCGACACGACCTTCTCCTCACGTCCTTCTCCTCTCGAGCATCCGTGAGTGTATCTACGATGCCCGCATGACGAGCCAGGTCACGAGAGGGAAGACGAGTCGGATGTGGCGTCGACGGTTCGGCGATCTCGTGGCTGCCTCCGTCGGCCTCGCGGTGCTCGTCGCGTGCGGCTTCGTCGTCCGAGACGGAACCGTCGGCTCACTCGAGCTTCGTGTCTTCCACGCGATCAACGGGTTGCCCGATGCGCTGACCCCGGTGATGAACGCCGCTCAGCTGCTCGGCGTGCTCGTGGTGGGCCCGCACGTGGCCGCGGTGGTGCTGATCCTGCGCAGGTGGCGACTGGCGATCGCGGCGCTCCTCGTTACGGGGGGAAAGCTCCTCGCGGAGCGGACCGTGTGGGAGCTCGTGCAGCGATCGCGACCGGGCACGACGATCTCCGACGCCGTGGTGCGAGCGGATGCGCCGGCGAGCGGAGTGTCGTTCGTGTCGGGGCACGTGATGCTCGTGACCGGACTCGCAAGGGTGATCACGCCGTACCTCCGGGGGAGGTGGCGCATCGTTCCGTGGATGGTCGTCGCGATCCGAGTGAGGCTCCGGACGAGGACTAGACCTCGACCTGGACCTCGTACACCTCGTCGGCCGGATGTCCCGCACGCTCGTGGACCTTCCTCAGGGCCTCTTCGCTCGGACCCTCGGACAGGCAGAACACGACGCCGGTGCTCGGGTCGGCCCACGCCTGCTTGAAGTTCATCCCCTCGTTGTCCTGGATGTCCAGGTCCGCCTGGTGTGCCTGCTTCAGAAGCTCAGGCGTGATGCCGGTCATCCCGCGATGCACATCCATGAACTGAGGCATGGATCCTCCCT
>JBBDWS010000153.1:0-6599 GCA_040902755.1 Actinomycetota bacterium
CGGGCACGGATCCGATGGAGGAGTTCCCGCGTCAGGTGGCGCGGACGCGAGGGTTCGCGCTCGGCGTGCCCCGGTCGTTCGTCGTCTCGCCGGACGGGGAGCGCGTCGTCTTCCTGCGGACCAAGGCGGGCGACGACCCCGTGGGCTGTCTCTGGGTCCAAGACGCCGCGACCGGTGAGGAACTGTGCGTGTTCGATCCCCGCTCGCTCTCGATGGGCGAGGACGACGCCTCGCTCACCGACGCCGAGCGCGCTCGGCGCGAGCGCGCACGCGAGCGGTCCTCCGGGGTGACCACCTACGCGACGGATCGCGGCGTCCGGCGCGCGGTGTTCTCGGTCTCGGGCCGCCTGTTCCTCGCCGACCTCGTCGAGGGCTCCGCGCGCGAGCTCGCCTCGCCGGGCGGCGTCGACGATCCGCGACTGGATCCTGTCGGAGTGAAGATCGCCTACGTCGCCGACCGGGCCCTGCACGTCCGGGAGATTGAAGGTGGCGACCGCACGCTCGCCGCCGAGGATGACCCCGACGTGACGTGGGGTCTCGCGGAGTTCGCCGCGTCGGAGGAGATGCGCCGCTTCCGCGGCCATTGGTGGTCGCCGGACGGAGCGACGCTCGCGGCTGCCCGCGTCGACGAAGGCAACGTCCTCACCTGGCACATCGCCGACTCGACGAACCCGGCGTCGCCTCCGCGCGCGATGCGCTATCCGCAGGCGGGGACGGAGGATGCCGTCGTGACGCTCCACCTGTTCGACGTCGCGAGCGGCCGGCGCACCGACGTTCCGTGGGACCTCGCCCACTTCCCTTACCTGGCACGTTTCGACTGGAGCGAAGGGTGGCCACCGTTGATCCTCGTCGTCTCGCGCGATCAGCGACGGATGCAGCTCATCGAGATCGACCCGGCGACGGGAGCCACCACGCTCGTGCGCGAGACCACCGACCCCGAGTGGGTCGAGCTCGTCTCGGAGGCTCCGCGCCGCTCCGCGGATGGCCGCGTCGTCGACGTCGTCGCCGATCGGGAGGCCGACACCTACCGTCTCACGATCGACGGCGAGCCCGTCACGCCGCCCGGACTTCAGGTTCGCGCCGTCCTCGACGTCGATCGGGAGGCCGACACCTACCGTCTCACGATCGACGGCGAGCCCGTCACGCCGCCCGGACTTCAGGTTCGCGCCGTCCTCGACGCGGGCGTCGATGTGCTGTTCCGCGCCTCGGAGGATCCGACCGAGATCCACCTGTGGCGGTGGACCCCCGCCGAGGGAGCCGTGAGGATCACCGACGAGCCGGGGGTCCATTCGGGAGCGGCCGGCGGCGGGACGAGCGTCGTCGCCTCGGCGAGCCTCGATCGCGGGGGCTCCGCGGCCGAGGTGCATCGCAACGGCGCTCCTACCGGACGGGTCCGATCGGTCGCGGAGGAGCCGGTCGTCGTGCCGACGCCGATCATGCTCACCCTCGGCGAGCGCGAGCTGCGCGCCGCCCTGTTCCTCCCGGGTGGCGCGGAGCCGGACCACCAGCTTCCCGTCGTGCTCGATCCGTACGGAGGGCCGCACGGCGCGATGGTGCTCAAGGCTCGGAACCTGTTCCTCGAGTCGCAGTGGATCGCCGACGCGGGGTTCGCCGTCCTGGTCGCCGACGGGCGCGGCGTCGACGGACGTGGACCGGCGTGGGATCGAGCGGTGAAGTTCGACTTCGGGCTCGCGCTCGAGGACCAGGTCGACGCGCTGCACGCCGCGGCCGAGCGGTACACGTTCCTCGACCTCGAGCGGGTCGGGATCCGCGGATGGTCGTTCGGCGGCTACCTCGCAGCGATGGCGGTCCTCCGTCGCCCGGACGTCTTCCACGCGGCCGTGGCCGGGGCGCCGGTGACGGACCAGCGGTTCTACGACACGTACTACACGGAGCGGTACCTCGGACACCCCGACGAGCGGCCCGAGGTGTACGAGCGGAACTCGATCCTCGCCGAGGCACCGCGACTCATCCGGCCGCTCCTGTTGATCCACGGCCTCGTGGACGACAACGTGTTCGTCACGCACACGCTGAAGCTCTCCGCCGCGCTGTTCGAGGCGGGCCGACACCACGAGCTGGTCCTGATCCCGAGCGCGACGCACATGACGCGCTCGGCCGCCGTCACCGAGAACCTGCTCCGGCTCCAGGTCGAATTCCTGAAGCGCTCCCTCGGCGCCTGAAGCGGCCCTCGGCACGCGCTTCCCGGGTCGCCCGAGGGGTCGCTGTTACCCTGCGGGCATGCCCATCGTCGTGCAGAAATACGGTGGGACCTCGGTCGGGACCCCCGAGCGGATCCAGCACGTCGCCGACCGGGTCGTCCGCACCCGCGAGGCGGGGAACGACGTCGTCGTGGTCGTGTCCGCGATGGGCGACACCACCGACGTGCTCTTCGGGATGGCCTCGGAGCTCACGCGGGTCCCCGAGCCGCGCGAGCTCGACATGCTGCTCACGGCCGGCGAGCGGATCGCGATGTCGCTCCTCGCGATCGCCGTGAACGCCAGGGGGTGCAGGGCCGCCTCCTACACGGGCTCGCAGGCCGGGATCATCACCGACACGCAGCACGGGAAGGCGCGGATCGTCGAGGTTCGCCCGGGGCGTATCCAGGAATCGCTCGGCGCGGGCAACGTCGTGATCCTCGCCGGCTTCCAGGGTCTGTCGACCGAATTCGACATCACGACGCTCGGCCGCGGTGGCTCGGACACCACTGCGGTGGCGATGGCGGCAGCGCTCGGCGCCGAGGTCTGCGAGATCTACACGGACGTCGAAGGTGTCTTCACCGCCGACCCGCGGATCGAGCCGCGAGCGCGACGGCTCGACAAGATCACCTACGAGGAGATGCTCGAGCTGTCCGCCGCGGGCGCGAAGGTCCTCCAGCTGCGATCCGTGGAGTACGCTCGGCGGCACAAGGTGCGCCTGCACGTCCTCCCCTCCTTCTCGGAGGGAGACGGGACGTGGGTGGTGGAGGAGGACGAGATCCCGATGCTCGAGCAGGCGCTCATCCGGGGGGTTGCCTTGGACGCCGAGGAGGCGAAGGTGACGATCGACGACGTTCCGGACCAGCCCGGGATCGCCGCGTCGATCTTCAAGGCGGTCGCCGCCGAGGGGATCAACGTGGACCTGATCGTCCAGAACGTCTCGCACGACGGACGCACGGACCTCTCGTTCACCGTCCCGCGCGCCGACCTGCCGCGGGTCGAGGCCGTCCTGCAGGGGATCGTGAGCGACATCGGCGCGGAGCGGTATTCGGCCGATGACGGCATCGCGAAGCTCTCGCTCGTGGGCGCCGGGATGAAGAGCAACCCGGGCGTCGCCGCGGACATGTTCGATGCCCTCGCGACCGAGGGGATCAACATCGAGATGATCTCGACGTCGTCGATCCGGATCTCGTGTGTGATCCGCGCCGAGGATGCCGAGCGGGCGGTGCGCACCGTGCACCAGCGTTTCGGCCTCGACGAAGCGCTCCTCGAAGGCGAGGGCTGACCGCGATGGTCGTCTGCCCGAGCTGTCGCAACGTCAATCCCGAGGAGTCCACGGTCTGCACCCAGTGCGGAACCACGCTCGAACCCGGTCACATGGCACTCCTGCCCGTTCGTCGCACCGAATCCGAACGCCCGCCGATCGAGATCCGCAAGCCGCCGCCGCCCTCGAAGTGGCGCCCCGTCGTCATGGTCGGGATGATCGCCTTCGCGGTGGGCGGCGTCGGCGTCGTGTGGTTGCTCCGGCCGGACCCGTGCTCCGGCACGAACTTCCAGTCGGAGAACTTCGGGTACTGCGTGCTCGTGCCCGACGGCTGGGAGGCAGGCCCGGCGCAGTTCGGCGTCGACGTCACGCTCGATCAGTTCGCGCCGCCGACCGAGTCGGCGACCGTCGTCGTGGAGGCGGTCGACCTGGAGGGCGGCACGGCGCTCGATGAATGGTCCGCGTTCGTCCGCCAGCGGGACGAGGAGGTCGGCCTCACGCCCGGCGCCGCGAGCGAGACCTCGCTGGACGGGATCGGTGCGCTGCAGTGGGACGTGACCGTCACGCCGGAGGACGGCGAGAGCTTCCAGATGCGCGAGGTCGTCACCGTCCGCGACGACATCGGGTGGCGGATCACGCTCAACGACGTGTCCGACGGCTTCGGTACGAGCGCGATCGTGTTCAACGACATGCTCGACTCCTGGCAGTTCCGTTGACCATGCGTGTCGCCGTCGTCGGAGCCACCGGAGCCGTCGGCCGGACCATGCTCCGCATCCTCGAGGAGCGGGGTTTCCCGGCCGACGAGCTCGTGCCGCTCGCCTCGGAGCGAACGGCCGGGTCGCGCCTGTCGTTCGCGGGGCGAGAGCACACCGTCGGCGTGCTGACGCAGGAAGCGCTCGATGGTGTCGACATCGCGCTCAGCTCGTGCGGGAGTACCGTCGCCAAGACCTGGGTGCCGGCCGCCGCGCAGGCGGGAACGGTCTGCATCGACAACTCGAGCGCGTTCCGGATGGATCCCGAAGCGGCGCTCGTGATCCCGGAGGTGAACCCCGACGCCCTCAACACCGGCCCGAGGATCATCTCGGTTCCGAACTGCACGATCATCACCACGCTCATGGCCGTCGCGCCGTTGCATCGCGAGGCGAGGCTTCGCTCGCTGATCCTCAGCTCGTACCAGTCGGTCTCCGGCGCCGGACAGAAGGGCGTGCGTGAGCTGGCCGAGCAAGTCGAGAAGCTCCATGGGATGGAAGAGGAGCTCGGCAGTGGGGAGCTCGACGCCCTTCCGAGCGGGGACGTGTTCGGCAAGACGATCGCCTACAACGTGCTCGCGAAGATCGACGTCGTCGACGAGGACACCGGGTTCACCTTCGAGGAGGTCAAGATGCAACGAGAGGCCAAGCGGATCCTCTCGTTGCCGCAGCTCGACATCACGGCGACGTGCGTTCGCGTTCCCGTGCCCGTCGGTCACAGCGTGAGCGTGCATGCGGCGTTCGAGCGGCCGATCTCGCCGGACGAGGCTCGCGAGATCCTTCGCGATGCGCCGGGTGTGCAGCTCCGCGACGACCCGGCGAACGGCATCTACCCGAGCCCGCTCGAAGCGGCGGGGATCGACGACGTGCTGGTCGGGCGGATCCGCCGTCCCGAGGGCCACGACGACGCGCTGTTGTTGTTCGCGTGCGGCGACAACCTTCGCAAGGGCGCGGCGCTGAACGCGGTGCAGATCGCCGAAGCCGTCCTCGCGCGGGGCCGACCCTCGTCCGCTACTCGTTGAAGCCCGCGCTGCCCTTCGACTCGTCGAGCAGCTTCACGAACCACGTTCCCTTGTCGGTCCAGCCCGCGCTCTCGTAGAAGCGGTGGGTGGCCTCGCGCCACGCGCTCGTCTCGAGCGACATGCGGAAGCACCCGCGGCCGCGAGCGAGGTCCTCGGCCTCGTTCATGAGGGCGGTCCCGATCCCCCGACCGCGTTCGGACTCGGTCACGACCAGATCGTTCACCCACGCCTGCGGCCGGGGATGGCCGAGCCGTTGTCGGAACTCCATGTCGAGGAAACCGAGCACGCCGCCGTTCGGAGCCTGCGCGATGAGCGTTCGTGTCTCGCGGCGCGCCAGGTGACCGCCGAAGCGGATGATGTACGAGGGGTTCTCGGACGCAGAGGGCGACACGTCGCGTCCGAGCTCGACGAGGAGTTCGGCCACGTCCGGCCAGTCAGCGACCGTCGCCACCCGGATCCGATAGTCGGGACTCATCGGACGGCGCCCGTCGAGGCAGTCACGCGGTGAACGCGCACGTGCACGGGGAGGCCCCGCACTTCGGGCACCCGTTCGCGTAGCGGGCCGCGGCCTCGTCGAGATCGACGTCCACCAGGTTCGCGAGCGACGCGAGCCATGCCATCACGTCCGAGAACTCGAGCTCGAGCTCGTCCCGCCGGCCGTGGCGAAGCGCCCTCGCCAGCTCCCCGACCTCCTCGGTGAGCCACCGGAACGTGGCGTCGGGCCCGCGCTTCCTGTCGCGCTCGTAGTACGTGCGATGCAGCGTTCGTTGCAGCTCCGCGATCTCCATCAGGCCGCCGAGTCTACCGGCCGCGCATCGGGCAACCGCCTCGCGACGAGGATGAGCAGGAGCGCGGACAGCAGACCGATGGCGAACGCGCCGCCGATGCCGGCCTCGAGCGAGATCGTCCCTCGAGCGGCGAGCGCGACGCTGGCGCCGCCGAGTCCCGCGCCGATGCCGATGCCGAGGAAGTCCATGAGGATGGTCGAGGAGAGCTCGCCGGCCTCGTGCCCCTCGGTGGCGACGCTCATCACGGCGAGCGGGATCGTCGGGAACACCATGCCCATCCCGAGGCCGCCGAGGCCCCAGCCCACATATGCGACGACGATCGGAACGTCGCGGATCAGCCCTGTCGCGACGAGCAGCGTCCCGAGGGAGATCACGACCGCGCCGAGCGTCGTGATCCACCGTGCCCCCCGGCGACCCACGGTGCGGGACTCGTACCAGCTCCCGGCGGCCCAGGCCACGGTCGCGGCCGTGATCACGAGCCCGGCCTGGCCGACCGAGAGCCCGCGCACCTTCGTGAGCATCAACGTCAGGAAGCCGTCGACCGCGAGGAACGCGCAGGAGGCGAGGAACGCGGCCGCCGC
>JBBDWS010000153.1:6699-8801 GCA_040902755.1 Actinomycetota bacterium
AGGGTTCCGATCGGTGGGCCGAGCAGGCCCGGCACGATCCACATCGACGCGAGGAGCGCCATCACGCGCGGACGGATCCGTTCGGGATAGCTCTTGGCCACCGCGCCGAGCGAGACCGTGTACAGGCCCCCGCCGCCGATCCCTTGGACGAATCGTCCGGCCACCAGCGCGAGCATCGACGGTGCCGCCGCCGCGATCAACAGGCCCACGACGTACAGCACGAGCGCGAACGCGAGCACCGGCCGAGGGCCGAGGCGATCGGTCAGGCGCCCGGCGATCGGAACGGTCGCGAACGACGCGAGCGTCAGCGCCGTGAAGGTCCATCCGTAGAGAGAGAGGCCGCCCAGCTCGGCCTCGACCGCGGGCAGGATCGTGAGGACGATGAGGGACTCGATCGCAACCAGCGCTTCGAGGAGGAGCAAGCCCGCGGTGAGCCGGCCCCGAGCACCCTGGAAGACCTCTCGCCACGGCGGGGCGGCGGAGACCGTCGGACCGGGCGAGCTCGTCACGGGCGCGAGCGTAGCGGGGCACGAAAGCCGGGACTTGTCTACCGTCCGGTAGAGAGGCATAATCTGCCGAGTGGTAGAGAGCGCGGCGGCCCCGCGGAGCTCGCGCCAGGCGTCGATCACTCGTCTCCTGGCGGGCAAGAACGTCCTGGTGACCGGCGTGACCGGGTTCCTCGGCCAGGCCGTGTTCGAGCGTTTCCTGCTCGACTTCCCCGACACGAGGATCACCCTGCTCGTCCGGCCGCAGCTGGGCTCGAGCGGTCGCGACCGGGTCGAGTCGATCACCGGCCGGCCCACCTTCAACGCGCTCCGCGACAAGGTCGGCGCCGACGGGATCAAGGCCATGCTCGAGGAGCGCGTCGAGGTCGTCGACGGCGACTTCACGCAGGAAGACCTCGAGGTGCCGGGCGGGCTCGACGTGGTCATCCACTGCGCGGCCGCGGTGGCGTTCGACCCGCCGATCGACGAGGGTTTCATCACCAACCTGCTCGGCGCCGTTCGCTTCTACGAGGCGGTGCTGGCGTCGAACGAGGCTCCGCATCTCCTTCACGTCTCGACCGCGTACGTCGCGGGCATGCGCAAGGGGGTGATCCCCGAGACGACGCTCGACCACCGCGTCGACTGGCGGACCGAGGCCGACCTCGCGCTCCGCGCTCGCGAGGACGTCGAGGCCGCGAGCCGCAAGCCCGAGATCCTCGATTCGTTCCTGAAGAAGGCGCGATCGTCGCACGGCCGCGCCGGACCGCAGTCGGTGTCGGACGACGCGGAGGAACGGCGCAAGTCGTGGGTCACGAAGCGCCTCGTCCAGTACGGGCGGGCGCGAGCGCAGACGCTCGGCTGGCCGGACAACTACACGTTCACGAAGGCGATGGGCGAGCGCGCCGTCGAGGAGCTGGCTTCCAAGTACGCCGCGCCGCTCTCGATCGTGCGGCCCTCAATCATCGAGTCGAGCTACGAGCATCCGTTCCCGGGCTGGATCGAGGGCTTCAAGATGGCCGAGCCGATCATCCTGGCGTACGGGCGCGGCACGATCCCGGAGTTCCCCGGTATCCCCGAGGGCATCGTCGACATCATCCCGGCCGACTTCGTCGTGAACGCGATGCTCGCTGCCGCAGCACACCCGCCCGAGCCCGAGAGCCCCGCGTACTACCACGTGAGCTCCGGCTCCCGGAACCCGCTGCAGTTCAAGGGCTTGTACAAGTGGGTGCGCGAGTACTTCGAGCGCGACCCGCTTCCGCAGCAGGGCCGAGGCACCGTCAAGGTGCCGGAGTGGACCTTCCCCGGCAACCTCCGCGTCGAGCGTCTGCTCAAGAGCGCCGAGCGCGCCGTCGAGCTCGCCGACAAGGTGGTGACCCACCTTCCGAAGTCGAAGAAGATGCGCGAGCTGGTCGGCCGATTGGATCGCGACAAGGGGCGCGTCGACTTCATCCGCCGGTACGCGGATCTCTACGGTGCCTACACCGAGGCCGAGGTCATCTACACCGACGACCGGACGATCGGCTTGTACCGCTCGCTGTCCAAGGCGGACCAGAAGCGGTTCCCGTTCGACTCGGCGACGATGGACTGGCGCTACTACCTTCAGGACGTCCATTGCCC
>JBBDWS010000153.1:8901-10820 GCA_040902755.1 Actinomycetota bacterium
GTGTCCGAGTTCATGCTGCAGAAGGTCTCGGCGGCCGCCGTCCGCCGCATCCGAGAGCACCGCGAGGCCGGTCACCGGACGATGCTCGTCACCGCCGCCGCCGAACCGTTCGTGCAGCCGATCGCTCCGCTGTTCGACGAGGTCGTCGCCGCCAAGCTCGCGATCGAGGACGGCGTCTACACGGGGTATCTCGCGGAGCCTCCGCTCGTCGGCGAGGCCCGTGGGGCGTGGCTCCGGCGGTACGCGCAGCTCGAGGGCGCCGACCTGAAGTCCTCGTACGCGTACGCGGACTCGCACTCGGACCTCGCGCTGTTGAAAGCGGTCGGGAATCCCGTCGCCGTGAGCCCGGACGCCGCGCTGCTCCGTGTGGCACGTCGCCGGCGGTGGCCGATCGAGGAGTGGGAGATGTCCGGCGGCATGCCGCGCGTGCGCTTCCCGAAGCCGGCGGTGCGGTGAGATGACGGGTGGTGGGGTGAGATGACCGGCGGTGCGCTGATGGCCGCGGGTGCCGTCGGACCCGGGGGTTGGGTCGTCACGCCGGAGACCGTCAAGACCTTGACGCTTCGGTCCTGCGGTTTTCCTGTCAAGGTCTTGACGGTTCCCTGCGCGAGCCGTGCCGAGGACCTTCGGAACGATGCCGAGGACCTTCGAGATCCCTCGGGCCGGGTGCCGCGATGACGACCCAATCGCTCGAGCTCTTCCGCTCGGCTCCGCGGTACCTGACCGCGCGCGCGATCGGCGACCGGGCGCCCGGCCTGCTCTCCGGGCCGCTCGCGCCGATGCGTCTGGTGCACAAGAAGGACCCCGTGCCGCTCGGCCCCGGCTGGGGGCGGGTGCGTCCGCTGCTCTCCGGGATCTGCGGATCGGACCTCGCCACGATCGGAGGGAAGTCGAGCTTCTACTTCTCGCCGCTCGTCTCGCTGCCCTTCGTCCCCGGCCACGAGGTCGTCGGCGAGCTGATCGACGACGTCGACGAGCTGCCTGCCGGAACGCGGGTCGCGCTGCAGCCGGTGCTCTCGTGCCTCGCGCGCGGCCTCGACCCGTGCGAGAACTGCAAACAAGGCCTCACCGGCCGGTGCGACCGCGTCACGACGGGCCACGTGAGCGCCGGCCTGCAGACCGGCTACTGCGCCGACACCGGCGGCGGCTGGAGCAAGATGTTCGTCGCGCACCGGTCGCAGCTGCACCCGATCCCCGACGACCTCTCCGACCGCAAGGGCGTCCTCGTCGAGCCGCTCTCGTGCGCGATCCACACCGCGCTCCGCGCGAACGTGCAGCCGAACGCGAACGTGCTCCTCATCGGGGCCGGCGCGATCGGCATCCTCACGCTGCTCGCGCTGAAGGAGCTCACGAAAGCCGGGCGCGTGACCGTCGTCGCCAAGCACGGGAAGCAGCAGGAGTGGGCGGAGTCCTTCGGCGCGACCGAGGTGGTCGAGCCCAAGGAGGCGACGAACGCCGTCCGCCGCACGAGCCACGCGATGAAGCTCCGTCCCGAGCGCGGCGCGCCGTTCCTGCTCGGCGGTGCCGACGTGGCGATCGACTGCGTGGGCTCGCGCAAGTCCCTCGACATGGCGCTGCGGAACGTCCGTGCCGGCGGCCGCGTCGTCGTGAGCGGCATCCCGGGGACCGGCGCCGACCTCACGCCGCTGTGGTTCCGCGAGCTCGAGCTGGTCGGCGCCTACACGGGCGGCATCGAGCAGGTGGACGGGAAGCCGCGCTCCTCGTTCGAGATCGCCGTCGACCTCGCGAAAGCGAACCCGATCGAGGGGATCGTGGGCGCGACGTATCCGCTGCACCGCTGGCGCGAGGCGATCGACCACGCGCTCGCGGCAGGGAAACTGGGAACCCTGCGGGTCGCGTTCGACCCGCGGGCCGACTGAAAAAACAGGAGACGAGATGGCCAGACCGGGGTTCGTGCT
>JBBDWS010000154.1:0-4429 GCA_040902755.1 Actinomycetota bacterium
GTCGAGGCCTTCTACGAGGAGGGCCACTCGGCCGTCCTTGACGAGGAGCGTTCGAAGGACCGGAGCGCGCTCACCCACATCGAGGACGATGCGATCCGCGACGTGGTGCAGCGCCAGATCGACATCGGCCTCGACGTCGTGACGGACGGGGAGTTCCGGCGCTGGATGTTCCTGAACTCGTTCTACGACGCCGTCGAGGGATTCCGCACGGACAACGTCGTGCATTTCCGCAACGCGAGCGGCGAGGACATGGCGCTCTCGGTTCACGAGATCGTGGATCGGCTGGAGCCGGTCGACTCGCCGGCGGCCCGGGAGGCCGCCTTCATGGCCGAGGTGGCCGGCGATCATCCGTTCAAGGTCACGTTCCCGGCGCCCTCGATCTTCGGCCACCCGTTCTCGTACAAGTCCGGCGTCACGTCGGGCTACGGCTCGCTCGAGGAGTTCGTGTCGCACGCGATCGAGATCGAGCGCGGTCTCGTCACCGACGCGATCGGGGCCGGCGCACGCTCGGTACAGTTCGACTTCCCGCTCTATCCGTACCTGGTGGACCCGGCGTGGGTCGCCCGGTTCGAGGATCACGGCCACGACGTCGACACGCTGCTGGATGCCGCCATCGCCGCGGACACCGCCGTCCTGGAGGGCATCCCTGAGGACGTGACGGTGGCGCTCCACATCTGCCGCGGGAACTACCGCTCGTCGTGGATGTGCGAAGGCTCGCTCGACCATGTCGCCGATCGCGTCTTCGGCGAGCTTCCGTACGACGCGTTCCTCGTAGAGTGGGACGACTTTGGGCGGGACGGCGGGTTCGAGCCTGTCCGTTTCCTGCGCGATGGCTCGGTGATGGTCATGGGCATCGTGTCGACGAAGACGCCCGTGCTCGAGGACGAGGATGAGCTCGTGCGGCGGATGGAGCAGGCGGCTTCGTTCCTCGGCGGCGATATGGACCGTCTCGCGATCAGTCCGCAATGCGGGTTCGCGAGCGTGATGGTCGGCAACGAGATCGACGAGGACACCCAGTGGCGCAAGCTCGAGCTCGTGGCGAGCGTGGCCGACCGGCTCTGGGGCCGAGGGGCGCTGGAACGATCGCGACGAGCGATCGGGCGAAGGTAGCATCGGCGGCGTGACGGACCCCGATCGGCCGCTCCGGCTCGACGTGCCGCGCGAGGAGGCGCTCGAGCACGCCGTCAAGCTCGTCACCGAGGCCTGGCGCTCGTTCGACCGGTTCCGTCCCGAGGAACCACAGCTCGACGAGCGCGTGCGCGCGCTGCTCCGGGCCGGGCTCCCGCACGATCCCTCTCCCGTCCACGAGGCGCTCGACGACACGGCGCGGATCCTCGACGAGTCGATCGCGCAGCCTCGGCCGCGATACTTCGCCTTCATCAGCTCGAGCGGCCTCGAGATCGGCGCGATCGGCGATCTCCTCGCGCACACGTACGACATCAACCTCGCGGTCGACGCCCGCGCCGCGACCGAGATCGAGAAGCAGGCGGTGCGCTGGGCGGCCGAGTTCGTCGGGTACCCCGCAACATGCGCCGGCGCGTTCACGAGCGGCGGGACGATCTCGAACACCTCCGCGCTCGCGGCCGCGCGCGAGCACGCGCTGCCGGGGAGCCGGCTCGACGGCCTGGAGGGAGCGCGGCCCGCCGTCTACTGCTCCGAGGAGGTCCATTACTCGATCACCCGCGCCATCGAGATGCTCGGGATCGGCTCTCGCCACCTCCGCGCGATCCCGCTCGGACCGGACCGCGGCCTCGTCCCGGAGCTGCTCGCCGAGGCCATCGACCGGGACCGCGCCGAGGGCGTCACGCCGGTGGCCGTCGTGGCGACCGCCGGGACCACGCTGACGGGCGCGATCGACCCGCTCGACGCGATCGCCGACATCTGCGAGGAGCGCGGTGTCTGGATGCACGTCGACGGCGCTTACGGGATCCCGGCCGCGGCGGTCCGTCCCGAGCTGTTCCGCGGGTTCGAGCGCGCGCGCTCGGTCTCGGTGGACGCGCACAAGTGGCTGTACCTGCCGAAGGCGTGCGGGGTCGTCTTGGTGCGGAACCAGGAGGACCTCGTCGCGTCCTTCGCGCACGAGCAGGGCTACCTCCCACACCAGCGCCACGAGCTGCATGCGGTCGACATCACGTTCGAGTACTCGCGTCCGTTCCGCGCGCTCAAGTTCTGGCTCGCGATGCGGGCGCACGGCGCGCGGGCGTTCGGCGAGGCGATCGAGCGCAACCTGCGCGAGGCGAACCTGCTGTGGGAGACGGTCGAGGCCCGTCCGGACTTCGAGGCGCTGGCCGAGCCGCTGCTGTCGATCGTCCCGTTCCGCCACGTCCCGCCCGGCGTGCGGGATCTGAACGAGCACAACCAGCGCCTCGCGGACGCCCTTCAGGCGGACGGCCGCGTGTGGATCGCGAGCGCCCTGATCGACGACGACGTCTACCTGCGGCCGTGCTTCGTGAACTTCCGAACGACCGAGGAGGACGTGCTCGCCCTCGTCGAGATCGCCGCGGAGCTCGGCGAGCGGATCGCGTCCGCATAGCCTCGGCGGTCCCCGGCAGCCTCTACACTGCGGCCATGGCCGAGCCGCTCGTGGGCGTCGTGATGGGATCGGCGTCTGATTGGGAGACGATGCAGCACTGCGCAGATCAGCTGCGTTCGCTCGGCGTGCCGTTCGAGACGAGAGTGCTCTCGGCGCACCGGACGCCCGAGGAGCTCTCGGCGTGGATCCGCGATGCGGAGTCCAGGGGCGTCGAGGTCTTCATCGCGGCGGCCGGCATGGCCGCTGCGCTCCCCGGGGTCGTCGCCGCGCAGACCACCCTGCCGGTCCTCGGCGTGCCGATGGAGTCCAAGCTCCTCGGCGGCCTGGACTCGTTGCTCTCGATGGTGCAGATGCCCGGCGGTGTCCCTGTCGGCGTCCTCGCCGTGGGGAAGGCGGGCGCCATGAACGCCGCGATCCTCGCGACCCAGGTCCTGGGCGGCTCGCGGCCGGATCTCCGCGAGGCCGTCGCGAAGCAGCGCGCGCTACAGGCCGAGCAGATCCTCCTCAACCCCGACCCGTCGGCCTGACATGGCCTACCTGACCTGCCCGTGGTGTCACTCGCCGCAGCTGGTCGGCGACGACGCCGCCGAGTACCAGTGCTTCACGTGCTACGGCAACATCGCCTTCTTCGAATGCCCTCACTGCCACTTCGTCCAGACGGTGAACAAGGGGTGGGCGGCGTTCACCTGTGGCAAGTGCGACCAGAAAGGCGATCTCCCTCGCCGATGGGGCTACGGGAGCGGAGCGATGGCCAAGCGCGTCGAGGGGATGGGTCACCCCTTCCCGAAGTTCTGAATCAACCGCGGCGGCGGATGGACCAGAGCGCCGTGCAGGCCGCGAGGAATCCGAGGAGCATCAGCCCGCCGAACCGCATCAGACCCGGCTGCCGTTGGATCTCGACGAAGGGCGGAGGCTGCAGGTTCAGCAGCTCCTGGAGCTTCTCGGGCGACAGCCCCACGGCACGCGAGCGCTCGATCGCCGCGTCCTTCCACACGAACCAGACCGTGGACGACAGGACTGCCCCGCCGATGCCGATCAGGGTGGCGGCGATCGCGAGCGCGGGGTTCACGAACCACGGAACGTTTGATCCACGGTCCATCCCGAAGAACAGCCAGGTCAGGCCGAGCGTCCCGAGGACGCCGGCGAGCGCCAGCCCGATCGTCCCCACCATCGCGAGCTGACCCCGGAGCACCATGTTCCCGACGAGCACGGGATCGAGGTCCCTCGTGTCGGTGATCACGAGCTCGACCCAAGGCTCCGGGACGGACTTCCACGCGAGATAGGCGGCCGCGCATGCCGCCACCGACGCGAGGAGCAAGACGAAGTCCGGACGGGCCGATCCGCGCCGCTCTCGCGGCAGGGCACGCATGGCGCCGACGTCGAACCCAGGGTCGTAGTCCAGTGGCGCCCTCGTGGCGGGGGAGGCATAGGTCTCCGTGACCCATGGCGATGAGCCGTCGGCCGGCGGCCGAGGCTCGACGCGGGAAGCCACGGCCGTCGACGACGTGGACGACGTCGATGCCGTCCGGGCCGGCTCGTGCTCGGGATCCGCCTTCCCGTCGAGGGACCGAAGGCACCGTGTGCACCGGATGACCGAGTCGCGAAGCTCGGCCGAGCAGAATGGACAGGACTTCACCCCTAGGGTTTCGACTGGGTGGAACCCCCACTTGAGATGGGTGGAACGGCCCCTCGACCGAGAGAACGAGGGAGCGAGAGGCTGGGGGGGTGACCAGGCAAGCACTGGTCAAGCTCGGCCTGTCGATACGAGGACGGGCGCTCGTGCTTCGCGAGCCCTCTCCGCCGGTGATGCGGGTCCTTCAGATGACGAGGCTGGACGAGGTGGGGCTCTGGCGCATCACGCAGGGGGGGGGGGGGGGGGGGGGGGGGGGGGGGGGG
>JBBDWS010000154.1:4439-10797 GCA_040902755.1 Actinomycetota bacterium
CCCCCCCCCCCCCCCCCCCCCCCGCCATAGAACCCCGGTCCGGCTCAGTTGAGCCGCGTGATCCGGCCCTCTCCTCCCTCGGGGTAGTCCGCCGCCGTGATGACGCCGGCGAGGTCGTCTGAGAGGTAGTCCATCACGGCCTGGAAGTACGTGACTCCCAGCGACGTGAACGGCGCGCCGCGGAACGGGTACTGGTCGCCGCCGCGAGCCGAGAAGTCGATCGTCGCGATGTCGACCGACGGCGCAGCGGGGACGACGACCCCGGCCGCCACGATCGGCGTGCCGTCGTCGAGCGTGACCTCCACGACGCGCGTGCCCTGCGTGGTCACATTGCCGTCGGCGTCGAGGACTTGCGCCGTGCCGTTGGCATCCCACGTGAACGACATCCCGGAGACCTGCGCGAAACGCCCGTCCACGAACTCCACGCGGGAGACGGCGTTCTCGAGGATCTCCTTCAACTGGTCGGGCGGGATGTCCGGCACGATCGCGACGAAGTTCGCGAACGGCACCATGCCGAACACCTCGAGCTCGCTGATGTCGCCTGGCGGGATCAGGCTGTCGTTGCGGATCCCACCGCCGTTCTGGATGGCGATGTCCGGAACCGGCGTCCCGAACTGACCCGCCAGATCCTCTGCGGCGTCGAACAGCGCATCGGCGATCAGGTTGCCCTCGTTCGTCTCCTCCGTCCTGATCCCCGGGTCGCGAAGCCCGTTCAGCTCGACCTCGGAGGTGGCAACGATGTTCGCGGCCGCTTCCGCGATCGCCTCCTGGACCGGCACGACCACGTTCCTCTGGATGAACCTCGCGGGTCTGACGCCATCGGGGTTGGCCGTCGAGGAGACACGGACCGGACCGCTGTCGTCATCGTCGATCCTGACGACCGCGCCTGCCGCGTTGAAGCCGATCGTGAGCCGCCCGAGATATCGGTAGGCGCCGCTCGTCGTGACGATCGGCACCTCGACCCCGTCGGCGTCGGTGCCGAACAATGGGTACGAGCCGGCCACGATGGCCTCGTCCCCCGGGACGAGCAGGTCGCCGTCATCCGGGTCGGCCAGGAGCTCGTCGCCGCCGCCCGCGATCATGACGTCGATCCCGGACAGGAGCGGAGCGAGAGCCAGGTCCTCCTCGACGCTCTGCAGGTGACTGATGAGGATGATGATGTCGACGCCCCGCCGTTCGAGCTGGTTCACCTGCTTGTTGACGATGCCTGCGACGTTCTGCCGGACCCGGACGTCTCGAGGGCTCGAGATGAAGGGGAGATTCGGCGTCGTGGCGCCGATCACGCCGATCCGATGCCCTCCCTCACGGACGATGACGCGCTTCACGATCCTGTCCTGCCTCTTGAGGCGGTTCAGCTTGGGTTCGTCGCTGACGTCCAGGTTCGCGCTGACGAACGGCACGTCGGGATCGAAGCCCCTGATGAACTGGGCGAGCACATCGGGCCCGAAGTCGAACTCGTGGTTCCCGATAGCCATCGCGTCGTAACCGATCCGGTTCAGTGCGATCGAGTCGTAGAACGGCACGCCCTTCTCGAGGCTCGCGTTCCACTCCGGTCCGGCGAGGAAGTTGTCGCCGGAGTTGAGCAAGACGAATCCGCCGTTGCGCCGCGCCAGGGCCTCGGAGCGAACCCTCTTGACGACGTTCGCGAACCTCGCGACGCCGCCGAAGTCCTCCAGATCGGTCCCTGCATCGACCAGTTGCGACTCGCCGTCGTTGTTGTGCGCGATCGTTAGCCAGAAGGAGACGCGAGCCCTCGGTTCAGGGGCCGCGGTTCCCTCCGCGACGGGCGCGATCGCGACGGCGCCGGCCGCGAGCAGTACCGCGAGCACCGCCAATCCGACGCGCCTTCGCACGGCGACGTTACTCATGGGTTTTGCTCCTTCCCCTCGGCTCACTTAGCCGAATCGTATGGAATGCCGTGGTCGGCGCGCAAACCGCGATTCCTGTGGGCGGGTGTGGATACGCTCCGTGGTCGCGACCGCTCGAACTGACCGGGGGGTTTCGGCAGGTAGCCTGACGACGTGCGCGCCCTGATCGTCGTCGTGGTGATCACCGTGCTCAGCGCGGCGGTTCCGGTGGGCGCCGGGACCGACGAACCATTCGTGGCCTCGATCTCACGCCTGGACCGTGAGACCCGGGAGCTGATGACGGGGAGCTCGTGGCACGAGGGGTGTCCGGTCGGCCTGAGTGACCTGCGGCTGGTACGACTCATGTACATCGGGTTCGACGGCGAGGCGCACCACGGCCGGTTGGTGGTGCATCGCCGCTGGGCCGACGAGATCGTCGAGGTCTTCCGCCGTCTCTACCGCCGCGAGTTCCCGATTCGTCGCATCCGATCGGTCGACCGGTACGGCGCGGACGACCGGGAGTCGATGCGGCACGACAACACTTCGGCGTTCAACTGCCGCTACGTGGCGGGAACGACCGTGTGGTCGCAGCACGCCTACGGACGTGCGATCGACGTCAACCCGGTCGAGAACCCGTATGTCGACGGGTCGTACGTGTCGCCGCCCAACGGCGAACCCTACGCGGACCGCTCCGACGTCCGGCCCGGGATGATCCATCGGCGTGACGCCGTGTGGCGGGCCTTCCGCCGGATCGGGTGGGAGTGGGGCGGGACCTGGAGCACCGCGAAGGACTACCAGCACTTCTCGGCGAACGGCCGATAGGGGCCGCGCGGGGCTCGGAGGCATCAGGGGATCGACGGGTGAGCGGCTGGACGAACGGCTGTTACGCTCGCCGCACCGTGACGGAACCCGAGCCTCATGCCGTGCATGCACCGACCACGGGTCCGGACGCGGCGCGCCGCAAGCGCGTCCGTCGGATCGCCGGAGCGGTCGTTTCGTTGGTGGTCGTCGTCGCGATCTTCGCCTTCGCGGTCCCTCGGATCGCCGACTACTCGGCGGTGTGGGCGACGATCTCCTCGCTCACGCCGATCGAGCTCTCGACGATCGCCGCCGCCACCGTGTTCAACCTGTTCACCTATTGGCTCGCGAGCACGGCCGCGCTCCCGGGCCTGAAGCTCACGCAGTCGGCCGTCCTCACGACGACGACGACCTCGGTCGCGAACCTCCTGCCGGCCGGGGGCGCGGTTGCCGTCGGTCTCACCTACACGATCCTGCGGTCCTGGGGATTCGACAACCACGCGATCGCGCTCTACGTGGGCGTGACCGGCATCTGGAACGTCTTCCTCAAGCTCGGCCTGCCGATCTTGGCGCTCGCGATCCTCGCGATCACCGGCCAGGCGAGCGGCGCGCTGGTCGCCGCAGCGCTGATCGGCCTCGCTGTGCTCGCCGTCGCCGTCGGGCTGTTCGCACTCGCGCTGTGGAAGAAGGACCTCGCGCGGCGGATCGGAGACGGTCTCGGCCGTGCGGTCTCGTTCGTGCGTCGCCCGTTCGGGAAGAAGCCGATCACGACCTGGGGAGAGCAGGCCGTCGCCTTCCGCAGACGGACGATCGAGCTCGTCGAGAAGCGATGGCTCGCCATCACGGTCACGACGGTGATGTCGCATCTGGCGCTCTGGCTCGTGCTGCTGCTCGCGCTCCGCCACGTGGGGATCTCCGAGGCCGAGGTCTCGACGCTCCAAGTCCTCGCGGTGTACGCTTTCGGGCGGCTGCTCGGCGCCCTTCCGATCACGCCCGGCGGGCTCGGTGTCGTCGAGCTGGGTTACATCGGCGGGCTCGTCGCGGCCGGCGGGAACGAGCCGCAGGTCGTCGCCGCCGTGCTGCTGTTCCGAGTCCTGACGTACGTCGTGCAGATCCCCCTCGGCGGCTTCACCTACCTATGGTGGCGCGCGAACTCCGGCTGGCGCCGCGAACAGGCTGCGGAGCCCGCGCCGGCATCCACCTGATGCGCGAGCCCCTGCCCCGGATGAGCGACGCCGGCCCGTGCTGACGAACCATCGGCGGGCGCTGCTCTACGCGGCGGCGTTGCTCTCCGTGACGGTGCTGGTGTTCGTGCTCGTGGCGCTCGATGCGACGCGGCCGGCGGTGCAGGCCGTCGACGACGTCGTGTATCGGGGGGCCGAAGACATCCGGAACGCGCCGCTCACCGTGGTCGCGCGGGTCCTGAACGTGCTCGGCGGGGGATGGGTCGTGATCCCGCTCCGCATCGTGGTGGCCGCGTTCCTGGCGGTGCGACAGCGATGGCGGGCACTCACGACGTGGCTGCTGATCTGGCTCGCCGCGGAGGTCGCGCTGGTCGTGTTCAAAGCCTGGTACGCCCGGCCGCGGCCGCTCGATGGACTCGTGGCGACGAGGGGTTTCTCGTTCCCCTCGGGGCACGCGGTGGCGACGGCCGCGACGGCGATCGCGCTGGTGCTGGTGCTGCTCCCCGCCGGCCGCCAACGAAGGCGGTGGGAGGTGTACGCGGCGCTGTTCTCGTTCGCGATGGCCCTGTCGCGGGTGTACCTGAACGCCCACTGGTTCTCCGACGTGGTTGCGGGCACGCTCCTCGGGGCCGGGATCGCGCTCACCGTGGCCGGCGTGGTGACGGAGGTTCGCGACGTGGCGATCCGTCGCCGGGAACGGCTCGCCGTGCCGGCTGAAACCGGCCGCCTAGACTCGGTCGGGATGACCGGATCCCGGCGAGAGCCACGTCACCCGTGACGAAGGGAGTCTCTCCCTGTGCTCTCTAGTTCGCGGCCTCGAAGGATCTCATCACTTGTGCTGGTGCTCGCGTTGGCCTTCCCGAGTCTGGTGGCGACGGTGCCCAACGCTGAAGCCGGTGGGCCGGAGGTCATCCTCGGCCGGCCGAGGGCCGGCGAGTTCCAACCGGTCCGCGGTGGTGGCTGGATCGCCTGGCAACAGAACACGAGGAAGCGTCCGAGGCACTACGACGTCCTTGCCCGCTCCGTGGAGAACGGCTCGCAGTTCAGGGTCAATCCTCCAGGCACGAACGCGGCCAACGGCGATATCGAGGGAGATGTTCTCGTCTACCAGCAATTCGAACGTGGGCGGTCCGGCCTGAGGTTCTTCGACCTGACGACTCGTGAACGAACCAAGCCTCCGTCGGGCATCAACACCGAGGCCTGGGAGTACTGGCCGAGCACGTCGGGGCAATGGCTCCTCTTCGGTCGCCTACAGAGGAACACCACGAGGCGCGTGATCCTCTTCGACCTCTCGACCGGCGAGGCGAAACGACTCGCCAAAGTGAAAGGAGTGAACACATTCCTTGCGCCCGGCCAAGTGAACGGACAGTGGGCCGTCTGGTATCGGTGTCCATCCAGGTCGGAGTGCAACATCGTCCGGTATCACATCTCGACCGGCGAGTCGGCTGTGATCGCCAACCCGGACGGCCTTCGGTATCACGCGCCTTCGGTCGATCCCGAGGGGACCGTCTACTTCGCGCGGGCGCGGAGCAGGTGTGGCAACCGCGTGAGGTTGATCCGCCAGGGGCTCGATGGGTCCAGCGAGGAGTTGTGGCGCCTCCCGAACGGGGACGACATCGGAAGGTCGCACGCTCAGGTGAGGCCCCGCGGGAACACGATCCTTTACGACCACTTCAGCTGCGGACGGGCCGCCGAGTCAGATGCCTGGCAGATCGCCGACTAAGGCCGCCCTGGGCATCATCTCTCGCCGAGTGCCTCGAATGAAGACACGATCGTCTCGATCCGGGGCAGCACCTTTTGCCGAATCGGACGCGAACGGCACGACGATCGTGATGGCGTAGTCATGCGGCCCGGCTCCCACCGAGATCTCGAGGAAACGCACCCGACGTCCAGATGCCTCGGTCGCCGTACCGCCCACGAGGAGTGAGAGAGAACCTCCGATCAGCTCCCATCGATATCCGATCACGCGCTCGTGAGTGAGCTCCTGGTCGGGTCCACTGGTTGTAGGCGGTCGACACCGCACGTCGACCTCGATCGAACGCTCGACCTTCTCCAACGCGCCGGCCGAGAGGAAAGAGGACGCTCTCCGTGCGCGGGGAGGAGGCGGTGGCGAGCGGTCCGGTTGCTGGAAGCCGGGCCCTTAGCGGGCGATCCAGGCGTGCACGCTCTGGCGCGAGACCCCCAGGCGAGCCGCGACCTCGGTCACCTTCCAGCCGTCCTGCACGACCGCGAGCACCGCTTGGTTACCGCTGCTCCATGACGCTGAGCTCCACCAACACGCCGCACCTCCCGTCTCGAACGGGGCCGAGACAAGGAGACGGGCGCGCTCGCCGGTGTCAAGCATCAGCCGGAGCCACCGTCAAGGATCAGCCTGAGCCGGTTCAAGGATCAGCCGGAGCTCCGTCAAGGATCAGGTGACGCCGGAATGTCCAGCATCACCCGGAACACGACAGGATTGGTGCGCCGGGGAGGACTCGAACCTCCGACCCGCTGCTTAGAAGGCAGCCGCTCTGTCCGCTGAGCTACCGG
>JBBDWS010000155.1:0-10779 GCA_040902755.1 Actinomycetota bacterium
GTGAGCTCGAGCAGGCGGTCGGCGAGCGTCGACTTCCCGTGGTCGATGTGCGCCACGATGCAGAAGTTCCGGATGCGGCTGGGGTCGGTCACGGCGTCATGGTACGGGCCCGCGGACGGGCCGCCCTCGAGCGCGGTCTGGCGCCGGGCAAGCACAAAGCCGCTGGTACACTCGGTCGTCCATGGCCAACATCAAGTCTCAGATCAAACGGAACCGTCAGAACGAGAAGCACCGCCAGCGGAACAAGGACGTGCGCACCTCGCTCAAGACGGCATCCAAGAAGGTCCGGACCGCCGCTGCTGAGGGTGACGCCGAGACCGCTCAGACCCAGGGGCGGGACGCCTCGCGCGCCTACGACAAGGCCGTTGCCAAGGGCATCGTCCACAGGCGGACCGCGGCTCGGAACAAGTCGCGCCTCGCCAGGGCCGCCAACCGCGCCGCCGCTTCGGGCGGGTAACTCCCCCGATCGTCAGACCGGGACCACGGCGGGATCTCCCGCGATCGCGGTGACCACCATCGGGAGGACGATGTCGTCGGTCGCGCCCGACTTCAATGCCCGATCGGCCCACACGATCCGCTCGTGCACCGCGGCGAGCTCCTCGAGCGTGTAGCGCTTCGCCAGGTCGCGGTAGCGACGAGCCTGCCACTCGAAGCGCATACCGGCCTGCTTCGCGAGCTCACCGGGCGGCATCCGCTCGGGCAGCGAGCGGACGCGGATCAGGTCGCGCAGCCGTGAAGCGAGACCGCCGAGGATCATCAGCCCCTCGCCCCGCGCCTCCATGAGCGTGCGCAGCGATCGCATCGCGCCCGGAAGGTCGCGTCCGAATGCCCGGTCGCAGAGGTCCCAGATGTGCTGCTCGCCGAGGCCCCGGAACTGCCGGCCGACGAGCTCGGCGGTGATGCGTTCGCCGGGGAAGGCCGACGCGAGCTGTTCGAGTGCCTGCTCGAGCGCGGCCGGGTCCTCGCCGAGCGTGTCGACGAGCGCAGCCGCCCCCTCCGGCGCGAGGTTCAGCTCTTTGGCGCGAGCCCGTTGCGCCAGCCAGCCCGGAAGTTCCTTGCGCTGGACCTTCACCTCCACGACCGCGCCCACGCCGTCGAAGAGCTTCGCGAGCGCGACGGGCGCCTTCGCTCGCTCGCCCACCGTCACCGTGACGATGAGCGGCGCGTCGGGGTCGGGCGCCTCGAGGTAGCGCTTCAGCTCGACGACGGCGTCATCGGGAAGCGCCTTCGCGTTCGAGACCAGGAGAGCGCGCCGTTCGCCGAACAGCGACGGTGTCATGAGGTCGGCGGTCTCGCCGCCTTCCCATTCGGCGCCGTCGACCTCGCGTGGTCGGAGATCGCCGAGGATCTCGAGCGCGGCCTCGCGGAGCAGGAACTCGTCCTGTCCCCAGAGCAGGTGAACGGGCATCCGCGCGGCTTTCGGCGTCACGCGCCGGACTCTACAAGGACGCCCCGATCTGCGAACGCCACGGCCACCTCACCGTCGCGATCGGTCCGGAAGACCTCGGCGCCGGTCGCGGCGATCCACGCGAGCACCTCGGGAACGGGATGGCCGTACGTGTTCGGCCCGACGCTGACGACCGCAACCTCCGGGTCGACCGCCTGGAAGAACGACTCGATCGACGTCGCACTCCCATGGTGCGGGACCTTCAAGACGTCAGCCGAGAGATCGATGCCCGCGTCGAGCATCACCTGTTGCGCCGGCTCCTCGGGCTCGGTGGCGAACAGGATGGAGTCCTCGCCGATGCTCGCGCGCAGGACGATCGCGTCGTTGTTGGTGTCGGACTCGGTACCGGTCCAGCACCGGTCCGGCGAGAGCACCTCGAACCGCACGTCGCCGACCACGAGGACGTCCCCGGCACGAGGGTGGCGGACCGGCACGCCCTCGGCCTCGACGGCTTCGGCCAGCGCGAGGGCGTCCGGCGAATCCGCAGGACAGCCCGGCTCGAGCAACAAGCCGACCGGGATGCGCGACAGCACCGCCGGGAGCCCGATCACGTGGTCGGCGTGCGGATGGCTCGCGACCACGACGTCGAGCCGCTTCACGCCCAGCGCGACGAGCTCGGTCGCGACCTGGGCCGGATCGGGTCCGCCGTCGACGAGGACCGAGACGCCCGCGGGCGACGTGAGGAGCGCCGCGTCCCCCTGCCCGACGTCGAAGAACCGAACGGTGAGGCTCGACGGCGGACCCGAGGAGAGCGCGATCGACCAGATCACGAGCGGGGCGAGGAGCGAGCCCGCGATCAGGACCGGCCGCGGGGCTCCGCGACCCGAACGGATCCACCATGCGAGCGCGACGACGACGAGCGACCCGACGACGAGCGTCGCGATCCCACGTCCCGTGATCCACGGCACCGGCGCTCTCGCCGCATGGTCGGCGACGCCTTCCAGGTATCGCATCGGGACGAGCGCGAGCGCGGCGACGAACCGGCCGACGCCGGGTGCCACGAGCCCGGCCCCCGCGGCCGTGAGACCGAGGAGCATCGCGGGGGCCACGGCCGGGAACGCGAGGACGTTCGCCACCAGCGTCGCGAGCGGGACCTCGTGGAAGTGGTACAGCAGCGCGGGGGTGACGCCGAGCTGCGCGGCAACCGTCGCACCGGCGGCGAGCGCGACGGGTCTCGGCAGGAAGCGCATCCGGTCGGCGACCGGCGTCGCGAGCGCCACCATCCCCGCGGTCGCGGCGACCGAGAGCTGGAACCCCACCTGCCAGACGAGCGACGGATCCAGAACGAGCAGCACGAAGACGGAGGCCGCGAGGATCGACGCGGCGCTCCGCGGCCGCCCGAGGAAGACGGCGAGCAAGGTGAGGCCGGCCATCGTCCCCGCGCGAAGGACCGACGGCTCCGCGCCGGTGAGCACCACGAAGAACACCACCGTGCCGAGCCCGACCGCGAACCTCGGCCACCGCCCGAGCCCGAGCAGGGAGCCGAGCGCGAGGACGGGCGCGAGCACCATCGCCACGTTGCCACCGGACACGACGAGCAGGTGCGAGAGCCCGCTCGCACGGAAGTCACGCTCGAGTGCCGGATCGAGCATCGTGTCGTCCCCGAGCGCGAGCCCGAGTAGGAGGCCCGCTTCGCGCGACGGGAAGAGCTCGCGGATCGATCCTCCGACCAGCCCGCGGAACGCCTGTGCCCATCGGATGATCGCGACGTCCGAGGGACCGAGCCGCTCGACCTCGTCGACCTCGAGCTCCGCGGCGAGGCCCCGTTGGAGCAGGAACCCGCCGAAGTCCGGATCCTCGGGCACCGACAGCCGCCCCGTCACGCGGATGCGGTCGCCGCGGACCGCACGGAGCGGGTCCTCCTCGCCGCTCAGCCAGACCGACTCGTGAACGGACAGCACGCCGTCGTTCGCGCGTACCAACCGGACGTCGGCGACCGCCGACCAGCGATCGGTCTTGACAGAAGGATCGGTTCGAAGCACGGCGTCGACCACAACCTGGGCCGGCGCGAGACCGGCGAGCGCGGCGCCTTGGATCCGGTGGGCATGCGCGCTCCCCCAACCGGCGCCGAGCGCGACCGTCCCGAGCATCGCGAGCAGCGGTGGGATCCAGACGGGAACGGTCCGTCGCACGAGCCCGGGCGGCGAGACCGCCTGCACCTCGGGCGCGATGGCCGCCGGCGCGAGCGCCGCGAGCGGATCCGAGCGCTCGCCCCGGCCGGGGGTCATCAGCGCGGCCGACCCGACGGCCAGGGCAGCGCCGAGGAGCCAGACCGCGACCGGGGCACCTTCGCCGACCGAGGGTCGAGCGAGGAGTCCGAGCCACAGGCCGGTCGCGGCGCCCGGAAGGAGCCACCCGCTCACACCGTAACGAGCTCCCGGATGTTCTCGAGCGTGGCGTCGCCGATCCCGCTGACGTCCAAGAGCTGGTCGACCGAGCTGAACGGTCCGTTCTGCGTGCGGTAGTCGATGATCGCCTGCGCGATCACCTCCCCGACGCCGGGGAGGGTCTCGAGATCGATCGCGGTGGCCGTGTTCACGTTCACCAGGCCGCCGGTCGAGACGCCCCCTCCGACCTCGCCGCCGACCGGAGCCGGTGGCGGCGCGCCCTCCTTCGGAACGAGGATCTGCGTGCCGTCGACGAGCGGAGCGGCGAGGTTCAGGCTCTGCAGGAAGGCGCCGGGCCGCGGGCCGCCGGCGGCCTGCACCGCGTCGATCACCCGGGAGCCCTCGGTGAACTCGTAGCCGCCGGGCCGGCGGACCCAGCCGGCAACGTCGATGAGGATCAGGGCTGCGGGTGAGGGCGTGGCCCCGGGCGCCGGCGCCGGGGGCCGCTCGACTGAAGCGCGAACCTCGACGGGCTTGGGCAACGAACGCAGGTACCAGGTCCCCGCTCCGGCCAACGTGATGGCGACGACCCCGATGAGCGCGACGAGCTCCGCCCGCGATAGCGCCGAGAGCCGATCGCGGATGGACTCCCCCGACACGCGCACCTCCTCCGATCGGCTCGCGCGGCGAACCGCTCCGCGGAACGACGAGGGAGAGCGGGAACGCGAAGGAAGCTAGCGGGCGCCGAGTGACGTCGCCGTGATCTGGGTCACAGCCGGGTCGCGGAGGCAGCGGCGATGCCGGTGATGGCCCCACCACGCCCGTCATCGGAGGCAACGGCTCGGCGGGGCAGCGTGAAACGGAACGCTGCGCCACCCTCGGCCGCCTCGTCCGCCACGATCGTGCCACCCTGCGCCTCGATCAGCCCGCGACAGATGTAGAGGCCGAGCCCGGCTCCAGGCTTGCCCGTACCGCTCAGACGGTGGAACCGTTGGAAGACCGCCTCCCGGTCCTTCAGGCCGATCCCGTAGCCGGCGTCCCTCACCTCGAAACGGATGGCGAGTTCGTCGCGCGTGATCTCGACGGCGATCCGAGAGTCCTCGGGCGAATACTTCTTCGCGTTGTCGAGCAGGTTGGTGAGCACGCGAACGACGGCGTCGGCGTCGCAGACGACTTTGTCCACGCGATGCATCCGAAGATCGACGCGCCCGGTCGTCCCCGAGGCGCGCTCGGCGTCGTTCACGAGCTCCCGGATGTCGACGGATTCCAGGTGCAGGCGCAACACGCCGTCATCGATCCGCGACACGGTGAGCAGGTCTTCGACGAGACGCGCGAGGCGCTGGGCCTGCGAGGAAGCGCCGTCGATGAGCTCCTCGCGGACGTCGGCTTGGATCGCCGTGCCGTGAGCCTTCAGCGTGCTCATCACGCCGATGATCGCCGCGAGCGGCGTGCGGAACTCGTGCGCGGCGATCGCCACGAACTCCGAGCGCTTGAGGTCCACGCGGCGAAGGCGCTCGACCTCGGCCCGTTCCTCGCCGAGCTCGTGCTCTCGGGACTCGGCGAGCAGCTCGAGAGTGTCCCGTTCGCGACGATGCTCCGCGCGCTGGTACGAGAGCAGCCCGACCGCGAATCCGGTCGCGAGCATCACGGTCGGCCGGTAGATCAATTGCGACCTCGCGATCCCACTCGGGATCGTCGCCGATACGTGCAGGATCGTGAGTCCCAACGCGATACCGAGCGTCTCCGCGAGGCGGAAGCGCAGGGCTGCCGAGACCACCACGATGAGGTAGAGGGTCCAGAACTCGCTCCGTGCACCACCGGTCGACTGCACCCAGAGCGTGATCAGCAGGATGTCGATCACCAGCGTGACGAAGCGCATGCGATACGAGGGGAGCTGATCTCCCGCAAGGGCCACCAGGCTCGTGACTCCGTACAGCGCGGCCAGCGTCAGGACGACGATGGCGGTGGGACCGAGGGCGCGACGGATCCCGAGGGAGTTCACGTAGATCGCGGCGACGGCCGCGATCACGACCAACCGGATCAGCGCGATCGAACGCTCGCTCCGGAGCGAGGTGAGTCCGATTCCGCGTGAGACCGGAACCTGACCCGGGAACAAGGAGCCGGCGGCGCTCATCGGTTCCAACCCACCTCCATTGGGGACCGGGCCACCTCCCGATGGCCTCGGGATTGGTTATCGGACCTACCGCCCCATGGATTGAGCCGTCACTTCCGCAGGTCCCCGAGCCCGCCAGAGGGCCGTCCGGGGGGGTCGGGAACGAGGCACGTGCGTCCCTCAGGCGGCCGTGACGAGGTTCACCAGGCGCGGCGCACGCACGATCACCTGGCGGACCTCCCGCCCGTCGATCGCCCGTTTCACCTTGTCCGATCCCAGCGCCAGGTCCCGGACCTCGTCCTCGGAGGCGCCCGCGTCCACCTCGATCCGGTCGCGGACCTTCCCGTCCACCTGGACGACCAGGACGACCCGGTCCCGTTTCGCCAGCGCCTCGTCGAAGGCCGGCCACTCGGAGACGTGCACGCTCTCGGCGTTCCCGAGCGCCTCGCGCCAGAGCTCCTCGGCGACGAACGGCGCCATCGGCGCCAGCATCTGGACCAGCGCCGTGGCCGCCTCGCGGCCGCTCCCGCCGGCATCCAGGGTCGAGCGCAGCTCGTTCGTGAGGACCTGCAGCTTGGAGATGGCCACGTTGAACCGGAACCGCTCGAGGTCCGAGGTGACGGCCTCGATCGTTCGATGGGTCAGGCGCCGGAGCTCCTCGGGCTCCTCGCCTTCGCGTTCGGCGGCCTCCCACACGGCGGCGTGCACGCGCCCGAGCCACGCGTTCGCGGCCGGCCGGCGGTTCGGGTCGGGCTCGATCAGCTTCCAGTCGATGTCGTCCTCGAAGGGCCCGGCGAACAGCATCGTGACGCGCATCGAATCCGCGCCCCAGCGCTCGACGAGCGGCATCGGTTCGACGACGTTGCCCTTGGACTTACTCATCGAGGCGCCGCCGAAGATAACCTGTCCCTGGTTCATAAGGCGGAGCGCCGGCTCGGAGAAGCTCACCATCCCCATGTCTTTGAGGACCTTGGTGAAGAAGCGCGAGTAGAGCAGGTGCAAGATCGCATGCTCGACCCCGCCGGTGTACTGGTCGACGGGCATCCACCGGGCGACCTTCTCGGGATCGAAGGCCCGGCGGTCCTCGCGGGGCGAGCTGTAGCGGAAGAAGTACCAGGACGAGTCGACGAACGTGTCCATCGTGTCCGTGTCCCGGACCGCCTCCTTCCCACAGGTCGGACAGGTCGTGTGCTTCCACGTCGGGTGGCGGGCGAGAGGCGATTCACCGCCGGGCGTGAAGTCCACGTCGTCCGGCAGCAGGACGGGGAGCTGGTCCTCGGGCACCGCCACCTCACCGTGCTCCGGGCAATGGACGATCGGGATCGGGGCTCCCCAGTACCGCTGACGGCTGAGCAGCCAGTCCCGCAGACGGAAGGTGACCGCGGCTCTGCCCTTGCCTTGCTCCACGAGCCACTTGGTGACCTCGGGGATCGCCTCGGGCGAACGCGACCCGTCGAACGGTCCCGAGTTCACCATCACGCCCTCGTGGTCGTAGGCCTCGGTCATCGTGTCGGGATCGCGTTGCTCACCCTCCGGCTGGATGACGACGCGGATCGGCAACGCGTGATGCCGGGCGAACTCGAAATCGCGCTGGTCGTGCGCGGGTACGCCCATCACCGCGCCGGTGCCGTACTCCATCAACACGTACGGCGCGACGAACACCGGAACCTTCTCTCCGTTCACCGGGTTCACGGCGTGGACCCCCAGGTTCACTCCCTCGCGCGTGTCGGCCTCCTCGCGAACGGTGAGCGGGGTCGAGCGGAGCGCCTCGATCATCGTGGCCGCCTCCGCCGGGACACCCCCGGCCTCCGCCAGCTTGGGGACGAGCGGGTGCTCGACGGCGAACACGAAGAACGTGACACCCCACAGCGTGTCCGGCCGCGTCGTGAACACCTCGACGCGGTCGCCGGTCTCGGCGATCTCGAACTCGACCGACGCGCCCTCGGAGCGGCCGATCCAGTTCCGCTGCATCGTGATGACGCGTTCGGGCCACTCGAGCTCTTGCGTGTCGTCGAGCAGGCGCTGGGCGTAGTCGGTGATCTTGAAGAACCACTGCGTCAGGTCCTTGCGGACCACCGGCGTCCCGCACCGCTCGCAGGCTCCGTTGACCACCTGCTCGTTCGCGAGGACCGTCTGATCCTTCGGGCACCAGTTCGCCGCCGCCTTCTTCCGGTACGCGAGGCCCCGATCGAAGAACCGCTTGAACAGCCACTGCGTCCATCGGTAGTACTCGGGGTCGGACGTATTGAGTTGGCGGCTCCAGTCGAAGGACATCCCCAAGCGCCGGAAGGAACGGCGCTGCTGGTCGATGTTCGCGTAGGTCCACTCCTTGGGATGGATGCCGCGCTTGATCGCGGCGTTCTCGGCGGGGAGCCCGAACGAATCCCACCCGATCGGGTGCAGCACGTTGTTCCCCTGCATCCACCGGAAGCGGGCGATGACGTCCCCGCCGCTGAACGCCTCGGCGTGGCCCAGGTGCAGGTCGCCCGAGGGGTAGGGGAACATGTCGAGGGCGTAGAACCGAGGCCGAAGGTCATCGGGATCTTCCGAGGCCCGGTACAGGCCCTCGGCCTCCCACCGCTCGACCCACTTGGGCTCGATCTGGGTCGGATCGTAAGGATGCATCGCGAGGGAATGGTAACGAACCGCTGTGCGCGGACCGGGGAGGCCCGTCAACGCGCCGGGGTCCGCTCCTCCATGCCCCAGGGCGAGCCGTACTCCTTCAGCAGATCCAGGAACGGGACCGGGTCGAACGCTTCCGGGCCGAGAACCCCCGCACCGCTCCACACGCCGCTCGCGAGGAGTTCGAACGCGATCACCGGGTTGATCGCCGTCTGCCACACGACGGCCTGCGCGCCGTCCCGCCGCCACGTCTCCTCGTTGTCGACCACGTGGTACAGGTAGACCTCGCGCGGTCCTCCGTCGATGCCGGTCCCGGTCAGCCACGTCCCGGCACAGGTCTTGCCGGTCATCTTGTCGCCGAGCGTGGCGGGTTCGGGCAGCACGGCGGCGACGACGTCGCGCGGCGACACCTCGACCCCGCCGACCTCCACCGGCTCGGTCCGGTCGAGCCCGAGCTTGCGGAGCGTCCGCAGTATCTCGATGTACTCCTCGCCGATCCCGTACTTGAACGTGACACGGCGGCAGTCGATCCACCGCGGGACGAGGACGATCTCCTCGTGCTCGACGTTCACGCACTCGACGGTGCCGATGCCCTCCGGGAACGTGAATCGCTCGGGTTCGCTGAACGGCTCGGTCGTGTACCACCCGCGATCCTTCTCCCAGATCACCGGAGGATTCAGGCACTCCTCGATCGTGGTCCAGATCGAGAAGCTCGGCGCGAAGTCGTACCCGTGGACCTCCAGGTTCGCGCCGTCGCGCACGTTCACCTCCGCGATCTCGGAGAAGAGATGGTCCGCGGCATACCGGGTGAACACGTCGGAAAGGCCCGGCTCGACGCCGCAGCCCACCAGCGCGAGCCGGCCGGCCTCCTCCCACCGCGACGCCTGGTCGAACTGGTCGTCCCCGAGCTTCTTGCCGACGAGCTCGTACGGCCGTTCGGGATGCGGCTCCGAGAGCGACAGGGCCATGTCCATGTAGGTCGCGCCGGCCTCGAAGGCACCCTCGAACACCGGCATGACGAACCGCGGGTCGACGGCGTTCAAGATCGCGTCGATGCGGTGCTCTTTCGCCAGCCCGGCGACCGAGGCGGGGTCGGAGGCATCGACGACCGCGGCGCTGAATCGCCCCGTGCCGCCGTCGTAGCGATCGACGACTTCCTGGGCCCGTCCCGGGTGGTGATCGGCGAAGACGATGTGCTCGTAGAAGTCGCGTCGCGTCGCGATGGGCGCGACGGCCCCTCCGACTCCCCCGCTCCCGACGACGAGGATGCGCATGGCGGCGAAGTCTATCCGGCGCGCGGCGGGCGATGGGGTCCGGAGTGTGAGGGTTCCGGGCGCTCAGGGCTCCAGCTTGGCGAGCCTCGCCGCCAAGCGCCGCCGGTCCAGCTCGACCCCGCGATGCTCGCTCTCGGCGGCACGAAGGGCCTCGCGGGACTCGCCGCGACGCGCCTCGAGCTCCTCGTACCGCCGTCGCGCTCGATCGGCCGCGGCGGCCGCGGAACGCTCGCGGCGATCGGCGTCGGCGAGCTCCCGCCGAAGTCGCTTCACCTCCTGCTCGCGCTCGGGGTCGCGTTCAGGGGCGTCCTCGCGGTCCGGGCCGGCGCTCTTCGCCGCAGGATTCGCTCCTCGTCCGCCCTCGAGCACCCGAAGCCCCGGCTCACCGAACGACACCGGCGGCTGCAACGGCTTCGTCAAGCGTCCCGAACGGAGCAGCTCGCCCGACTCCTCGTCGACAGCCGCCGCATCGAGCGTGGAGGAGAGGTCGTCCTCGTGCGAACCCGCCGAGGTCCCCGCCCGTTCCAGGATCTCCGCAGCGTTCCGGGCGAGCCGTCCGACGAGGCGCCGACGTTCATCGGTCGCCTGGCGAAGCGGCTCGACGTCGCCGCCCGAGAGCGCCCGCCGCTGCCCGTCGCGGAGCCGAGTCCCCAGATCGAGGAGCTCGCGGATCCCCTCCGGGTTCTCGCGCGCGAGGGCGTTCAGGCCCCACGCGGCGACGACCGGCTTGCGCAGCCCCTTGACCCGTTTCGCGGCCTCGCCTTCGCCGGCGCCCTGGAGCTCTTTGGCCAGCGCGTCGCGCTGGGGCGTGAAGCGGTCGAGGAGTAGGGCGTAGAGCGCGTCGATCCGGCCCTCGAGCTCGTCGGGCACGCTCGCTCCTTCGGTCTGTCGGGCTCCACGCCCGCGTAACGCTGGACGAGGACCATCTTCCGACAGATGAGGGCTACGGCGCGCGCGATGCTCGAGCTGCTAGCTCCCCTTCGCGTAGTTGCTCGC
>JBBDWS010000156.1:0-10562 GCA_040902755.1 Actinomycetota bacterium
AACGGTGCTCGTACGTGTTCGCTCGGACCGAGGCGAACGGCGGCTCGGGGACCTCTGCGCCCGCCACCGCCGACGGCGTGTTCGTCGGGATCCTGGCGAGCGTCGCGCGCGCGTTCGGATCCGAAGACCTCACGGCGCGGACCGTCGTGATCCAGGGTGTCGGCGCCGTCGGTGCGGTGCTCGCCCGTCAGCTGAGGGACGCCGGCGCGCGGCTCGTCCTCGCGGATGTCGACGAGATACGGGCGAAGGAGCTCGCGGCAGAGGTCGGCGCCGACGTGGTCTCGGCGGACGAGGCGATCGAGACCGAGTGCGACGTCCTCTCGCCGTGCGCGATCGGCGGGGTGCTCTCGGCCGAGACGATCCCCCGCCTGCGGTGCGCGATCGTGGCCGGCGCGGCGAACAATCAACTCTCGGAACCCGAGGACGCCGAACGCCTGGCCGAACGCGGCATCCTGTACGCCCCGGACTACGTGGTCAACGCGGGTGGCATCATCCATCTCGCGGCGCTCGAGATGCTCGGCGAGGACCACGCGCGGCGGGACGAGCGGATCGCCGGCATCGCCGGCACGCTGGCCGAGGTCTACCGGATCGCGGACGCCGAGGGGATCTCGACGGAGCGAGCGGCCGAGCGGATGGCGCAGATGCGGCTTGAGGAAGGAAGGCGATGATGGCGCGGGACCTGGCGGCGATGGTGTGTGTTCCGTGCAAGGGCGGCGTCCCGCCGTTCACGCGCGAGCAGATCGAGACTTATCTCGCGGACCTCGGCAACGAGTGGCACGTCGTGGACGATCATCACCTCGAGAAGGAGTACGGGTTCAAGGACTTCCGGGAGGCGCTCGACTTCACGAACCGGGTGGGCGAGCTCGCCGAGCAGCTCGGCCATCACCCGGACATCCATCTCGCGTGGGGCAAGGTCAACCTCACGGTCTGGACGCACAAGATCGACGGTCTGCACGAGTCCGACTTCGTCTTCGCGGCCAAAGCCGACCGCGTCCTGTGACCGTGCGCTTCACCGACCCTGATCTAGGCGGTCGAGGTGACGAGGCCGAGCTCGCGCAGCGTTCCCCACGGGATCACGTGGCAGTACGGCTCGTGCCCGTTCTTGTCGTAGTAGCGCTGGTGGTAGTCCTCCGCCGGGTAGAACGGGCCGGCGGGTGCGATCTCGGTCGCGATCGGCCGGCCGAGCCGCGCCTGCGCCTTCTCGCGTGAGGCCTCCCCGGCACGCTGCTGCTCTTCCGAGCTCGTGAAGATCGCGCTCCGGTACTGGTCGCCGACGTCCGGCCCCTGGCGGTTGACCTGGGTCGGGTCGTGCATCGCCCAGAACACCTCCAGCAGCTGGTCGAAGGTCACCATCGCGGAGTCGAACTCGACCTTCAGCACCTCCGCGTGGCCGGTGGTGTGCGAACACACCTCTCGGTAGGTCGGGTTCTCGGTGTGGCCGCCGGCGTAGCCGACCTCGGTGCCGACGACCCCGGGGACGCGCTCGAAGACGTACTCGACGCCCCAGAAGCAGCCGGCGCCGAACGTTGCGGTCTCGCTGGACATACGAACATCCCCTCCTTCGGGTGGCCTACCCTTCCGTGTCGTTCACCCCCTGCAACGCTACAAGGGCCGCTTCAGTTCCCGAGCGCCAGGCGGACCGCGAAGGCCGCGATCAGGAGGTTCCCGACCAGGGCCGTGGCGACGCGCGCCCGTTCGGAGAGGCGGTGGTGTAGGACGGCGCCGGTTCCGGCGAGCAGGAGCTGCCACGACGCGCTCGCGATGCCTGCTCCGGCCGCGAAGAGGGCCTTGTCCGTGCCCGACGGGAGGGTGTCCGGGCCGAGCCCGAGGATCAGCGCCGCGAAGTAGGTGACCGTCATCGGATTCACCAGGGTGAGCGCGAGGAACGACCCGTAGATCCGCAGTGGCCCCTCGGCGGTCCGTCGTGGCCGCTCGAGGTCCACGGGCCGGAGCAGCTTCCAGGTCCGGTACGCGACGATCGCGGCGAGCACCCCGGCGCTGACCAGCTCGATCGTGCGCTGGTGGGGTTCGAGCGCCGACGCGACGGCGATGCCGGCGAGCACGGCCACGGTGGCGTACGTGAGGTCGGCGCTGGCCGCCCCCAGCGCCGCCGGGACGGCATGGGCGAACCCTCGTCGCATCGCGAGGTCGACGATGAGGACGGCGATCGCCCCGACGGGGATGGCGATCCCCAGCCCCGCGAGGGCGCCCTCGGCGAAGGCGCGCATCGAGCGGCCTATCCCTCGAACCCGGTGACCGCGTCGAGGATCCGCTCTACCTCGCGCGGGCCGTGCGCCGCGCCGATCGTCCACAGCTCGTAGCCACTCGGGGGCGGGTGGACGCCGCGCTCGAGCAGGTGATGGAAGAACCGCCCGTAGCGCTCGTGATCGGCGGCGAGGGCGCCGGCGAAGTCGCGAACCGGACCGTCGGTGAAGGACACGCTGAACATCGACGCCGCGCGGTTGATCGTCACCGGGATCCCACGACCGGCGAAGGCATTCGAGAGGCCCCCGACCAGCTCGTCGGCCGTCGCTCGAAGGCCCGGGTACGGGTCGAGCGCCTTCGCGAGGTCGAGCGCGGCGATGCCGGCGGCAACGGCGACCGGATTCCCGCTCAGGGTGCCGGCCTGGTACACGGGCCCGACGGGCGCCAGCTGCTCCATCACGGCTCGCCGCCCGCCGAACGCGGCGCATGGGAAGCCCCCGCCCATCACCTTCCCGAGCACGGTCAGGTCCGGGATGACGCCGTAGACCCCCTGCGCGCCCTCATAGGCGATGCGGAACCCCGTGATCACCTCGTCGAAGACCAGGAGCGCGCCGTGGGCCGTGCAGAGCTCGCGGAGCCCTTCGAGGAACCCCTCCTCGGGGGGAACGACGCCCATGTTCGCCGCGACCGGCTCCACGAGCACGGCGGCGATCTCGGCGGGGTGAGCGTCGAACAACGCCCGGACGGCCTCGAGGTCGTTGAAGGGCACGGTGAGCGTGTCCCGCGCGGCGCCCTCGGTCACGCCGGGCGAGCCCGGGCTCCCGAGCGTCGCGAGGCCGGAACCACCGCTCGCGAGCAACGCGTCCGAGTGCCCGTGGTAGCACCCCTCGAGCTTCACGATGCGATCGCGACCCGTGGAGCCGCGCGCGAGCCGCACCGCGCTCATCGCCGCTTCGGTCCCGGACGACACGAGGCGAACCATCTCGACGCCGGGCACGGCGGCGACGATCCGCTCCGCGAGCTCTACCTCGAGCTCGGTCGGGATCCCGAACGTGCTGCCACGCCCTGCGGCCCGGGTCGCCGCCTCGAGGATCTCGGCGCGAGCGTGCCCGAACAGGAGCGCCCCCCAGGACTGCACGAGGTCGACGTACCGGTTCCCGTCCACGTCGACGAGGTAGGCGCCGTCGCCGCGAACGGCGAACCGCGGAGTGCCACCCACGGCGCCGAACGCCCGCACGGGAGAATCGACGCCTCCCGGGATCACACGGCGTGCGCGCTCGAAGAGCTCGTCGGATCGCGTTACTGGAGTCAGAACTCGTTGCCTTCGGGATCCTGCATGAGCATCCAGAACTCGCCGCGCTCGGCCGCCTCGCGCTGACGGGTCGCTCCAAGGGCCTCGATGCGGTCGGCCTCCTCCTTCACGCGCGCGGTCCGCTCGTCGCCCTTCAGCTCTCCGCCCACGTTCACGTCGAGGTGGACCCGGTTCTTCGCCGTCTTCCCTTCGGGCACCCGCTGGAAGAAGATCCGCGGGCGCTTGCCCTCGGCGTCGATCAACGCGCCCCAGCCGTCCCATCGGTCCTCCGCGATGCCGCGGTCGCGGGCGAAGTCCTCCCACGTCGCGAAGCCGGGCGGCGGCGGTTGCACCTGATAGCCGACCAGCACCTGCTCCGAGAACGCCTGCAGACGAGGAACGTCGTTGGCGTCGAACACGATCTGCAAGGTCGGTCCCATGACCGGAGGCTACCGAACGTTCCGGTTCAGGACGAGAGCCACTCGGCCGCGTCCTTCGCGTGGTACGTGAGGACGAGGTCGGCTCCCGCGCGTCGGATCGAGGTGAGGATCTCGAGGACGGCCTTGCGCTCGTCGAGCCAGCCGTTCGCGGCGGCGGCCTTGACCATCGCGTACTCGCCCGAGACGTTGTACGCGGCGACGGGGAAGTGGGTCGCGTCCTTCGCCCGGCGGATCACGTCGAGGTAGGGGAGCGCCGGCTTGATCATCACGACGTCGGCACCCTGCTCGATGTCGGCGGCGACCTCGCGGATCGCCTCGGCGGCGTTCGGTGGATCCATCTGGTACCCGGCGCGATCGCCGAACCTGGGTGCGCACTCGGCAGCATCGCGGAACGGGCCGTAGAACGAGGACGCGAATTTCGCCGCGTACGCGAGGATGCCCACCGGGTCGAAGCCGCCCTCGTCGAGCGCGTCGCGGATCGATGCGACCTGCCCGTCCATCATCCCGCTCGGTCCGACCATCTGCGCGCCGGCCTCCGCCTGCGCCAGCGCGATCCGCCGGTAACGCTCGAGCGTCGCGTCGTTGTCGACGTTGCCGTCGTCGTCCAGCACGCCACAGTGCCCGTGATCCGTGTACTCGTCCAGGCAGAGATCGGCGATCACGACATGCTCGTCGCCGAGCTCGGCGCGGAGCGTCCGCAGGGCCTTCTGCGAGATGCCGTCGGGGTTCCACGCCTCCGAGCCCTCGGCGTCCTTGCGCCCGGGGACGCCGAACAGGACGAACGCGAGGACCCCCCGGCTCGCGATCTCGCTGGCCTCTTTCCGCAGGGACTCGAGCGTGTGCTGGAACTGTCCGGGCATCGACGAGATCGGCACGGGATCCGACACGCCCTCTTTCACGAACAGCGGCGCGATCAGCTGGCGAGGCGAGAGCTCGGTCTCGCGCACGAGCGAACGGAGCGCGTGGGTCCGGCGCATCCGCCGCGGCCGTTGCCTGGGGAAGCCGCTCATGACGAGGATTCTACGGCTCGGCGCCGCGGGGCAAGCGCGCGCTCGGTGGCCTCGACGAGGCCCTCGACCGTGTGGGGGTTCGCGACGGCGTGCACGGTGAGGCCGTGCGCGCGCGCCTCTCGGGCGGTTACTGGTCCGATGCAGACGACCTTCGGTGCGCCCTTCACCGTTCCGAGCGCGCGGACGAAGCCTCGGACAGTGGACGCGCTCGTAAAGGTGACGGCGTCGACCCGTCCTTCTCGAAGCGCCGCGCGAGCCTCGGCCGGCAGCGAGCGCGGCATGCGCGTCTTGTAGGCGTCGACGCGCGCCGGCGTCCATCCCTTCGCGGCGAGCGCGTCCTCGAGGCCTGCGGGCGCGATGTCGGCGCGCGCGCAGAGGACGTGACCCGCGCCTCGTGGGAACGCACGAGCGAGCCCTTCGGTCGTGAAGGTCTTCGGCACGAGGTCGGGTTCGCGTCGCGCCCACCGTCGGAACGCTTCGCGGGTGCCGTCGCCGATCGCGGCGACGTTCGCGTGGACGTCGCGGGGACGCAGGTGCTCGGCCAGGACGTCGATCGTCCGTGGGCTCGTGAGCGTGATCCACTCGAAGCGGCCGTCGGCCAGGTCGTGCAGCGCTCGCGTCAGCGCGGCGCTGCGCGCCGGGACGATCTCGATGGCGGGGGCCTCGATCGCGGTCGCGCCGCGACGTTCCAGCGCGCGGACGAGCTCGCCGGCCTGCTCCCGCGGCCTCGTCACCAGGACCGTCCGCCCGGACAGGGACCTGCCGGCCGAACGTTTGGGAGCCGCGGCCCGAGCCGTCATGGTCGAACCGACGAGAGGATCTCGTCGGCGCCGCCGGCTGCGAGGTCGAGCCGGGCGAGCTCGGCGACCTCCTCCGGCGTGGGCGCCTCGACCTCGGCGCGGGCGTAGCGGGCACCGTCCGGCGTGAGGACGATCGCGATCATCCGCATCGAGCCGTCCACTCGCTCCGCGAACGCACCGAGCGGAAGCGCGCATCCGCCTCCCAGGGCTTCCATCAGCGTTCGTTCAGCGGTGAGCGCCTCGCGGCTCGGGGCGTGATCGATCGCGGCCAGGGTCGACATCGTGGACTCGTCGTCCGCGCGAGCCTGGACGGCGAGGCACCCCTGACCAGGCGCGGGCACCATCTCCGAGATCGACATCGGCGCGACGTGCTCGGGGACGATGCCGAGCCGCAGCAGCCCCGCCGCCGCGAGCACGAGCGCGTCCGCCTCGCCGTCGGCGAGCTTGCGCAGACGGGTGTCCACGTTGCCGCGCAGGTCTTTCAGCAGGACGTCCGGCCGCCACCGGAACACCTGTGCCTGCCGCCGGAGGCTCGACGTACCGACGCGCGCGCCGGGTCGCAGCTGCCCGTCTCGCGTGACGAGCAGGTCGAGCGGGCTGGCGCGTTCGGGGACGGCCGCGATCGCCACGCCCTCGTCGTCCTCGGCCGGCAGGTCTTTGGCCGAGTGGACCGCGATGTCGACCTCGCCGTTGCGGAGCGCGCGGACGATCTCGGCGACGAACAGACCCTTCACACCCGCGGGATCGGTCGAAGGATCCGCACCACGGTCGCCCGATGTCGTCATCGGAACGAGCTCGGCCTCGATGCCGTTCGCGCCGAGTGACTTCGCGATCTCGGCCGCCTGCGCCAGCGCGAGCTTGGAGCGCCGTGTCCCGAGCCGGAGCTTCACGCCGGGTCGGGCTCGATGCCGAAGAGCTCGGCGAGCAGCCTCGTGTCGGCGTCTCGCCCGCCCGGCGCCGAGCGCTCCTTGACCCGGACGATCGGGTCGTGCAGGAGCTTGGCGACGACCCCGCGGGCCAAGGACTCGACGGCCTCGCGCTCCTCGGGGGTGAGCGAGGCCAGTTCGGCGCCGAATCGCTCGAGCTCGGCCTCCACGACCTCGTCCCCGCGCCGCTGGAGCGAGCGGATGAGCGGAGCCAGGCGTGCGGCGCGCCGTCGGAACGTGAAACGGCGGACCTCGTCGGCAACGATCGCCCGGGCGCGCTCGATCTCCTCGGCCGCATCGCCCCCTTCGGCCGCGCGAACCGCGAGCGAGTCCTTCAGGCCTTCGATGTCGACGAGCACGACCCGTGGGACATCGCGCGACGTGGGCTCGACGTCCCGGGGCACCGCGAGGTCGAGGATGAACAGTGGCCGCTCGCGGCCTTCCATCGCGTGGCGGATGTGCTCCTCGGTGACGACGATGCCGGCCGCTCCGGTCGCGCAGACCACCACGTCGGCTTCGGCGATCATGCCCGGCAACCCCTCCAACGGCCCGTGGTCGGTGCCATGGCGCTCCGCGAGCACCCTTGCCCTGTCGGGCGACCGGTTCACGATCCGAACGGTCGCGACCCCGCGCCGTCGGAGGTGCTTCACGGCGAGGGCGGACATCTGCCCCGCACCGACGACGACGGCGCGCCGGCCTTCGAGACCGGCCAACGGCTCCTCGGCCAGGTCGGTCCCGGCCGCCACGAACGCATCCGGCGCGGCGCCGACGGCGGTTTCGGCCCGGACGCGCCGTCCGGTCCTCGAGGCGGCGTGGAAGAGCTCGGTCAGGGCCGGATCGGCGGCGCCCTCCGCCTCGGCGATCTTGAGAGCCTCGCGAACCTGCGCGAGGATCTGCGGCTCGCCCAGGACCATCGAGTCCAGTCCGCTCGCAACGGCGAAGGCGTGCTCGGTCGCGTCGAGCTCGTAGTGCGAGTACAGCGGCTCGTCCACCTCGTCCGGCGACGCGCCTGCGGACTCGCAGAGGAGCCGCTTCAGTGGCAGGAACCCGGCGTGAAAGCCGGGAACGCTCCCATAGATCTCGACCCGGTTGCACGTCGAGAGGATCACGGCGCCATCGATCGCCGGGTGGTCCTCGACGCGTCGGTAGGCGTTCGCGAGCGCGTCCTGGTCGAACGCCAGACGCTCGAGCAGGTCGACCGTCGCGCGCCGATGCGAGATGCCGAGGGCGAGGATGGGCATGAGCACCGGGATTCTACGCAGGCGGGCCCGAACTGCGGTTCGGCCGCGTTAGCATCTGCGCCGATCGCGCTCGACGCGTGGAGGCGATATTGGATCGGGGAAGGGCTCGCGATCTCGGCGTCGTGATCGGCACCTACCCGACCGGCGCGCTGAACGCGATCACCGACGTCGCCGGCGTGCGCGTCGGCCACGCTACCGTCGTGCGTGACCCGGATCCCGACGGGCGTGGCGCCGTCCGGACCGGGGTCACCGCGATCTTCCCGCACGAGGGCGTTCCGTGGCGCGAGCGCGTGTACGCGGGCACCCACATGCTGAACGGCTACGGCGAGATGATCGGGACCAACCAGATCAACGAGTGGGGACTCCTGCACTCGCCGATCGTGCTAACGAGCTCGCTCGCGATCGGGCGCGCGTACGACGCGACGGTGAGGTGGCGGGCCGAGCGTCACGGCGTCGTCGTGAACGAGGGCGGCGACATGCCCGTCGTCGCCGAGTGCGACGACTCGAGCCTGAACGACGTCACCACGTTCCCGCTCGGGGAGGCCGACGTGTTCGAGGCGCTGGATTCGGCCACGACGGGTCCTGTAGCCGAGGGGTGCGTCGGGGCGGGGACGGGGACCCAGTGCATGGACTTCAAGGGCGGGATCGGAACGTCGTCTCGCGTCGTCCCGGGCGGCTTCACCGTCGGCGTCCTCGTCCTGACGAACTTCGGCGAGCGCGAGCTGCTCCGGATCGACGGCGTCCCGGTCGGGCGGGAGATCACCGACCTGATGCCCGTCGAGCACGCAGAGGGTTCGTGCGTCGTGGTCGTCGCGACCGATGCGCCGACGCTGCCCCACCAGTGCAGGCGATTGGCCGTCCGAGGCGCACTCGGCCTCGCCCGCTGCGGCACGACCGGCCACAACGGGTCGGGGGAGCTGATGATCGCGTTCTCGACGGCGAACCGGATCCCGTTGAACGCCGAGGACGGGCTGATCTACGTTCGAGCGGTGTTGGATGGCGCCGCATACGGATCCGGCGCTCCGACCAACGACCTGTTCGCCGCGACGGTCGAGGCCGTCGAGGAGGCCGTCGCGAATGCGCTGTTCACGGCCACCACCACGGTCGGGCGCAACGGCAACATGCTCCACGCGCTGCCCATCGATCGAACGCTGGAGATTCTCGCGAGGTATGGGCGTCCCGCGCGCTGACCCGATCGGCGAACGGCGATGTGCTCGAGCAGCTCGAGCTAACTCGCGAACCGAGATGGATCGAACGTCGCGGGATCGAACGGCGGTGTCTCACCGAGCACCATCGCCGCCGCGAGCTCTGCGCTGCCGGCACCGATGATGACGCCCTCCGAACCGTGCCCGGAGGCGAGGAACAACCCCTCCCGCAGCCATCCGATCATCGGGCGTTCGTCGGGCGAGACCGGACGAACGCCGGACCACGTCGCGATGATCGGTGCGTCGGCGAGCGCGGGCAAGAGTCGCGCCGCCTCCGCTGCGATCGTCCTCGGCACCTCGAGGTCGTAGATGTCTGCCGAGAACGACGGCTCCCGCGATGTTCCGGCCAGGATCGTTCCGTCCGGCGCGGGCTGGATCATCGGGGAGATCTCGCGCGTGTGCAGCCCGTCGCCGAACTCGCGCATCGAGACGAGGAGTGGTCCCGGCTCGGCGGCGATGGCCGGCTCCTGACCTTTCAGCAGGCGTCGCGCGCCGCTCTGGATCCAGTGGCGGATCAACGGTTGTTCGGGGGCCGCATGGACGAGCCATCCGCGAGCCCCGGCGATCGGAAGCGGGATGCCGAGCGGACGGACGAGTGCCGATGACCAAGGTCCCGCGGCCACCACCACGACGTCCGCTTCCAACAGGCCGTCGTCGGTCACGACACCCGTGATGCGCCCGTCGCGCTCGACCAGGCGCCGCGCCGCTCGATGAGAGATGACGGAGGCGCCGTCGGCTCTCGCCAAGGCGCCGAGGCACACGGTCAGGGCCAAGGGATCGACGCGATGGCCCTCGTCGAGCCGGTAGGCCTCGATCACATCGGGCGAGAGCTCGGGCTCGAGTTGCCGAAGCTCCGCCGGCTCGATCCGTGCGACCTCGACACCGACCGAGCGCGCCGACTCGACCCACCGTCGCAGGTCCTCGACCTCGTCCTCGTCGATCGTGACGGCGAGGGTTCCGATCGGTTCGCGGTCGATGAAGACGGGCGTCGGTGGATCGGCCGTGATCTCGAGGTAGCGCTCGAGGCTCCGCCTCGCCAGCGGCGCCAGCACCGGGTCCTTCGATGTGTCCAGGTACCCGAGGTTCCGTCCCGAGGCGCCCGCCGCGAGCTCGTCCTTCTCCAGAAGCGTGACCCACGCGCCTCGCAGCGCCAGCTCGTTCGCGCATGCCGCACCGACGATCCCACCACCGACCACGACGACGTCCGGCACGCGCGGAGCCTACGCCTTGGCAACGCCCGTAGAATCGTTCCCGGAGACGTGGCTGAGTGGCCGAAAGCAGCCGCCTGCTAAGCGGTTAGGGGGATAAAACTCCCTCGGAGGTTCGAATCCTCCCGTCTCCGCCACTCCCGTCTCCGCAGATTCCCGTCTCCGCAGGTAGAGAGGGCTTGTTCGGCGAGAGGGCGCGTCGATGTTCCCTCATTCCGACGCTGGAGGCAGTGTTT
>JBBDWS010000157.1:0-10545 GCA_040902755.1 Actinomycetota bacterium
TCGAACCTCCGACCCGCTGCTTAGAAGGCAGCCGCTCTGTCCGCTGAGCTACCGGCGCTCGGCCTCGACGATACCGCGCTGAATGGGGCCCCGAACGGCGGGCCGCTGAGGATCTGCTGGTCGGCGGCCATTTCGCCGGCCCGAACCCTGGATGCTCGTGCGCGGAGCGCGGTAGTGTCGAGCACGAGGCTCGGCCGACCGTTGCATCGCTGGACTTCCCCGGAGGTGAGGGATCGCAACCACGAACGCCGACGGGTCCCGCGCGGGGCGCGCGCGCGTGCCGGCCTCGGCCGTGCGCGTCGTCGTCGAGGGCGTCTGGCCGGAGCTCGACGCCGGGCGGTTCCCGATCAAACGCGTGGTCGGCGAGGACGTCTGGATCGAGGCGGACGTGTTCGCCGACGGGCACGAGATGGTGGCGGCCGCCCTGCGGTTCCGCTCCTCGAGCGACGGGGAGTGGCGCGAGGTCCGGATGACCGACGCCGGCAACGACCGGTGGCGGGGGTGCTTCGACGTCTCCGAGATCGTGGAGCACGCCTACACCGTCGTCGGCTGGGTCGACCGGTTCGAGACCTGGCGCCGCGACCTCCGCAAGAAGGTGGATGCCGGCGTGGACGTCGCCGTCGACCTCCTGGTCGGTGCCGAGCTCATGAAGGCCGCCGCACGGCGGGCGGAGGGTGACGATCGCGAGCGCCTGCGCGAGGCCGCGAAGACGCTCGGCGGCAAGGACGAGACCGGGGCGCTCCGCCTCGCGTTCGACGAGAGGCTGCGAGAGCTGGCCGGCACCTACCCCGACCGCCGGAACCAGGGCGCGTACGAGCGTGAGCTCCGCGTCAACGTGGACCGGCCGAGGGCGCGCTTCGGCTCCTGGTACGAGCTCTTCCCGCGCTCGGCCTCGCCCGAGGCGGGGCGGCACGGGGCGTTCGACGACGTGATCGCGCGCCTGCCGTACGTGCAGGAGCTCGGGTTCGACGTGCTCTACCTGCCGCCGATCCACCCGATCGCGCACGAGCGGCGCAAGGGGAAGAACAACGCGCCGACCTCCAAGCCCGGCGACCCGGGCAGCCCGTGGGCGATCGGCGCGGCCGAGGGAGGCCACACCGCGATCCATCCGGACCTCGGCACGCTGGAGGACTTCGCGCGACTGATCACCGCCGCCGCCGAGCGTGACATCGAGATCGCGCTCGACATCGCGTTCCAGTGCACGCCCGAGCACCCGTGGGTCCACGAGCATCCCGAATGGTTCAAGCACCGGCCGGACGGCTCGATCCAGCACGCCGAGAACCCGCCGAAGATCTACCAGGACATCTACCCGCTCGATTTCGAGACCAAGGACGCGAAGGACCGGCAGGCGCTCTGGGAGGCGCTCCGCGACGTCTTCCTCTTCTGGTGCGAGCACGGCGTCCGGATGTTCCGCGTCGACAACCCGCACACGAAACCGTTCCCCTTCTGGGAGTGGTTGATCGCCGAGGTGCGCGCCGAGTACCGCGACGCGATCTTCCTGGCCGAGGCGTTCACGCGGCCGAAGGTGATGTATCGCCTGGCGAAGCTCGGCTTCACGCAGTCCTACACGTACTTCACGTGGAAGAACACGAAGCAGGACCTGACCGACTACCTCACCGAGCTCACGCACACGGGCGCGGTCGAGTTCTTCCGGCCGAACTTCTGGCCGAACACGCCGGACATCCTGCACGAGTACCTGCAGACGGGCGGGCGCCCGGCCTTCGCCGTGCGGCTCGTGCTCGCGGGCACGCTCGCCTCGAACTACGGGATCTACGGCCCCGCGTTCGAGCTGATGGAGCATGCCCCGATCCAGCCGGGGTCCGAGGAGTACCTCAACTCGGAGAAGTACGAGATCCGGCACTGGGACCTGGAGCGCGCGGACTCGCTCGCGCCGCTCGTCGCGAAGGTGAACCGGATCCGGCGCGAGAATCCCGCCCTGCAGGACATGCGGTCGTTGCGGTTCCACGGGATCGGCAACGACCAGATGATCGCGTACAGCAAGCGGACCGAGGACCGTTCGAACGTGATCGTCGTGATCGCGAACCTGGATCCGAAGCACGCCCGGTCCGGGTGGACCGATCTGGCGCTCGACGAGCTGGGCTTCGGCGCGGCCGAGGCGTACGAGGTGGAGGACCTGCTCACCGGCGCCGTCTACACCTGGCGCGGGGCCTCGAACTTCGTGCAGCTCGACCCGGCCGCCGGCGAGCCGGCCCATGTGTTCCGCCTCGGCCCTCGCCGGAGCGGGTCCGCGGCCGTGGCGACCCGCGCGAAGCAGGCGGTGCCGGTATGACGCGCCAGATGCTTGAGATCGTGACGCCGGTCGCGCCCACCGCGGCGGACGCGCTCTGGTACGCCGACGCCGTCATCTACGAGCTCCACGTGCGCTCGTACCAGGACTCGAACGACGACGGGAACGGCGATTTCCGCGGCCTGACCCGGCGCCTAGACTACCTCGCCGACCTCGGCGTGACGGCGGTGTGGGTCCTGCCGTTCTACCCATCACCGCTCCGCGACGACGGGTACGACATCGCCGACTACATGTCGGTGCATCCCTCATACGGGAACCTCCGCGACTTCCGGATGTTCCTGCGCGCGGCGCATCAGCGAGGCATCCGTGTGATCACCGAGCTGGTCCCGAACCACACGTCGGACCAGCATCCGTGGTTCCAGCGGGCCCGCCGGGCGCCGCCCGGCAGCCCCGAGCGCGACTACTACGTCTGGAGCGACACGCCCGACAAGTACCTCGAGGCCCGCGTGATCTTCAAGGACTTCGAGACCTCGAACTGGGCCTACGACCAGGTGGCCGGTGCGTACTACTGGCACCGGTTCTACTCGCACCAGCCGGACCTGAACTTCGACAACCCGCGCGTGCGCCAAGGGATGCTGAACGTCGTCGACTTCTGGTTCGACATGGGCGTGGACGGGATGCGGCTGGACGCCGTCCCGTACCTGTTCGAGCGCGAGGGCACGAACTGCGAGAACCTGCCCGAGACGCACGAGTACCTGAAGGAGCTCCGCGCGCATATCGACTCTCGCTACACGGGGCGGATGCTCCTTGCGGAAGCGAACCAGTGGCCCGAGGACGCCGTGACGTACTTCGGCGACGGCGACGAGTGCCACATGGCGTTCCACTTCCCGCTGATGCCCCGGATGTTCATGGCGCTGCGGATGGAGGACCGGTTCCCGCTGATCGACATCCTGGAGCAGACGCCGGAGATCCCGGAGACGGCCCGCTGGGCGCTGTTCCTGCGCAACCACGACGAGCTCACGCTCGAGATGGTGACCGACGAGGAGCGCGACTACATGTACCGGGTCTACGCGCAGGATCCGCAGGCCCGGATCAACCTCGGCATCCGCCGGCGCCTGGCGCCGCTCCTGGGCAACGACCGCCGCGTCGTCGAGATGATCAACGGACTCCTGTTCTCGCTACCGGGGACGCCGGTCATCTACTACGGCGACGAGATCGGGATGGGGGACAACATCTACCTCGGCGATCGTAACGGCGTGCGGACGCCGATGCAGTGGAGTGCGGACCGCAACGCCGGGTTCAGCCGCGCGAACCCCCAGCAGCTGTACCTGCCGGTCGTGATCGGCCCCGAGTACCACTACGAGTCGATCAACGTGGAAGCCCAGCAGCACAACCCGCGCTCGCTGCTGTGGTGGATGAAGCGGCTGATCGCGCTCCGCAAGCGCTCGGCGGCGCTCTCCCGCGGCACCCTGGAGTTCTTCTACCCGGAGAACCGGCGCGTCGTCGTGTTCCTTCGCCAGTTCGAGGAGGAACGCGTCCTGGTCGTGGTGAACCTCGCGCGCTCGGTGCAGTTCGCCGAGCTGGACCTGTCGGCGTTCAAGGGGCTCGTGCCGCACGAGCTGTTCGGCGGCACCGAGTTCCCCTCGATCGGTGAGCTCCCGTACTTCCTCACGCTCGCCCCGCACTCGTTCTACTGGTTCCGCCTCGAGCAGCCGGCGGAGGAGATCGACCTCGCCCACCGGCAGCCGCCGTCGATCGAGGTCACCGGGCCGTGGCAGAACGTGTTCGGCACGCGGACCCGGGGGGCGCTCGAGGAGGCCCTGCCCGGCTACCTCCAGGGGATGAGGTGGTTCGGTGGGAAGGCCCGGCGGATCAAGTCGACCGAGATCACCGGGGCGATCCCGGTGAGCGCGCCGGGCTCGAGCGTCGCCGGAGTGATCGCACTCACGACGATCGAATACGCGGAGGGCGACCCGGAGACCTACGTACTGACGCTCTCGTGCGCGTCGGTGGACCGCACGCGGGTCCTGCTCGAGGAGTCGCCGCGCATGGTCCTCGCGCGCCTACGCACGCGCGAAGGGGAGCGCGCGCTGCACAACGCGCTCAGTGAGCCCGACGTCCCGCAGATCCTGCTCGAGGCGATCCGCAAGCGACGGCGTCTGTCCTCGGACGGTACGAGGATCGAGGCGAACCCGACGAAGGCGTTCCGGCGTCTGGCCGGCCAGGCCGGTCCCGCCGGCGAGATGCCGGAGCCGCGCCCGCTCCAGGTGGAGCAGAGCAACACGTCGGTCGCGTTCGGCGACCGGCTGGTGCTGAAGGTCTACCGGCGCCTGGACGTGGGCCTGAACCCCGACCTGGAGATCGGGCGCTTCCTTACCGATCGCGTCGGCTTCGAGCACAGCGCGCCGGTGGCGGGCGGCCTTGAGCTTCGGCAGGGGCCGTCGCAGACGAGCACGCTCGGGATCTTGCACGGGTGGGTGATCAACGAGGGCGACGCCTGGTCGTACACGACGGACCACGTCCGCGGCTACCTCGAGAACGTGCTCGCCCGCGCCGCGGCGAATCCGGACGTGCAGATCCCGTCGCCGACCCTGTTCTCGGTCGCCGAGAACGGGCCGTCCGATCTCGCCGTCGAGACGATGGACCTGTACCTGCAGTCGGCCCGGCTCCTCGCCCGCCGAACGGGCGAGCTCCACCTGGCGCTGGCGAGCGATCTCGACGACCCCGCGTTCGCGCCCGAGATCGTCACGCCCTTCGACCAACGCTCGCTCTACCAGTCGCTGCGGGGCATCGCGAACCGTGCCCTGCAGGTCCTTCGGTCGCTGAACGACGTGCCCGGCGCCGAGCGAGTCCTTGCGGCGCAGCAGCAGATCCTGGAGCGGATGCGCTCGGTCCTGGACGTCCGGATCACCGGAGCGCGGATCCGCATCCACGGCGACTACCACCTGGGCCAGGTCCTGTGGACGGGCCGCGACTTCGTGATCATCGACTTCGAAGGTGAGCCGGCGAAGCCGATCGGCGAGCGCCGGATCAAGCGTCTGCCGCTCGTGGACGTCTCGAGCATGATCCGCTCGTTCCACTACGCGGCGCACGCAGCCGCGCGTGCCGGCCAGTTCGTCGAGCCCGAGCGCGCGGTTGCGATCGCGCCGTGGGTGCGGCTGTGGCACATCTCGGCGGCCGGCGTCTTCCTCCGCGAGTATCTCGACACCGTCGAGGGCGCGCCGTTCCATCCCAAGACGAAGGAGGAGCTGCGGGTCCTGCTCGGCGCCTATGTGCTCGAGAAGGCGCTGTACGAGGTTACCTACGAGGCGAACAACCGGCCGGACTGGATCGCGATCCCGCTCGCCGGGATCGCCGAGCTGTTGGAGGAACGTTGATCAGGGCACCGCGAGTCCGCCCGTGAGCGCGAGTCGCGTTCGGCACGACGTCTCGCTCCTCACCGATGAGGACATCTTCCTGTTCAACGAGGGCACGCACGCGCGGCTGTACGAGCGCCTGGGCGCGCACCCGATGGAGGTCGACGGCGAAGCGGGAACGCATTTCGCGGTCTGGGCGCCGAACGCCGAGTCCGTCTCGATGATCGGCGACTTCAACGGCTGGGATCGCGAGACGGACCCGCTGCGGCCGCGCGCCTCGAGCGGGATCTGGGAGGGGTTCGTCCCGGGCATCGGCTCGGGCACCGTCTACAAGTTCCACATCGTCGCGCGCGGCACCGGGTACCGCGTGGACAAAGGCGACCCGTTCGCCGCGTGGTGGGAGGTCCCCCCGAAGACCGCGAGCGTTGTGTGGGACACCTCGTACGACTGGGGCGACGGCGGATGGATGGCCTCGCGCGTGCGGCCGAACTCGCACGACGCGCCGATGAACGTCTACGAGATGCACCTCGGCTCGTGGATCCGGGACGAGGGCCGCATGCCCGGCTACCGCGAGATCGCCCCTCGCCTGGCCGAGCACCTGAAGGCGCTGAACTTCACGCACGTCGAGCTGCTTCCCGTGATGGAGCACCCCTTCTACGGGTCGTGGGGCTACCAGTCGACCGGCTACTTCGCGCCGACCAGCCGCTACGGAACGCCGCAGGACCTCATGGCGATGATCGAGCTGCTCCACCACGAGGGGATCGGCGTGATCCTGGACTGGGTGCCGTCGCATTTCGCCTCGGACGAGCACGGCCTCGCGTACTTCGACGGCACGCACCTGTACGAGCATGCCGACCCTCGGCAGGGCTATCACCCCGACTGGGGGAGCTACATCTTCAACTACGGCCGCAACGAGGTCCGCAGCTTCCTGCTCTCGAGCGCGATGCACTGGCTCGACCGGTACCACGCCGACGGCCTGCGTGTGGACGCGGTAGCCTCGATGCTCTACCTCGATTACTCGCGCAAGGCTGGCGAGTGGATCCCGAACGAGCTCGGTGGCCGCGAGAACCTCGGGGCCGTCGAGTTCCTCCGCAACATGAACACGGCGATCTACGGGATGCACCCCGACGTGCAGACCTACGCCGAGGAATCGACCTCGTGGCCCGGCGTTTCGCGCCCGGTGGAGGCCGGCGGGCTCGGGTTCGGCTTCAAGTGGGACATGGGCTGGATGCACGACACGCTGCAGTACGTGTCGAAGGACCCAGTCTACCGGCCGTACCAGCACGACACGATCACGTTCCGGATGCTGTACGCGTTCGACGAGAGCTTCCTGTTGCCGCTCTCACACGACGAGGTCGTGCACGGCAAGGGCTCGCTCATCGCCAAGATGCCGGGCGACGAGTGGCAGAAGTTCGCGAACCTGCGCCTGCTGTACGCGTACCAGTTCGCACAGCCCGGGAAGAAGCTGCTGTTCATGGGCGCCGAGCTCGCGCAGTGGAGCGAGTGGAACCACGAGTCCGCGCTCGACTGGGAGCTGCTGAAGTATCCGTCGCACGAGGGGATCCGGCGGGTCGTCGGCGATCTTGGCTCGCTGTACGAGCAACAGCCGGCGCTGCACGAGCTCGACAGCAGCCCGGACGGGTTCGAGTGGGTCGACGCGTCGGATCGCGCCGCGAGCGTGCTTTCGTTCCTGCGGAAGGGACCGGGCGGCGCTCCGGTATTGTTCGTCGCCAACTTCACGCCGGTCCCGCGCCATCGCTACCGCGTCGGCGTACCGACGGCGGGGCGCTGGCGCGAGCTCTTGAACACCGACGCCGAGATCTACGGCGGCAGCGGACAGGGCAACTACGGAGGGGTGGAGGCGGAGCCGGTGGCGATGCACGGACGGCAGCACTCGCTGGCGCTCGTCCTTCCACCGCTCGCCGCGGTCTTCCTCACCCCCGAGGAGCGCTGAGCTTGCGGGTCTGGCCCGGATCTCCGTCGCCGCTCGGCGCGACGTGGGACGGGGAGGGCGTGAACTTCGCACTGTTCTCCGAGCACGCCACGGCGGTCGAGCTCTGCTTGTTCGAGCGCGCGCTCGACGCCACCGAGATCGCGCGGATCCCCCTTCGCGAACGCACCGACCTCGTCTGGCATGCCTACCTGCCCGACGCGCGGCCGGGGACGATGTATGGCTTCCGCGTGCACGGGCCCTACGAACCGCGCGAGGGGCACCGGTTCAACCCGAACAAGCTCCTGATCTGCCCCTACGCGAAGGCGATCAGCGGCCAGATCCGGTGGGACGACTCGCTGTACGGCTACAAGATCGGCGATCCCGACGAGGATCTCTCGTTCGACGACCGCGACAGCGCTCGTCACGTTCCGAAGAGTGTCGTCGTAGACACCGCGTTCACGTGGGGCGACGACCGGAAACCGGGAACCCCGTGGAACCGGACCGTGATCTACGAGATGCATGTGAGGGGCATGACCGTCCGCCACCCCGCCGTGCCGCCCGAGGTGCGCGGCACGTACCTCGCGCTCGCGTCCGACCCGGTCCTGGACCACCTGCAGTCGCTCGGGGTCACGGCCGTGGAACTGCTTCCGGTGCACCAGTTCGTGAACGACCGCCACCTGTTCGAACGCGGCCTGTCGAACTACTGGGGCTACAACTCGATCGCCTTCTTCGCGCCCCACGTCGCGTACGCCACCGGGGGCGTCGGGCAGCAGGTGGACGAGTTCAAGTCGATGGTCAAGGCGCTGCACAAGGCCGGCATCGAGGTGATCCTCGACGTCGTTTACAACCACACCGGAGAGGGGAACCACCTCGGGCCGACGCTCTCGCTCCGCGGGATCGACAACGCCGCGTACTACCGGCTGAGCCGAGAGGATCCCCGCAACTACGTGGACTTCACCGGCACCGGCAACAGCCTGAACATGACGCACCCGCGCACGATGCAGATGATCACGGACAGCCTGCGCTACTGGATCACCGAGATGCACGTCGACGGGTTCCGCTTCGACCTCGCGCCGGTCCTCGCGCGCGAGCTCTACGAGATGAACCGCCTCGGCACGTTCTTCGACATCATCGGGCAGGACCCGGTGATCTCGCGGGTCAAGCTCATCGCCGAGCCGTGGGACCTCGGCGAGGGCGGCTACCAGGTGGGGAACTTCCCGACCGGGTGGGCGGAATGGAATGGCAAGTACCGCGACGCCGTCCGGCGCTTCTGGCGGGGGGATCCGGGCCAGGTCCCGGAGCTCGCCTCTCGGCTGTCGGGCTCGAGCGACCTGTACGCCGCGAGTGGTCGGCGGACCTACGCGAGCGTCAACTTCATCACCGCGCACGACGGCTTCACGCTCAACGACCTCGTCTCATACGAGAACAAGCGCAACGAGGCGAACGCCGAGGACAACCACGACGGAACCGACGAGAATTGGAGCCGGAACTGGGGGGCCGAGGGGCCCACCGAGTCGGCCCGGGTCCGCGCGATGCGCGAGCGCATGAAGCGGAACCTCATCGCCACGCTCGTGCTCTCCCAGGGCGTGCCGATGCTCGTCGCCGGGGACGAGATGGGCCGGACGCAGCAGGGGAACAACAACGCGTACGCGCAGGACAACGAGACCTCGTGGATCGACTGGGACCTCGTCCAGAACGATCGGGACCTGCTCGAGTTCACCCGCCAGGTCCTCGAGATCCGCCGGTCGAACCCGGTCCTCCGCCGCCGCACGTTCCTCACCGGAAAGCCGATCGGGGAGGGGCAGGCCAAGGACCTCTCGTGGCTGCGGCCCGACGGCGGCGAGATGACCGACGAGGACTGGGCCGACCCCGAGAACCACGTCCTCGGCATGCTGCTCCACGGCCGCGCGACCGACGAGGTCGATGAGCGCGGGCGCCCCGTCTTCGGCCGCACCGTCCTGATGCTGCTGAACGGGGGATCGCGCTCGCGTCAGTTCACTCTCCCGCGGATCGAGGACGAGCAGGGCACCTGGCGGATGCTGATCAACACGGCGCAGCCGGGCCAGCGCGTCGTCCGCAGCGAGGCCGTGAACCTCGTCGCACACTCATTCGTGCTCCTGCGTTACGACGAACCGGCCTGACGCCCTTGGCGGCTCGAGCCGTAGGATTGCGCGTATGCCACGGACCGTTTCTTCGCTGGTCGCCGGCACGTGGCGCGACGACGCACCGGGCGGCACGCTCGAGATCCCGAACCCGGCTCATCTGGATGAGACCGTGGCGGTCGCGAGCCTGGGCGATGCGACGACGTTCGTGGAGGCCAGCCGCGCCGCCCGAGAGGCGCAGATCGCGTGGGCGCGGGTGCCCTCGCCGGTGCGCGGGCGCGCGATCCAGCAGCTCGGCCGACTCGTCGAGGACAACGCGGAAACGCTCGCGCGGATCATCACGCGGGAGATCGGCAAACCGATCCGCGAGTCGCGGGGCTCGGTGCAGGAGGTCATCGACACCTGCAACTTCTTCGTCAGCGAGGGCCGTCGCCTCTACGGCATGACGGTGCCGAGCGAGCTTCCCGACAAGCAGCTCTTCACGTTCCGCAACCCGGTCGGCGTCGCCGCGATCGTAACGGCCGGGAACTTTCCCGTCGCCGTGCCGTCGTGGTACATGGTGCCGGCGCTGCTGTGCGGGAACGCGGTCGTGTGGAAGCCGGCAGAGTACGCGCCGGCTACGTCCGAGGCCCTCGCGCAGCTCTTCGTGCATGCGGGGTTCCCGCCGGGCGTGTTCAACATGGTGCTCGCGGACGGGCCGACGGCGTTCGAGGGGCTCGAGCGCGCGCTCGCCGAGAGACTCGTCGACAAGGTCGGCTTCACCGGCTCGACCGAGGTCGGGCGCAAGATCGGCGAGCTCACCGGCCGCCACCTGCAGTCCGCCTGCCTCGAGCTCGGTGGAAAGAACCCGCTCGTCGTGATGCCCGACGCCGACCTCGAGCTCGCTGCCGAGGGCGCCATGTTCAG
>JBBDWS010000158.1:0-8222 GCA_040902755.1 Actinomycetota bacterium
ATCGAAGCCGCGCGAGCGCGGATCGCCGGCCGCGTCCGTCGGACCCCCGTCCTCGAGCTCGAGCCGGGTGCCTTCGGCGTCCCGGGACGGATCGTCCTCAAGCTCGAGCTGTTGCAGCACACGGGCTCGTTCAAGGTGCGTGGCGCCTTCAACCGGATGCTCGGGGCCGAGGTGCCGGAGGCCGGCGTCATCGCGGCCTCCGGGGGGAACTTCGGGCTCGCCGTCGCGTATGCCGCGCGCGAGCTCGGCCACAAGGCCGAGGTCTTCGTTCCCGAGACCTCTCCGCCCGTCAAGGCGCGACGGATCCAGGAGCACGGCGCGGAGGTCCGACTGGTCCCCGGCTACTACGACGACGCCTTCGAGGCCAGCCGCGTCCGCGCCGAGGTGACGGGCGCGCTCGTCATGCACGCGTTCGACCAGCCGGAGGTGGTGGCGGGCCAGGGCACGATCGGCGCCGAGATCTCCGAGGACGTGCCCGACGCCGACACGGTGCTCGTGGCCGTGGGCGGCGGCGGGCTCATCGGCGGCATCGCGGCGTGGTTCGAGGGCCGCACGCGCGTGGTCGGCGTGGAACCAGACCTGTGTCCGACGATGTCGGAGGCGCTGCGCGTCGGACGGCCGGTGCCCGTCGAGGTGGGCGGCTACGCGGCGGACTCCCTGGGTACCAAGCAGGCCGGCGAGATCGCCTTTGCCATCGCGTCGCAGTACGTCGAGCACGTGTTGCTCGTGACCGACGATGCCTTCCTCGATGCGCAGCGGCGGCTGTGGGAGGAGGCGAGGCTCGTCACCGAGCCCGGGGGCGCGGCCGCACTCGCGGCGTTGATCTCGGGCCGATACCGAGCCGATCCCGACGAGCGCGTCGTCGTGCTCGTCTGCGGGGCGAACACGCCGGCGCGGTCGTTCGAGGCTATGCCGGCGGAACGCTGAAGAAGGTCGAAAGCTCGGGGACGGCGCGGCGCCGCAACTCGGCGTTCACGCGCTGGCGCTCGAGGGTCTGGCGCAGCTGGAGCGCCGACTGCGGGATCGGGTGGGCGACGAAGAACTTCTCCGTGTCCTGGACCAGCTCGGGCGTGATGAGGTACCGGACGCCATCGGCCAGGTACACGACGAGCGACGGCGGGATCCTCTTGACGACCTCGTCCCAGTGCTCCTTGAGGAACCGCCATCCCCGCTCGCCGTGATCCCGGTTCGTGACGGCCCGGATATAGATCATCGGGACGTGCTGAGGCCGGACCTCGTCCGTGAGGGCGAGCTGAAGCGTGCGGTCCAGGAGTACGGCGTCGCGGAAGTCGGCAAGCGCGTAGAGGTAGCGCAGCTGCTCCTGTGGCGTCTTCGCGGTCTTCCGAGCCTCCAGGAACACCTCGTAGTCCTCGGGACCGCCCCCCGCGGCGACGATCGCGATCGAGGCCGCGGTGAGTGAGGGGTCGACGCGTTCCCCCGACCTCGCCCGATGCTCTATGTCCCGCGCGAGCGCCTGGGCGTTGGGATCGGCGCCGAGGATCGCGATCGCGGTCATCAGGTTCCCGCGAAGCGCGCGCGTGAGATCGCTCTCTCCCGCTCGCGGCTCCCACCCGATCCGCTGGAGCGCCGGGGCGACCATCGCCCTCACCCACGCGCGGTAGTGCTCGCGCGGTCCGGCGTCCAGGAACCGATCGCACCACCCGATCCCCTGCAGCAGCGAGGACCAGACCGTCAACTCGGTCTCGTCCGAGAAGCGCTCGGCGAACCGGCAGAAGTCAGAGGCCGTATACCGTCCCGCGAGGACCGCGGCCCAACGGTCGTCGACGAGCTGCGTCCGTTCGTCCGTGGACAGTTCCTTGAGTGATGAGGTCACGCGGTCGAGCAACGGCTCGTCGTAGCCCACGCGGACGAAGGCGTGCGCCCCGGCGTTGACGACGACCGGCGCGTCCGCCGGCGCGGGAACCGCGGCGCCGCCCGGCTCGACGAGCAGCGGCCGCGTCTCGCCGTTGCTCCGGACCAGCAGCGGAACGTCCCACCTCCCCTCGCCGTCCTTGCCCGAGAGCAGGAACTGGCGCTGCGAAAGGCGAACCTGGCCGTCGTCGAGATTGGCGGAGACGATCGGATAGCCGCCCTGCCAGATCCAGCCGTCCATGATCCTTCGGACCGGCTCGCCGGTCGCCGCCTCGATCGCGTCCCAGAGCTCGTGGGTCTCGGTGTTCCCGAAGCGATGGTCGGCGAGGTACTTGCGGATCCCGTCGCGGAACCGCTCGGCGCCCAGGTACTGCTCGAGCATCCGAAGGACGGCCGCACCTTTCGTGTACGTGAGGGTGTCGAACATCCCGGATGCGTCGTCGGGCGAGATCACCGGGTACTCGATCGGCCGCGTGCTCTCGAGCGCGTCGATCTCGAAGGCCGTCGAGCGCGCCCGCAGGAAGTCCGCCCACCGTTCCCAGTCGGGGCGGAAGGCGTCGACCGACAGGATCTCCATGAGCGTCGCGAACGCCTCGTTCAGCCAGATCCCGTTCCACCACCGCATCGTCACCAGGTCGCCGAACCACATGTGTGCCAGCTCGTGCGCAACGACCTCGGCGACCAGGGCGAGCTCGGGCTGGGTGGACTTCTCCGGGTCCGCGAGCAGGAGGTTCTCGCGGAAGGTGATGCAGCCCAGGTTCTCCATCGCACCCTGGGCGAAGTCGGGCAGGGCGATCAGGTCGACCTTCTTGTCGGGATACGGGATGCCGTAGTACTCGGCGAACCAGCGGAGGCAGAACGCCCCGACCTCGAGGCTGAACGCCGTGAGATGGCCCTTGCCCGGCTGGTAGACCACTCGCAGCGGAACGCCGTCCACGTCCACCGGCTCCGTCGCCTCGAGCGGACCGACGATCCACGACGCCAGATAGGTCGACATCGGCATCGTGTCGTCGAAGCGAACGCGGACCCTTCCCTCTCCGAGCGACTCGCGCGCGACCTCCGGGCCGTTCGAGATCGCGAGGAGGCCGTCCTCCACCTCGAGGGTGACGCCGAAGACCGCCTTGAGGTCGGGCTCGTCCCAGCACGGGAACGCGCGGCGCGCGTCGGTCGACTCGAACTGCGTGGCCGCGACGACGCGCTGCGCACCGCTTTCGTCCAGGTAGGTCGAGCGGTAGAAGCCACGCAGGTGCTCCGAGAGCTTGCCCGCGAACTCGACGTGCAGGGTCCACTCTCCGGGGTCCGCGTCGCCGTCCAGACGAAGGTGCGCCCGCTCGGTGTCCTCCTCGAAGCGAACGTCGGTCATATGCAGCGCCGTGCCGTCGCGTTCGAGACGGCCGGAGGAGATCTGGAGGTCGATCGCGTTCAGGACGACCTCGTTGACCTGCTCACGCACCTCGACCTGCACATCTGCGGTGCCCTCGAAGGTCGCGTGCTCGAGATCCGGCTTCAGGACGAGGTCGTAACGGCGCGGAAGGACGGTGCGCGGCAGCCGGTAGCGGGCCTCGTCGCTCACGCGTTCACGTACGTGAGCCAGCTCACGTACCGCTCGGTCTCACCTTTGGTCGCCGAGAAGAACGCCCCCTGCAGCTCCTTCGTCACCGGCCCGCGGTGCCCCTCACCGACGACCCGGTCGTCCACCTCGCGGATCGGCGTGATCTCGGCCGCGGTGCCCGTGAAGAACGCCTCGTCCGCGTTGTAGAGGTCGGTGCGCACCAGGTTGTCCTCGCGCACCTCGTACCCGAGGTCTCGCGCGATGGCCATCACGCTCTGCCGGGTGATCCCGTCCAGGCACCCTGCCGAGATCGGAGGCGTGGTCAGCACCCCGTCGCGCAGGACGAACACGTTCTCGCCGGACCCGTCGGTGATCATGCCGGCCTCGTTCAGCATGATCGCCTCGTCGTAGCCCGCCTTCAGGCTCTCGACCTTGGCGAGGACGCTGTTGATGTACTGCCCGGTGGCCTTGGCCGCCGCCGGCAGCGAGTTCTGCGAGTTCCGCCGCCACGACGAGATCTTGATCCGCACGCCCTGCTCGAGCGCGTCCTCGCCGAGGTACGCCCCCCACGGCCAGACCGCGATGAACACATTGACCGGCGCGTTCAGCGGGTTCACGCCCATCTCGCCGTACCCCCGGAGCACCAGTGGCCGGATGTAGCAGGCGTTCAGCCCGTTGGCGCGGACGACGTCCTTGATGCCGTCGGTGATCGCCTCGACCGAGTACGGGATGTCCATGTGGTAGAGCTTCGCCGAGCGGAACAGACGCTTGAGGTGCTCCTCGAGGTGCCACACCGCAGCGCCGCGCGAGGTCTCGTACGCCCGGATCCCCTCGAACACCCCGCTCCCGTAATGGATCGCGTGACTGAGCACGTGGACCTTGGCATCGCGCCAGTCCACGAGCTCCCCGTCCATCCAGATCTTGTCGACCTCGGTGATCGGCATTCGGAGAACCCTCCCTGTCCGGACGCTTCGCGCCCGGCAGCCGGGCGGTTTTCCAGGATACCTGCTGGCCGGGGCCCGCCGTCAGCCCGCTATCGCCGTCGACCTCCGCGCTACCGGCTGAGGTCGTAGGCGAGCCATCGCGTCGCGTGCTCGAACGGTTGCCGTTCGTCGAGCGGGCCGAAGCGCTCCTCCGCCCACGACCGGACCTCGGCCGCGGCGCGGCGGCGCTGTTCCTCGGGGAGCGGCCAGGTCCACGAGTAGCGGTTCTCCTCGATGCCCTCGATGAACTCGTCGAGCGTGTCGGTCCCGCCCTCGTGAACGGACGGGAGCTCCCGCACGTGGGCGCCGAGGGCCGTCATCGCCGAGTCCAGCTCGTCGTAGTCGCCCCAATGGAGCCCGACGGGCTTGAGCGAAACGCCGGTGATCTGGGCGAAGCGCTCCTGGATCGCCTTGCGCGCCTCCTCGTAGGCCCCGAGGTTGACGAGGAACACGCCTCCGGGCCGAACCGCGCGCACCACCTCGGCGAGGACCCGCCGCCAGTCGGGCACCAGGTGGAGCACCCATCGCAGGTACGCCGCGCCGAACGCGCCACCCGCGAACGGCAGCCTCGTCGCGTCGCCGACGACCAGCGGGAGCGGGACCGCTCCCCCGGCCTTCTCGACGAACTTGCGGAGCATCGGCGGCGAGAGGTCCACCCCGACAAGGTCGATGCCGGCCTCGTGCAGCGGGAGCGCGAGGAGGCCAGTCCCGACGCCCACCTCGAGCACGCGGCCTCGCTCGCGGAGCTCCGACGCCAAGAGCTCGATCGTGCGCGCCATCGACTCGTCGGAGATCGCCCGGGTCCGGTCGTAGAACTCTGCGGCGCGGTCGAACGCGATGGACTCGCCCATCGATCGAGCCTAGCCCTTGGGGATGTCCTTCGCGGGGTCGACGAACGGAAGAGGCACCACCGTGACCGGCACGCGCCCGCGCGGCGTCTCGGCCTCGAACTCCGAGCCCGGCTCCTCCCACCGGATCGGCACCCACGCGTAGCCGATGTTGCGCTCCAGCCGCGGCGACCACGCTCCCGCCGTGACGCGACCGAGCGCCGCGTCTCCTTTGAACAGGGTCCAGAAGTCGTTCAGCGCGCCCTCGTCGGTCATCGGGTCACCGCCGATCTCGATGCCGACGAGCTTGCGATCGAGCAGGTTGCCGTCGCGGATCTCCTCGAGACGCCGCCGGCCGACGAAGTCCTGCGGCTGATCCCACTCGACGTACTTCTCGAGACCGGTCACGTGCAGCGGCGTGTCCTCGACCCGCATGTCCGAGCCGTAGTTGAAGATCCCGGCCTCGATCCGGCGGGTCTCGCTCGGAGCGATCACGCGGATCCCGTACGGCTCGCCCGCCTCGAACACGCGCTCGAACAGCTCGTCGCCGCGGCTCGTGTCCTGGAGGTAGATCTCGTACCCGACCTCGCCGGTCCACCCCGTGCGGCTGACCACGACGGGGATGCCGTCGACGTCGGCTTCGGCACAGAAGTAGTAGCGGAGGTCCGCGACCGCGTCGCCGAACAGATCGCGGACGACGTCCTTGGATCGAGGGCCCTGGACCTGCATCGGCGCGACGTCGGCCTCGAAGACCTCCACGTCCATGCCCTTCGCGCCCGCGACGCCGGCGACGTAGAGCAGCGCGTCGGAGTCGGCGAGCGCGAGCCAGAACCGATCCTCGGCCAGGCGCAGCAGCACGGGGTCGTTCACGATGCCTCCCCAGGGCGCGGTCAGGAGCACGTACCGCGCCTGCATCACCTGGACCTTCGTGAGGTCCCGGCACGTGATCATGTTCACGAGCTCGAAGGCGTCCGGACCTCGGACCTCGACGCAGCGTTCGACCGCGACGTCCCAGAGCGTCACGTCGTTCAACAGGGCCTCGTACTCGGTGACCGGATCCGCGTAGAGCGTCGGCAGGAGCATGTGGTTGTACAGCCCCCAGCTCTTGCAGCCGTGACGCTTCGTGGCTTCGTAGTAGGGCGACTTCCGGTACCAAGGCTGGACGTAGAAGGTGAAGCTCTCCGATGCCAACTGCGGCTCCTTCGAACGGGTTCGAACGCGTCGGACGCGGAGCCTAGCCGCTAGTTCGCCGACGGGTCGAGCGGCATCGTCGAGATGAGCCGGTACTCGGGCCCCTTGCGCCGAACGATGTCGCTCCAAAGCTGGTCGGGCTCCTCGGTGAACACGTCCTCCGGACGCGCCGGCTCGAGGATCCAGCCGCCCTCCTCGAGCTCGCGCTCGAGCTGGCCCGCGCCCCACCCCGCGTACCCGGCGAAGACACGGGCTCGCCGAAGTTCCCCAACCTCGGCCGCGTCGGTCTCGTCGGGCAGGAACCCGATCGAGCCGAACGCCACGACCTCCGCGCGCTCGGGGTGTTCGAAGTCGGCCACGACGACCGCCGACTGCGGCTGCACGGGACCGCCGATGAACAAGCGCTCGCCTTGCCCGACCAGGGCGGCGAGCGGCGGGGCCGCGATCGCCACCTCGATCTCGGAGGCGCGGTTCAACACGACGCCGACGGCACCGTCATCGTCGTGGTGACCGACCAGGACGACCGTGCGACGGAAGTTGGGATCCCAGAGCGCAGGACCGGCGACGAGGAGCGACCCACCCAGCGATTCCACGCCCTCATCATCGCCGATAGGCATGGCCTGTGCGGACCGATCAGCTCTTCGGGATGTCTTTGTTCGGGTCGATGAACGGCAACGGCGCGGTCACGGCCGGGATCGGCCCGTCGGGCGAGACGAGATCGAGCTCGGACCCGGGCACGGCGAGTTCGATCGGCACCCACGCGTAGCCGATGTTCTTCTTCAGCCGGAACGAGTGCGATGCGCTCGTCAGCTTGCCGACGACCTCCCCGTCGCGCCGGACCGCCCAGGGTTCCTCCAGCCACAGCCGGAACGGCTCCCCACCGATCTCGACTCCGACGAGCTTGCGGTCGACGCCCTCGTCGGCGACGCGCTGCAGCGTTTCCTTCCCGATGAACTCCACGCCGAGCTCGACGAGCCGCTCCATGCCGCTCACGTGGAACGGCGTGTCCTGGATACCCATGTCGTTGCCGTAGTTGAAGATGCCGGCCTCGAGCCGCCGCTGGTCCGACGGCGCGATCGCGCGGATCCGGTGCGGCCCGCCCGCTTCCATCACGCGGTCCCACAGATCGAGCCCGCGAGAGCCGTCGCGGAGATAGATCTCGAAACCGACCTCACCGGTCCACCCGGTCCTCGAGACCACCACGGGGATCCCGTCGAGGTCCCCCTCCCAACACCGGTAGTACCGAAGACCGGCCACCTGGTCGCCGAAGAGCTCCCGGATCACGTCCTTGCTCTTCGGACCCTGGATCTGAAGCGGGGAAACGTCCGGCTCACGGATCTTCACGTCCAGCCCGGCGAACGCCTGCACGCCGAGCGCGTACAACAGCGCATCCGAATCGGCGAGTGAGAGCCAGAAGTGGTCCTCGCCGAGGCGCAGCAGGATCGGGTCGTTCACGATGCCCCCGTCCGGCGCGATGATCGGCGCGTACTTGCACTGCATGACCTCGCACCCAGACAGATCGCGGCAGGTCAGCAGCTGCGTGAAGCGCGCCGCGTCCGGGCCGGTGATCTCGACCTGGCGCTCGACGGCGACGTCCCAGAGCGTCACGTGCTCGAGCAGATGCCAGTACTCGTCCTCGTCGTCGTCGTACAGCGTCGGGATCAGCATGTGGTTGTACAGATCCCAGCTCGTGCACCCGGCCTCGACCGTGCGCTGCCAGTACGGCGACTTCCGGTACCACGACGCCGTGTAGAAGGTGAACGAGTACGGCTCCTTCATCTGCCCTTCCTTCGACGC
>JBBDWS010000158.1:8322-10465 GCA_040902755.1 Actinomycetota bacterium
ACGCCGTGTAGAAGGTGAACGAGTACGGCTCCTTCATCTGCCCTTCCTTCGACGCCTTCGATCTTCGCGGATCTCGCGGACGCAGTTGTAGGCGGGGATCCCGCACACGCCTCCTCCCGCATGCGTGGCGCTCGAGCACTGGTAGAGGCCCGCGATCGGCGTTCGGTAGTCCGCGTACCCGGGAGCGGGACGCATGTGGAACAGCTGATCCGCGGAAAGCTCTCCGTGGAAGATGTTGCCTCCGATCAGACCCCACTCGTTCTCCATGTCGTAGGGGCCGATCACCTGTCGCGCGATCACCGACGCGCGGAACCCCGGCGCCACGTCGTCGTAGGCCTGGATCACGCGGTCCGCGTACGCGTCGAGCTCCTCGCGATGCGGTTCGAGCGACCACGTGTGCGGCACCCACTGCGTGAACAGCGAGACGACGTGCGCACCGGGCGGCGCGAGCGAGGGGTCGAGCACCGTGGGGATCACGCCGTCGCTGAACGGGAACGTCGCCGCCGTCCCGGCCCGCGCCTCCTCGAACGAGCGCTCCAGCTGCGCGAGCGACGGCGCGATCTCGAATCCGCCGCTGTAATCCTTCCAGTCCGGATCGGCGGCCAGGGTGGGAAGCTCGCTCACCGCGAGGTTGATCTTCACCACGCCGGAACGGCTCGACCAGTGCTCGATGTCGTGGACGAACTCAGACGGCAGCTCCGAGCGATCGAGCTGGCGCAGGAACGTGATCTGTGGATGGCACGCCGACACGACCACCTGCGCACGTAGCTCCTCCCCTCCTTCGAGCACGACGCCCTCGGCGCGGCCGTCGCGAACGAGGATCTTCTGGACCTTCGCGTTGGTGCGGACCTCGGCGCCGAAGGCCCGCGCGCTGCGTTCAAGCACCGCCGCGACCGCGCCCATCCCGCCCTCGAGGACGCCCCACGAGCCCAACGTGCCGTCGCCCACGTCCCCGATCGAGTGATGGGCCATCACGTACCCGGTGCCGGGCTCCAACGGTCCCGCCCACGTGCCGATCAGCCCGTTGATCGACATGGCAGCTTTGATCTCGTCGGAGGAGAAGAATCGCTCGAGCAGATCGGCGACGCTCATCGTCATCAGGCGCGTGACGTCGCCGATCGTTCGCACGTCGAGGCCCCGGAACCGCCAGGCCAGCCGGAGGAGCTCGAGCAGGTCGCCCGGCCGCTTGGACCCGACTCGCGGCGGGGTCGTCATCAGGAGCGGGCCGAGCACCGCGGCGAGCCCGCCGATCCACGCGTCCCAACGCTCGAGGGCGTCAGCGTCCGGCTTGGAGATCTTGGCGAACTCCTCGTAATTCCGCTTCGGGTCGTCGTACTCGATCAGGACACGGCCGTCGGGCAACGGCACGACGTACGGACCCACCGGGTGGACCCGGTAGCCGTGCTCCGCCATCCGGAGGTCGCGGATGATCCGGTCGGGCATGAGGCTCATCACGTAGCTGAGGGTCGTAACCGCGAACTCCGGGTGGTCTGTCCAGGGCCGGTCGGTCGCGGCAGCCCCGCCGGTCTTGTGACGCGCCTCGCAGACGACCACCCTCGCACCCGCCTTCGCGAGGTAGGCCGCGGCCACGAGGCCGTTGTGCCCTCCCCCGATCACGATCGCCTGGTAGGCGTTCACCGCCAACGCGCGCTCCTCTCGCCGGCGGCATGCAACCACAATCCTGAACGGCCGTTCAACTCACACGGCCCTTCGACCATCCCAAGGATCAGCGTTCGGCTTCGGGTGTCTCCGGCGATGCGACGAGCGACTCCGACACTCGCGGCTCCACGACGGGTCGCGCCGGGAACGGCCCTGACACCAGCGGCGGGGCGTCCGGCTCACCGATCACCGCCGCTCCGGGTGCGGCCGGCGAGGGGACCTCATCCGGTTCTCCCGTCTGCCGCAGACGCCGGAGCGGCGCGAGCATGATCGCCGCCGCGAGCGCGGCGACGCCGCCGATCAGATAGGTCCCCTGCGGGCCGACGGCCTGCAGCATCGGCCCGGCCACGATGTACGAGACGGCCAGGCCGAGCGAGATGACCGCCTCGAAGGCCGCCATCGTCCGGCTCCGGACCGCGTCGGGGGTCCGTCGCTGCATGATCCCGTTCTCGGCCACGATCGTGAGCCCGTCCGAGGTCCCCAT
>JBBDWS010000159.1:0-7292 GCA_040902755.1 Actinomycetota bacterium
GGCATCATCCCATCGATGGATATCGATGTCGTGCAGACACCGGCTGAGTGCTGTGTGCCGCTCGCGAGCGAGATGTCCGAGGACGATGCCACCGCGACGGCGACGGTGTTCAAGGCGCTCGGCGACCCGAACAGGGTCCGCATCGTGAATCTCCTGGCGACTGCGGGAGATCCCGTGTGCGTGTGCAACCTGACCCCGCAGCTGGATCTGTCACAGCCGACCGTGAGCTTCCACTTGAAGAAGCTCGTCGAGGCCGGACTTCTCGAACGCGAGCAGCGCGGGGTGTGGGCGTACTACTCGGTGAACCGAGAGGCGCTCGGCCGCCTCGAGACGGTGTTCCGGATGCAGGAGACCCAGATGGAGGAGGCCAGAACATGAGCGAGCTTCGGGAGGAGGTCCGCGCTCACTACCGGGACGCGGCCCTGCAGGTGCTCAACGAGCGACCGGGTAGCTGTTGCGGGCCGGAGTGCTGTAGCGGCCCGGACGGATCGACCCTGTACGGCATCGAGGAGCGATCGTCGCTGCCGGATGCCGCGGTGCTCGCCAGCCTCGGGTGCGGCAACCCGACGGCCGTCGCCGAGCTCCGAGAGGGCGAGACCGTGCTCGACCTCGGGTCGGGTGGCGGGATCGACGTGATCCTTTCGGCCAAGCGCGTCGGCGAGAGCGGCAAGGCCTTCGGTCTCGACATGACCGACGAGATGCTCGAGGTCGCGCGGCGCAACGCTGCGGAGGCCGGTGCCTCGAACATCGAGTTCGTGAAGGGTTACATCGAGGAGGTCCCGCTTCCGGACGGCAGCGTGGACGTGGTCATCTCCAACTGCGTGATCAACCTGTCGGTGGACAAGCCGAAGGTGTTCGCCGAGATGCATCGCGTGCTGCGCCCGGGCGGACGGCTGGGGATCAGCGACATCGTCGCATCGGACGACCTGTCGCCGGAGGAACGCGCCGAGCGGGGAAGCTACGCGGGGTGCATCGCCGGCGCGCTCTCGTTCGGCGAGTACGACGCGGAGCTGCGGCGTGCGGGCTTCGACGCGATCGAGGTCGAGCCGACGCACGAGGTCGGGGACGGGATCTTCGGGGCGATCGTTCGGGCGGCGCGATCCTGACGCGGCGTTCACGGTCCGTTCAGATGCCTCGGATATGGTCCGGCCGATGAGCGATCTCCCCGAGGTGCTCTTCGTCTGCGTCCACAACTCGGGACGGAGCCAGATGGCCGCGGCGCTACTCGAACGTCGCGCCGAGGGCCGGGTCCGGGTCCGGTCGGCGGGAAGCGTGCCGGCCGACGAGGTCAACCCGGCGGTGGTCGCCGCGATGGGGGAGCTCGACATCGACATCTCGAGCGAGCGGCCGAAGCGGCTCACCGACGAGTCCGTGTCCGCGGCCGACGTCGTCGTCACGATGGGATGCGGGGACGCCTGCCCGGTCTTCCCCGGCAAGCGCTACCTGGATTGGGAGCTGGACGATCCCTCGGGCAAGAGCCTCGAGGACGTCCGCCCGATCCGCGACGAGATCGACCGTCGCGTGCACGCGCTCCTTGCCGAGCTCGTCCCGTCGGACGTTTGAGCTTCCTGCGCTAGGCTTGCGCCCCGCATGAGGCGCTTGTTCGGCACCGACGGCGTTCGCGGCGCGTTCGGTCGCGATCTCACGACCGATCTCGCCCGCGAGCTTGGGCGCGCCGCCGTGGTCGCCCTGGCGCGGTACGAACGCGGGTCTCCCACGTTCGTGATCGGCCGGGACACGCGAGCCTCGGGGGAGCCGCTCGAGGCAGCCCTCGTGGAGGGCATCACCGGGGCGGGGGGCGACGTGTACCTCGCCGGCGTGGAGCCCACCCCCGCGATCGCGTTCCTCACGACCGGACTGACGGCGAGCTCCGGCATCGTGATCTCCGCATCTCATAACCCCCCGTCCGACAACGGGATCAAGTTCTTCGGTCCGCTCGGCTTCAAGCTCTCCGACGAGATCGAGGCGGAGATCGAGTCGGAGGTCACGCGCGGCGACGGAAGTATCGGACGGCGGGGGCAGGTGCGCGCGCTGCCGGACGAGGGTCCCGACTACATCGAGCACGTCGTCGAGACCGCAGGAACCCGCCTGGACGGGATGCGGATCGTCGTCGACTGCGCGAACGGCGCGGCATCGGTCGTCGCACCTCAGGCGCTCCGGCGGCTCGGAGCCGAGGTCTTCCCGATCTTCGCCGCGCCCAACGGCTCGAACATCAACGTGGGTTGCGGCGCACTGCATCCCGAGATCGTCGCCGCCCAGGTGAAGGCTGTCGGCGCGGACGCCGGAGTCGCACACGACGGCGACGCCGACCGCGCACTGTTCGCCGACGCGGAGGGAAACGTGATCGACGGCGACCAGGTCCTGGCCGCGTGCGCGCTGTCGATGAAGGCGGAGGGCAGGCTTGCCGGGGACCTCGTCGTCGCCACGGTGATGGCGAACCTGGGGTTCCACGCGGCGATGAAGTCGGCCGGCATCCGCGTGGTCCCGGCTCCCGTCGGCGACCGGTACGTGCTCGAGCAGATGCAGGAGCACGGCGCGGTGCTCGGCGGGGAGCAGTCGGGGCACGTGATCTTCCGCCGCCACGCGACGACCGGCGACGGCCTGATCACGGCGGTGCAGTTCCTGTCGCTCGCCTCCAGGGACGGCGTGAGCGTCGCGGATCTCGCGGGCCGGATGCGCCGGTTCCCGCAGGTGCTCCTGAATGTTGAGGTTGCCCGGAAGGAGGCGCTCGATGAGGCCTCGGAGGTGTGGGAGGCGGTGCGCTCGAGCGAGGCTGCGCTTGACGGCACGGGACGCGTGCTCGTCCGCGCGTCGGGGACCGAGCCCCTCGTGCGCGTCATGGTCGAGGCCGAGACCGAAGAGATCGCGCGTAGGCAGGCGGATGCGCTCGCGGAACGCATCCGTGCCGCACTCGGCTAGGGAGCAGAGCCGGCTGCTACCCTCGGAGCCCCATGTGCGGCATCGTGGGCTATGTCGGCCCCGACCAAGCGCTCCCGATCGTCCTCGAGGGTCTTCGGCGTCTCGAGTACCGGGGCTACGACTCGGCGGGCGTTGCCGTGCTCGACGGGGCGCTCTCGGTCCTCAAGCGCGCCGGCAAGCTGTCCGAGCTGGACCGGGCTCTGGATGAGCACGGCATGCCGGCGGGCACCGTCGGGATGGGCCACACCCGGTGGGCGACGCACGGTGCGCCGACCGATCGCAACGCCCACCCGCATACGGACTGCCACGGCACTACCGCCGTGATCCACAACGGGATCGTCGAGAACTTCGCCGACCTTCGCGCCGAGCTCGAGAAGCGCGGGCACGTCTTCGTTTCGGAGACCGACACGGAGGTCATCGCACACCTGATCGAAGAGAAGGAGGGCTCGCTGCCCGACCGCGTGCGCGAGACCATCCGCGAGCTGGAGGGAGCCTACGCGCTCGTGGTGCTCTCGGCAGACGAGCCCGATGTCATCGTGGGTGTCAAGGTGTCGTCGCCGCTGGTCGTGGGACTGGGGGACGGGGAGAACGTTCTCGCCTCCGACATCCCGGCCGTGCTCTCGAAGACCCGGCGCGTGCTGCCAGTCTCCGAACGGCAGGTCGTCGAGGTACGCGCCGACAGCGTCCGCGTTACCGACTTCGACGGCAACGACGTGGAGGTCGAGCCGTTCGAGGTCACCTGGGACGTCACGCGTGCGCAGAAGGGCGGCTACGAGGACTTCATGCGCAAGGAGATCGACGAGCAGCCCGCGGCGATCCGCGACACGTTGGCCGGCCGGCTGAACGTGCGCGGCATGCTGTCCCTGGACGAGGTGCATCTGGATCCCGACGTCCTGCGCGAGGTCGACAAGGTCTTCGTGGTCGCATGCGGGACGGCGTACCACTCGGGGCTCGTGGCGAAGTACGCGATCGAGCACTGGACGCGGATCCCGGTCGAGATCGAGATCGCCTCGGAGTTCCGCTATCGCGACCCCGTCCTCGGCCCCGACACGCTGACGCTGGCCGTGAGCCAGTCCGGAGAGACGATCGACACGCTCGAGGCTGCTCGCCACGCCGCCCGCCAGGGCTCTCGGGTGCTCGCCGTGACGAACACGGTCGGCTCGTCGCTCGCCCGGGAGGCCGACGCGGTGATGTACACGCACGCCGGCCCCGAGATCGGCGTTGCCGCCACGAAGACGTTCGCGACGCAGATGGTCGCGCTCGACCTCGTCGCGCTGTACCTGGCGCAGATACGCGGACCGATGTACCCGGTCGAGATCGTCGACGTCGTCGCGTCGATGCGTGAGCTTCCCGGGCAGGTCGAACGGACGCTGCAGCTCGACGCCCAGGTCCGCGCGATCGCCGAGGAGATCCACCAGGCGCGCGACGTCCTGTTCATCGGGCGGCACACCGGATTCCCCGCCGCGCTCGAGGGCGCCCTGAAGCTCAAGGAGCTGAGCTACGTCCACGCCGAGGGGTACCCGGCCGGCGAGCTGAAGCATGGGGCGATCGCGCTCGTCGAGGAAGGAGTACCGGTCGTGGCCGTCGCGACCGAATGCCACGTCTACCGCAAGATGCTCTCGAACATCCAGGAGGTGAAAGCCCGCGGCGCTCTGGTGATCGCCGTCGCGAGCGAGGGCGACGAGGAGATCGAGCGTTCCGCGGAGCACGTCCTGTTCGTCCCCAGAGTGCCGGAGCTCTTCTCGCCGGTCGTCGTCACGCCGCCCCTGCAGCTGCTCGCCTATCACATCGCAAAGCTGCGGGGTTGCGACGTCGACCAACCTCGAAACCTGGCCAAGAGCGTCACGGTCGAGTAGGCCCTCAACGTGCCGGGGGTCGGGCGGGTGCGGAGCCACGGGTGAGGCCCACGCATTCTCGTCCCCAAGGAATCTGCAGGTTTCGTGAAGACAGGGACCTGCCCCATCTTGGTCGTGGTCTCCATGGTGCGGGGCTCGACGCTGCTCATGGCTGATCGGCCGCTTCGTCCTTGTTCCTCGCAGCTTGATCCAAAGCCCTAACAAGACGGTCGGCAACCAGAGTGCGCAGGCGCGGTCGAGCGATATGGCTAGTCCACTCGTCCAGCTTGCCTTCGTGGAAGTCGGCTGGGAGCTCCAGTTCTGGCAGGCTGACCTTGCCGCCGCGTGGTGCTCCAACGTAGACCGTGTCGAATAGCGCCTTCTCTGGTGTTGCGAGGTAGCCAGTGTTCTCCGTGCCGTCATAGCCACCGAAAACCTCTGGCGCGAGGTGATGGATCGAGTAGGTCCCGACCGCGGTAGGGATCAGCCTAGTTCGATCGAGTGATGCCACATAGATCTTTCGCGGAACCTGATCGATCATGCCATGGCGGGCGAGGGCCGACCAGAATGACACATACGCTGGATAGGGAGCCGTCAAATGAGGCGGAACGCTCATCGGATTGATGTCAGATACCAGCGCCCAGAGGCCGTGACGCAGCCGTTTCACCAGCCCGGATTCGTCTAGTGAGCGCAAGAGCTGGCTGGTCCGACTCGTAGACAGTCCGAGACGAACCGCAGCCTCTCGAGTTTCGATTATCGGTCGTCGCAGACGGAGTAGATCGCCGAAGGCATCAGTGGGCTTCATTGAAGCTCCGAGAGCCGCTTAGCGACGAACGTCTGCATCTGCTTCCAGGCGCTTTGGTCGTCATGAAGTTCGGCAACCTCCGGGTCAAGGAAGGGTACAACTTGCTCTCGAAAATCCTCGAATGACAACCCGGAAGCACGGTCGACGGCGGCCTTGATGATGTTGGGTTCGATCTCACCTTGCTGGCTGGTGTCGCGGTGCGTACGAAAGAGCAGTTCCAGATCGAATACGTCACGCGCTTGGGTTTGCGAGCGCAGCGCGAGCGCCTTGACCTTCTGTTCGATTGCGGCGTCTGCCGTGTAGTGGAGCATTGTGGGAGCGCGCAGTGCGTAAGGAGCGACGACTCGGTCGGGGACGGCGTCCAGAATCCGGCGCGCATCTGAGGGTCGATGACTGAACTCGATCTTGGTGCGCACGGGTATTTCACGCCCACCTACTGAAATCAGAGTTTTCCAGCGTTGAGTTGTGTCTGCCTGCTTGTGCTTGGTGACTTCCTCCAGGGTCATGGCACAGCTTCTGAGTAGGAAGCCCATCGCTGGTGATGCCAACACCTCGTCGATCTTCTCTTGAATCTTCCAGGGTTCGATTTCTATAGCGTCGAAGTCGATGTCTTCCGAATAGCGCACGCTCTCGAAGAAGTAACGGAGGTTGGCGCCCCCTTTCACTACGTAACGAGCCTGGTCGAGGCGTGCCTGAAGGACCTGGAGGAAGGCCAGGTGGAAGGACTCGATGATCTGGGCGTCAGTAGACCCGCTGTTCATTGACTCACGATACCAAATATGTGGTCCTGGCTCAATATTTGGCTCCGTTAAGCCCCCCCGCGACTCAGATGAGTTCTACTGCCGCCTCCGTCCCCGTCCCTCGAGGATTGGCTCCTAGGCTGCCGATGGGGATCTCCAGGATCCCGCCACGCTAGCGGGACGCCTTAGAAGTCGACCTAGTCGGGCGATACCCTAATGCGATGGAGATCCTCGGGCTCGGGGTCGACATCTGCGAGATCGAGCGCATGGAGCGCGCGCTCGAGCGGCACGGCACGATGCGCGAGCGGGTGTTCACTCCCGAGGAGATCGCGTACTGCGAATCCAAGGCCCGGCCCGCCGAGTCCTACGCGGGCCGCTTCGCGGCACGAGAGGCCGTGATCAAGGCGCTGGGCGGCTACCGCGGCCGCCGGTGGCACGACATCAGCGTGACGCGTTCGCCCGCCGGCGCTCCGGCGATCCGGCTGGAGGGCAACGCGAAGCAGCGTGCCGACGCGCTCGGCGTCGACCGGGTGATGGTGACGTTCACGCACGAGCGGGCGATGGCGGTGGCCTTCGCCGTGGCCGTGAGCCAGTGAAGCCCATCCTGTCGCCGGCGGAGGCGAGCGCGCTCGACGGGGCGGCTCAGGAGCGTGGGATCGCGGCCGAGACACTCATGGAGAACGCCGGGCGCGAGGTGGCCGGCGCGGCCGTCCGGCTGGCGGGAGGGACGTACGGACGGCGAGCGGTCGTCGTGGCCGGGAAGGGCAGCAACGGCGGTGACGGGCTCGTCGCCGCTCGCTACCTGGACGCGTGGGGGATGCGCGTGACGGTCGTGCTGCTGGAGGACCGTTCGCGCGAGCCCGCGGCCACGAACCTGTCCCGGCTCGCTCGGACCGCCGTCCGTGTCCGGCCCTGGTCGGCCGAGACCCTGGAGCGAGAGCTCGCGCGCGCCGACCTCGCGGTGGACGCGATCTTCGGAACGGGGTTCCGGGG
>JBBDWS010000159.1:7392-10322 GCA_040902755.1 Actinomycetota bacterium
GGGCAGGCCGGGGCCCTCGCGATCGGACCCGGGATGTCGACCGACGAGCGCACGTCGGCCTGGGTCCGCGAGCTCGTTCGGGGTTCCGAGATCCCGGTCGTCCTGGACGCCGACGGCCTGAACGCGTTCGCCGGGCGGGCGCCCGAGCTCGCCGACCGCAAGGCGGAGCTCGTCCTGACGCCGCACGCGGGGGAGTTCTCGCGCCTCGCGGGCGTGAGCGCGAAGGATCTCGCGGCGGACCGCGTCGGCCACGTCCGCAAGCTCGCGGCCGAGACGCAGGCCGTCGTCTTGCTGAAGGGGACGCGCACGCTCGTGGCATTGCCGGACGGCGTCGTGCGCGTGAACCCGACCGGCGGCCCGTTCCTGGCAACCGGAGGGACGGGCGACGTCCTCACCGGGATGATCGCCGGGCTGCTCGCCCGCCGTCTCGCACCGGCCGACGCGGCTTCCGCTGCTGCGTTCGTTCACGGCGTGGCCGGCGCGGCCGCCGCGCAGGTCTCCGGCGAGGGAACGACCGCGAGCGACGTGCTCGAGCGGGTCGCCGAGGCGTTCGTCGAGGTCGCGGGCGCGTGACGCGATACCGGCCGACCGTCGTCGAGGTCGACCTCGAGGCGATCCGGCACAACGTCCGGCTGCTGAAGCCCCCGAACGCCGAGCTCCTGGCCGTCGTCAAGGCGGACGGCTACGGGCACGGCGGCGAGGCCGTGGCGCGCGGGGTGCTCGAGGCCGGCGCCACGTGGATCGGCGTCGCCCTGGTGGAGGAGGGGCTCCGGTTGCGCGAGCGCGGCATCGAGGCCCCGATCCTGGTCCTGTCGGAGCTCCCGCCGGGATCGGAGAAGGAGGCGCTCGCCGGCGGGCTCACGCCGACCGTCTACACAGAGGACGGCGTGGCCGGAGTGTCGGAGGCGGCCGGGGCCCTCGGCCGGCAAACGGCTGTGCACCTGAAGCTCGATACCGGCATGCACCGGGTCGGGCTGTGGCCGCCGTCCGGCGCGACCGTGCTCGCTCGCGCGATCCTCGGCGCGGGACTTCAGCTCGAGGGCCTATGGACGCACTTCGCGGCGTCCGAGCGCGACGACGAGGGCACGCGGGAGCAGCTGCACCGTCTGCTCGAGGCGCGCGATGCCCTGGCGGCCGAGGGCATCCGGCCGGGGCTCGTCCACGCCGCGAACAGCGGCGCCACGATCCGGCTGCCCGAGACGCACCTGGACCTCGTACGTCCGGGCGCAGCCGTCTACGGGCTCGACCCGGGAGGCGGGATCGGACCGGCGTTCGGGTTGCGCCCGGCGCTCACGTGGCGCTCCGCGGTCACACTGGTGAAGCGGGTCCCGGCGGGCGATCGCCTCTCGTACGGCGGGACGTACCGGCTGGAGCGCGACGCGAACGTCGCCACGGTGCCCGTCGGGTACGGGGACGGGTACGCGCGGGGCCTCTCCTCGAAGGCCGAGGTGCTCGTCGGCGGCCACCGGCACCGCGTCGCCGGAACGGTCACGATGGATCAGATCCTCGTCGACTGCGGGGACGAGGACGTCGCGACGGGGGACGAGGTCGTCTTGATCGGTGCCTCCGGCGAGGAGCGGATCACGGCCGAGGAGCTCGCCTCGCATATCGGGACGATCGGGTACGAGATCGCGACGGCGATCAGCGAGCGCGTTCCCCGCGAGTACGTCGGATGACGCGACGGCGCAAGGCGATCGTCACCGCCGGGATCGCGGCCGGAGCCGTCGCCGGCGGCATGGTGGGCCGCACGGTGCTGAACGCGCGCCGGCGACGTGACGACCCGGCGAGCCACGAGCCCTTCTCGGCGCTCCCGCCCGAGGACCTCGGGACGGTCCGCTCATCCGACGGAACCGAGATCGCCGTGCGCGCGGCGGGGGACCCCTCGAAACCCGTCATCGTCTTCGTCCACGGCTTCAGCCTCGATCTCACCACGTGGCACTACCAGTGGACGGAGTTGTCCGAGCGGTACCGCTGCGTGCTGTTCGACTTCCGCTCGCACGGCCGGAGCGGCTCCGCCGCGGCCGGCGATCTGTCGCCCGCCGCGTTCGGCCGCGACGTGGCCGCGGTGCTCGACGCTGTGAAGACGAGCGGGCGGATCCTCCTGGTCGGTCACAGCATGGGCTCGATGGCGATCCTGTCGATGGCCGAGTCGCACCCGGACCTCTTCTCTGCACGGATCGGCGGCTGCGTCTTCGTCGGCTCCGCAGCGGGCGGTCTGATGCGGGGAGCGATGGGCTCGATCAGGACGATCCTCACACCGGGTTTCGGATCCCTGCGGCGGGCGGCATCGGGGGTGATCCGGGTTCGTGGCCGCATCGTTTCGAGCGCGGCCGATCCCGGCTACCTCATCGCGCGGGCGACGCAGTTCGGGCCCGACGTTTCGCCGGCCGTGGTGAGCTACATCGTGAGACTGGCCGCGAGGGCGCCGTCGAGGGTGTGGACGAACGCGCTCGCCGGGCTGATGGACTCGGATCTTCGGCACGCGGTAACGCACGTGACCGTTCCTTCGCTCGTCCTGGTCGGGAAGCACGACCGGGTCACGCCGAGGGCCTCCGCGCTCGCGTTCGCGGATTCGCTTCCCAACGGCCGCTTCGAGGTGCTCGAACGGGCCGGCCACTTCCCGATGATGGAAGTGCCCGACGAGCTCAACCGGCTCGTGGACGGGTTCGCGCGCGAGGTCCTCAAGGCCGGCGGACGGAAACGGAGAACCGCGTGATCACGAGCGTCGAGGGGATCCGCGTGGGCCACTGGACGGACCGAGAGGGCGTGACCGGCTGCACCGTGGTCCTGTGTCCGCCGGGCACGGTCGGCTCGTGCGACGTGAAAGGTGGAGCCCCCGGGACGCGCGAGACCGACGCCATCCGGCCGGGCACCAGCGTTCCCGAGGTCCACGCGGTCCTGTTGACGGGCGGCAGCGCGTTCGGGCTCGC
>JBBDWS010000160.1:0-5473 GCA_040902755.1 Actinomycetota bacterium
GTCCCGCCCGAGACGCCCGCCGCCGCTCCGCGTCCCCTCGCGAGTCGCGCGCCGCCGCGACGAGGCGCTTCACGTTGGCCGGCGTGGGCCGCCGCGCCCCGTTCTCCTCCAGCCAACGGAAGATCTCGGTCCGCATGCCGAGTGCCGTCACCGCGACAACGTCGCCCCGTCGCGATCGCGTCAACATCGCTCGAAGGGCCGACAGCTCGTCGGCGTAGACGTCCACCTCCTCCGCCCCGCCGTCGAGCGCGCCCGCCCGGAGTCCCTCGATCACGTCGTCCCGCTCGCGGCCGCGCAGGTACCGCAGGAGCTCGGCGACGACGACGTGGTCGGCTCCGCGCGCCGCGCGATACCCGAAGTCGTGCAGGATCTGTTCCGTCCGGTCGCCCGCCTCGCAGATGCCGAGCCAGATCTCGCGGCCCGCTCGCCGAAGACCGTCACACAGTTCCGCGAGGCCCATGATCCCGGCCTCGTTGTGCGCGTAGTCGATCACCACGACCCGTCCGTCGATCGTGAACAGGTTCGCTCGGCCTGGGTTGCGTTCGGCGTCCATGACGAAGCTCTTCAAGCCCCGCACCACGGCGCGTTCGCCGAGGCCGATGCCCAATGCCGCCGAGGCGGCCTGCATGGCGTTCATCATGTTCGAGCTCGAGATGCCGGCGATCGTCACCGGGACGTCGGCGAGCGGCACGAGCGCGCGCGAGACCGACCGCTCGAGCACCGTGATGGACCCGTCGAGCGGCACGGTGGCCCGTCCCCCTTCGGCGAGCGTCTCGCGGACGGCCGGATGATCGGGGTCGAGGGTGCACAGCCATGTCCGGCCGCTGGCACCTCGCCGCATCGAAAGGGTGCGGGGGTCGTCGGCGTTCAAGACGACCCAGCCGTCCGGACGGGTGATCTTGGTGATCGTCGCCTTCACCTCGGCGAGCTGATCCAGCGTCTGGATCCCGAGGAGACCGAGGTGATCCGCCGACACGTTGGTGACGACCGCGACGTCGTTGTGCGCCACGCCGACGCCGCGGCGAAGGATCCCTCCGCGCGCGGTCTCGAGCACTGCGACGTCCGGCTGCTGCTCGAGGGCCTTCGCGGCACCGGCGAACCCCGAATAGTCGCCCTCCTCGACCATCTCGCCGTCGCCGCGGTAGACGCCGTCGGTCGAGGAGTACGCCACGGTCTTTCCAGCGGTCCTCACGAGGTGCGCCAGCAGGCGGACCGTGGTCGTCTTGCCGTTCGTCCCGGTGATCGAGACGATCGGGATCGCCGGGTCCGGGACGGATGGTTCCTCGCCGGGGTCGGCGTCGAGGATGCGCTCGGCGGCCTCTTCGACGAGCCGCTCGACGGAACGGCGTCCTCCGGCCTCGGCCATCAGCTTCGCCAGCTCGTTTCCCGCCGCGGTCCCCGTGCCGCGACGGCGCCAGGGGAACGCGACGACGATCTCGTCCGGCTCCGGTCCGGAGCGGCTGCGGATGGCCAACCGGACGTCGGTCGCGGCCGCGAGCGCCCGCGCGAGATGCGTCGCGAGCCGGGTGACCGCGCGCCGTCGCTGCTCGGTTCCGGGTCGCCCCGGCCGCGCGCTCGAGCCCACGCGCTCGAGCACGCGCGCGAGTCGCTCCTCGGGCATCGCGAGCCAGGGGGCGACGCGGAGCCCGATCTTCACGGCCGGCCGGGGGAAGTACAGGTTCGGCCCATCGAGCACCCGAAGTTCCATGAGCTCCGCGCGCGGCGCCGCCACGCGCCGAGCATAGGGCTCGACTCGCCCCGCCGCCGGGACAAGCCCTTTCCCGCGAGCGTCAGGTCGTCTCGCCAGCGTGGTAGCGGCGGAACGACGGGACGAGCAACGCGACAAGCGCCGCGCCGGCGATGCAGAGCAGCCCGCCGGAGACGACCGAGACGGCCGGCGAGAACGCGGACGCGACCATGCCCGCCTCGAGGTCGCCGAGCCGCGGCCCGCCGGTGACGACGAGGGAGTGGATCTGCGACAGCCTGCCTCGCAGCGCGTCGGGCACCGAGAGCTGCAGGATCGTCGAGCGGAAGACGGCGGAGATGACGTCGGCGGCACCGGCGATCGCGAGGAGCAGCAGGCCGAGCCACAGATCCGAGACGAGGCCGAAGGCCGCGATCCCGGCGCCCCACACCACGACGGCCCACACGACCGCCATCCCCTGGCGCCGGACGCGCGCGACCCACCCCGCCGTCAGCGCTCCGAGCACCGCGCCGACCGCCGGCGCCGCGAACAGCAGCCCGACCACGGCCGGCCCGCGATGGAACTGCGTCAGGGCCAGGATCGGGAAGAGCGCGCGCGGCATCCCGAAGACCATCGCGACCACGTCGATCGCGAACGACGCCTTCAGCACGGCCCGTCCCCGCAGGAACGCGAACCCCTCTCGGACGGCGCGCCAACCCGTCGGGGACCCCTCGATCCGCTCGGGCGGGACCGGCGCGATCGCGATCGCGGCCGCGAGCATCGCCACGTAGGTGACGAGATCGATCGCGTAGGCCCACGACAGGCCGAGCCCGGTGATCACGATCCCGGCCAGGGCCGGTCCGATCAGCGCCGTCGCGTTCCACACCACCTGATTGAGGGTGAGCGCCGAGGGCAACAGGTCGCGCCCGACGAGCCGCGGCGTGATCGCCGAGCGCGTCGGAGCGTCGATCGCGGACAGCCCGGCGATGAGCGCGACGGCGGCGTACACGACCCAGAGCGGTGGGTCGCCGTGGACGGCGCCGGCCAGCAGGATCCCCGACGCCGTCATGAATCCGATCTGCGCGACGATGAGCAGCGTGCGGCGGTCGATGACGTCGACGAACGCCCCGCCGACGAGGGTCCCCACCACGAGCGCGACGAAGCCGACGAGTCCGATCAGTCCGACGGCGGCCGGCGAGCCGGTGAGCTCGAAGACCTGGATGAACGTCGCGACCAAGGTGAACTGGTAGCCGAGCTCCGACACGGCCAAGCCGAGGAAGAGCCTTCGGAAGTCGCGCGAGACGCGCAGCGGCGAAAGGTCGATCGCCACGTTGCGGACCGCACCGCGGATGCGGCGGCGCTCACCCGGTTGCGTCACGAGCCGACGGTAGCAGTCGCTGAAGCGCTACCCAGCGACGGCGCCGATCGCCTCGTCGAGGATGCCGAGGCCCTCCTCGAGCAGGCTCTCCTCGATCGTGATCGGTGGAAGCAACCGGATCACGTTGTCGTAGGTCCCCGCCTTCAAGATCACGACGCCGTTCTCGAGACAGCGCTCCAGGATCTTCGTGCCGGTGGGTCCGTCGAGCGGTTCCTTCGTGCCGCGGTCGGCGACCAGCTCGATCGCCGTCATCATCCCTCGCCCGCGCACGTCTCCGATCACGTCGTGCCTCGACTGCATCTCGCGGAGCCGTTGCTGGATGCGTTCACCGACGGACCGCGAACGCTCGAGGAGCCCCTCGCGCTCGATCAGGTCCAAGACGGCGAGCGCCGCCGCCGCCGCGACGGGGTTCCCCCCGTACGTCCCGCCCAGCCCTCCGACGTGCACGCTGTCCATGATCTCGGCGCGCCCGGTCACGGCGCTGATCGGCAGGCCGCCGCCGAGCGATTTCGCGCTCGCGACGAGGTCGGGGACGACGTCCTCGTCCTCGATCGCGAACCAGCGGCCGGCTCGTCCCATCCCGCTCTGGATCTCGTCGGCGATGAACAGGATCCCGTGCTCCGCGCAGAACTCGGCGAGGCCCTTCAGGAACCCCGGTGCCGGGATGATGAACCCGCCTTCGCCCTGGATCGGCTCGAGGATGACGGCGGCGATGTTCTCCTCGCCGATGTGCTTGTGCATCTCGTCGGTGGCGTAGGCGAGCGCCTCGCGCGCCGCGTTCTCCGGTCCGGTCGGCCAGCGGTAGGGGTACGCGAAGGGTAGCCGGTAGACCTCGGGCGCGAACGGACCCATGCCCTGCTTGTACGGCATCACCTTCGCGGTGAGCGTCATCGCGAGGAGCGTCCGCCCGTGGAACGCGTGGTCGAACGTCACGATCGCGTCGCGCCCGGTGAACTTCCGAGCGATCTTCACCGCGTTCTCCACCGCTTCGGCGCCGGAGTTCGCGAACATCGTCTTCTTCTCGAAATCGCCGGGCACGATCGCGTTCATCCGCTCGGCGAGCTCGATGTACGGCTCGTTCGCCGTGACGTGGAAGCACGTGTGCGTGTCGCGCTCTAGTTGCTCCTGGGCCGCCCGGACGACCTCGGGTGAGGTGTGGCCGAGGTTCAGGACGGCGATCCCCGTCGCGAAGTCGATCAGTCGGTTGCCGTCGACGTCCTCGATGATCGCGCCCGACGCCCGCGCCGTGACGATCCGGTGGATGTTCGCGACGCCCTGCGGGATCGCGGCCGCGCGGCGTTCGAACCACTCCCGCGACTTCGGACCGGGGATGTCGGTGAGGACCTTGCGCTCCTGGGGGATGTCCACGTCCCAACCTCCTTTTCTTGCCGACCCAGACGCCGCGTCGCGGCGCCTCGGTCGGGGCCTATCGCTTCGCTACTTGAGGCCTTGGTTCACTCGGCGAGTCTCGACGCCCGAGGCGGCGGCTGTCAGGTGGTCGCGCGACCAAGGCCCGGTTGCGTGTTTGTACGCCCCGTCCAGCCTCGCACCTCCGGCACGAGGCCGGCGTGCGGGTTTCTGTACCGTTCGTACAATCCGATCGTGCCGATCACCGTTCGCGACATCCTGAGCGTGCCCGGCATCGCCCTCCGCTATGTAGCGGGCGAGGGGAGCGCGGACCGCCCGATCCGCTGGGTCCACATCTCCGAGCTGGAGGATCCGACGCCGTGGCTGAAAGGCGGGGAGCTCCTGCTGACCACGGGAACCGGCGTCGGGACGACGCCGGCGAAGCAGCGCGCCTACCTCGCCCGGCTCCATGATGCCGGACTTGCGGGCCTGGGGTTCGGGCTCGGGTTCGGTCACGAGAAGGTGCCCCGGGCGCTCGTCACGGCGGCCGAGCGCGCGGGGTTCCCGATGTTCGAGGTGCCCTACCCGGTGCCCTTCATCGCGATCACCGAGGCCGTCTTCACCCGGCTGCTCTCCGAGCAGTACGAGGTGCTCCAGCGGGCGGTCGACGCCGAGCACGAGCTCACCCGCGCCGTGATGGACGGCGGTGGCGTCGAGGGCATCGCCGCGTCGCTCGCGCGCGTCACCGGCGGGTGGGCGCTGCTCCTGGACCTCCACGGGATGCCGCTCGCCGCGACGGCCGCGACGGCCCGCCAGCGCGCCCCGAAGATCTGGCAGGAGCTCCGCGGTTCGCGACCCGACGGCCCGGGGTTCAGCTTGTCCCTCGTGGACGCCGGCCAGAACGTGTGGATCCAGCCGGTCGGCGCCCAGGGCCGCGTCGAGGCGTTCCTCGCCGTCGGATCGCCCGAGCCGCTGTCACAGGTCGACCGGATCGTCGCCGGGCACGCGCTGTCGCTGTTCGCGATCGAGCTCGCGAAGGCGCGGGCCGTCGCGGACGCCGAGCG
>JBBDWS010000160.1:5573-10137 GCA_040902755.1 Actinomycetota bacterium
AAGGTGGAGCAGCTGACGGGCCGCGATCTCACCTCGAGCTTCGACCGGATGGAGTTCTGGCTGGCGCTGCGCGCGCGCGAGCTCCTCACGGCGCAGGACGCCGGGGCGTGAGGGTCCGAAGTCGTTCGCGGCGGGTTGTCCCGTCCGTCCACCGCCGACCCTGCGCTCGTCCGGAACGGCGACTGGCTCGCTCGTGGCCGAACTGGGCATACTTGGGCCACATGCCCCAGCACCCTGGGGCTCCCGGATCCGGCACGAGCGATCGAACCGAAGGGAGACGGCATGGCCAGTGAGAACAAGACATGGCGGCAGTTCATCGGGGGGACTTGGGTCGATTCGGGACGGGGCGAGACCGAGCCCGACATCAACCCCGCGACCGGCGAGAGCGTGAGCACGATTCAGGTCGGCACGCGCGAGGACGCCGACGCCGCCGTCGAGGCCGCTCAGCGAGCCTACGACGAGGTCTGGTTCGACACGCCCCCCAAGGAGCGTTCGGCGATGCTGTTCAAGCTCGCGGATGCCATTGACGCCGACACAGAGAACATGGCGCAGCTCGAGGCCGAGGACGTCGGCAAGCCGATCTCGGTCTCACGGGCGGACGTCCCCTTCATCTCGGACAACCTGCGGTTCTTCGCCGGCGCCGCGCGGCACCTCGAGGGCAAGTCGACGGGGGAGTACGAGAAGGGGTTCACGAGCATGATCCGCCGCGAACCGCTCGGCGTGACCGTCGGCATCTGCCCCTGGAACTACCCGCTGATGATGGCCATCTGGAAGATCGGGCCGGCGCTCGCGGCGGGGAACACGTCCGTCCTCAAGCCGGCCGAGCTGACGCCGCGTACGACGCTCCGCCTGGCCGAGCTCTCGCAGGACATCCTGCCGCCGGGCGTCCTGAACGTCGTGACCGGGCACGGGTCGGAGGTCGGGGACCAGCTCGTGAAGCATCCGCTCGTGCGCCTCGTGTCCGTCACGGGAGACACGGCGACCGGCAAGATCATCGCGGCGAACGCAGGCTCTTCGAACGTGAAGCGCGTGCACCTGGAGCTCGGCGGCAAGGCGCCGGTCATCGTGTTCGACGACGCGGACGTGGAGAAGGTCGTGGAGACGCTCAAGTTCGCCGGCTACACGAACACCGGCCAGGACTGCACATCCTCGTGTCGCGTGGTGGCCGGATCTGGGATCTACGAAGATCTGCTGTCCGAGCTCGTGCCCGCGGTCGAGTCGATCAAGGTCGGCGACCTCGAAGACGAGGAGGTCGAGATGGGGCCGCTCGTCTCGAGCGGTCAGCGCGAGGGCGTCGCCGGGTTCGTCGACCGGGCACAGAACGGCGGTGGCAAGGTCCTGACGGGCGGTGAGAAGATCGACCGCGCCGGCTTCTACTACAAGCCGACGGTGGTTGCCGACGTCGCCCAGGACTCCGAGATTGTCCAGAAGGAGGTTTTCGGGCCCGTCGTGACGGTGCAGCGTTTCGCCGACGAGGACGAGGCGGTGGCGTGGGCGAACGACGTGGTGTACGGCCTCGCTTCATCGGTGTGGACGCGGGACGCGAGCCGCGCGATGCGCGTCGCCCGCCGCCTGCAGTACGGCGCCGTGTGGGTCAACACCCACTTCATGATCACGGCGGAGATGCCACACGGTGGCTACAAGGAGAGTGGGTACGGCAAGGACATGTCGATGTACTCGCTCGAGGACTACACCCAGATCAAGCACGTGATGTGGTCGCTCGACTGATGGGCCACCCGGAGAGATGAGGTGAGGCGTCGATGACCGTGCGTCCGTTCCTGGTCAACGGGGAGTGGCGGACCGGCGAGGGCTCATTCGAGGTGCGGAGTCCCTACGACGACGCCGTGGTCGCCGAGGTCGGCGTGCCGACCGAGGCCGACGTCGAGGAAGCCACGGCCACCGCAGCCGCGACGTTCGAGGAGTCGCGCCGCCTGCCCGTCCACGCGCGGGCGGACGCGCTCGACCACGTGTCGGCTCGGTTGAAGGAGACGATCGAGGAGAACGCTGAGCTGATCGCGCGCGAAGGCGGGAAGCCGCTCAAGTGGGCGAAGGTCGAGGCGACGCGCGCCGTGTCGACGTTCCGATGGGCGTCGGAGGTCCTGCGTCGGGGCGACGAGGAGTTCATGCGCCTGGACACGGAGGCCTCGCTCGGCTCGCGCGTCGGGCTCCTGCGACGGTTCCCGTTCGGTCCGGTCCTGGGCATCACGCCGTTCAACTTCCCGTTGAACCTCGTCGCCCACAAGGTGGCGCCGGCGCTCGCGGTCGGGGCGCCCATCGTCGTCAAGCCGGCGTCGGCGACGCCGATCGGATCGCTGCGCCTCGCCGAGTTCTTCGCCGAGACCGATCTTCCGAAGGGCATGTACCAGGTCCTGCCCGTGAGCTCGAAGGTGGCGGACGCGATGGCCCGGGACGAGCGCTTCCGCAAGATCTCGTTCACCGGTTCCGTCGAGATCGGGTGGTACCTGAAGGGGTTGGACCCGAAGAAGCGTGTCACGCTCGAGCTCGGAGGCAACGCCGGCGTGATCGTGCACTCGGACGCCGACCTCGACCTGGCCGCGCAGCGGGTCGCGTTCGGCGGGTACTACCAGGCCGGGCAGAGCTGCATCAGCGTCCAGCGAGTGCTGGTGCAATCCGAGGTGTACGAGGACTTCGCGAACCGGCTCGTGAAGCAGGTCGAGAGTCTCAAAGTCGGCGACCCCATGGACCCGACGGTGGACGTCGGGCCGGTGATCCAGCGCAAGGAGGTCGACCGCATCGAGGAGTGGGTCAAGGAGGCGGTGTCGCAGGGCGCGACGGTGCTGACCGGCGGCGAGGGCAACCCGCCCTTCTACCAGCCCACCCTGATCGCCGACGTGCGCCCCGAGATGAAGGTCTGCCGCGAGGAGATCTTCGGCCCGGTCGTCACGATCAGCCCGTACCAGACGTTCGACGAGGCCATCGCGCTCGTGAACGACTCGCGCTTCGGGCTGCAGGCGGGCGTGTTCACGAACGACATCAACCGGGCGTTCGAGGCGCATCGCTCGATCGACGTCGGCGGCGTGATCGTGAACGACGTGTCGGCGTTCCGCGCCGACCAGATGCCCTACGGCGGGTCGAAGGATTCCGGCTTCGGACGTGAAGGGCTGCGGTTCGCGATGGAAGAGATGACCGAGCCGCGGATCATGGTCCTGTCGCACGTCCCCCTGTAACCACGCGGGCCGCGAACTCGCCCACGCTCGTGGCCGCCTCCTTCTCGTGGCGCCACAGGTAGTGGTCGGTCCCGGCCACGATCGCGAGCTCGGCACGGGGGAGCGCCTTCTGCACCTTTGCGAGCCGGCCGGCGGGTGAGTACTCGTCGTTCTCGCCCGAGAGCAGGAGCACGGGACGATCGAGTGTCTGAAGCTCGGACGCCGACGGCATGGGCGGGATGTCGAGGTCGTGTTCGAGGGGAAGGCCGATCAGCGCGAGCGCGGCGACCCGGTCGTCGTCCGGCGCCTCCCGGACGGCGACGTTCGCGCCGAACGACCAGCCGCACACGATCGTCGGCCCCTGGGTCTCCTCGCGGACGCGGGAGATCCCCGCCCTCACGTCACTCACCTCGGTCCGGCCGCCGCCGTACGTTCCGGCGCTCCGCATCGTCCCGCGGAAGTTGAAGGCCAGGACGAGGAACCCCCGCCGCGCCAGCTCGTTCCGAACGGCCCACAGGATCGGGTGGTCCTTGCTGCCCCCGTGACGCGGGTGCGCGTGACACAGGACCGCCGATCCGACCGTTTTCCCCTGCGGACGACGGAGCTCGCCTTCGAGCGACACTCCGTCTTCCGTGGCGAACCGGACGGGTTCCACGCGTGCGAGGATGACGCCGGTGCCCGGGCAGCGACAACCCTCCGGCTTGGCGTTTGCTCTCCGCGATCCACTGCCGTGGCAAGACCTCGTGAGCATCGTCCGGGCGGCGGAGATGCCGGATATCGCGCGCTCTTACTCCCCGAGATCACCGGACGCGACGCGCTGGTCACGCTCGGGGCGCTCGCGGGAGATACGCGAGATCTCTTTCTCGGCACCGGTGTGCTGTCGATGCGCTCGCGGACGCCCATGCTCACCGCGATGGGGACGGCGACGGTGGACGAGCGTTCCGGCGGGCGTCTCATCCGCACGATCCGGTCCCTGTTCGCGGGCGAGACGATCGAACGGCGGGGGCGCCCGGTGGGCCTGTCGCTCCTTCGGCTGCCGAGATCCCCATCTGGATCTCGGCGATGGGCCAGAAAGGCGATGCGCCTCGCGGGAGCGATCGCCGACGGCGCGCTCCTGAACTGGTGCTCGCCCGAGCGCGCGGCGTTCGCGAAGGCGCGGATCGCGGAGGATGTCCAAGCGGCCGGCCGCGATCCTGCGGCGATCTCCCTTGCCGTGTACGTGTGCTCCTGGGTCGGGCAGGACGCGGAGGCGGCGATGACCGTCCTGCGGTCGACGACCGAGCCCCCGCGCGCATCGCGGAGTTCCGGGAGGCCGGCGCCGACCTGGTCGTCGTGTACCCGATACCCGTCGGCGAGCCGGAGCCCCATCGATCGAAGCGACCCTGCTCGCCCTGGCA